>JAYTHX010000513.1:0-22289 GCA_043732195.1 Polyangiaceae bacterium
GCGCAAGGTCATTAACAACCTTAACTCTCTGCTACCGTCCGCGCGCCATGGGCATCGTTGCGATCACCCACGTGCCGTCGCCTCTCATGGGCGATGCGCTCCGCACGTTCATCGACGTCCAGCCCATCGACCTCGCGCTCGCCGCCCGCCAGCACGAGGCTTACCGCGCGATGCTCGAGCGCGCGGGGGCGCGCGTCGTGGTACTCGATTCGAACGTCGCCCACGCCGATGCCGTGTTCGTCGAGGACACCGCGGTCGTGCTCGACGAGGTCGCGATCCTCACCGCGATGGGCGCTCCGTCGCGACGCCCCGAGCCGGCGGGCATCGAGCCCGAGCTCCGCCAGCACCGCGCCGAGGTGGTGCGCATCGAGGCGCCCGCCACGCTCGAAGGTGGCGACGTGCTCCGCGTCGGAAAGACCCTCTTCGTCGGCGCCACCGCGCGCACGAACGCTGCCGGGATGGATGCGCTCGAGGGCGTGCTGCGCCGCTTCGGCTACGCGCTCCGCCGCGTACGCATCGACAGCTGCCTCCACTTGAAGACCGCCTGCACGGCCCTGCCCGACGGCCGCTTGCTCGTGAGCCCGGGCTGGGTCGACGAGCGCGACCTCGAGGGCTTCGGCATCGTGCACGTCGCGGACGACGAGCCCGACGCGGCGAACGTCGCGCTCGTGAACGACCGCGTGCTCGCGGCGGCGGCGCATCCCCGCACGCTCGCGCGGCTGCGCGGCCTCGGCTTCGACGTGGACGCCGTCGACCTCTCGGAGTTCGCCAAGGCCGAGGGCTGCGTGACGTGCCTGTCGATCCTGGTGGAGGAAAAGCGCTGACCACCCGGCCATGAAGCTTGCCGGGCTCATCGTCGCGCTCACGCCCTGAAGAGTGGGCTAACCTCCGCCCCGATGCTGGGCAAAGGCTGGGCGATCTACAAGGAGACGCGCAAGAAGCACGATCTCGTCTTCAACGTGTACCTGATGCGACCGATCGCGGCGCAGCTGGTGGCTCTGCTCGCGCCCACCGGCGTGACCCCGAACCAGATCACGATCATCAACCTGTTCATGTTCATCGTGGCGGGCGGCGTGCTCATCGCGATGCCCACCTTCGTGGGCGGCCTGGTCGGCATCGCCATCCTCGAGGCGAGCTACTGCCTCGACTGCGTGGACGGCATGCTCGCGCGGCACAAGAAGATCGCCTCCAAGGCCGGTCACCTCTTCGACTTCTTCACCGACGAGCTGAAGGCGCTGCTGCTCGCCGCGGCGCTCGGTGTCCGCCTCTGGCGCACCGGCGGCTACGCGCTCGACGGCCACGTCTGGGAGGCCGGCTCGCCGTACTTCCTGCTTGCCGGCATCGCAGGCGCGGTGACGCTCGCGTCGGCGGTGTCGCTCACGAACTTCGTGCGTCACCCCGAGCTCTCCGGGCAGGCGACCACGGTCGAGGCGCACTACGAGACGAACGTCGAGAAGAAGGCGACGTCGCCGGTCAAGCGCGTCGCCCAGCTCGTCACCGGATTCCTGCGCTTCCTCAACCACTACCCGAGCCACCTCTGGATCTTCGCGGCGCTCGGGCGGCTCGACGTCTTCTTCTGGATCTACGTCGCGATCAACCTGCTGTACCTGCTTCGCGGCTGGCTCGGCATCATCCTTCGCTTCGGCCGCGGCTCCACCGCGACCTGAGCGCGCTCACGGCAGCGGGAACTTCTGCCCGGTGCACGTGGGGTCGTCGGGCCCGGAGGCGGCGAGCCACTCCGCGTCCTGACAGCGATGCCACTTCGTGTCGCTGCGCGTTTGCACGCACGTGGTCTGGGGGACGCTCCGCCCGAGCGTCGCGCTCGAGCACGCATCGTTCGCCGTGGGGCCGGCGGCGTTGCTCGCGAGCGCGCGCTTGATCGAGGGCGCATCGAGCACCGACGCGAACTTCCAGCCCTCGGCCTTCAGCGTGGGGACGATGAGCTTCACCATGTCGATGGTCTGGCTGTGTACGTCGTGCATGAGGACGATGCCGCGCTTCTTCGTCCGCATCTCGCTCATGTAGAGCGAGCCGCACTTCTCGACGCTCAGCTTCTTGCCCCAGCAGTCCCAGTCCGCAGCCGCGGTCGCGGTGAGCACGCCGCCGACGTCCCAGAACACGCTGCCCACGTACTTCCTCATCGGCGTTCCGTTGACGATGCGCGCCGTCGCGCCGCTCCACGCGCCGAACGGCGGGCGGATGAGCCACGGCCCGTTGGGCTCGATGGCCGTGATCGCGTCGTCCGTGAGCGTGATCTCGCTCATCAGCTTCGTGCTCGTGAGCTTCGTGAGCTGGAGATGGTTCTGCGTGTGGTTCGCGAGCAGGTGCCCGCGGCCGACCACGGCATCGAGCGCCGACTGGCGCCCGGGCACGTTCCGCCCGTTGATGAAGAACGTCGCCTTGATGTTCTGCGTCGCGAGGTACTCGGCGAGCTCCTTCGTGCGCGGCCCAGGCCCGTCGTCGAACGAGAGCGCGAGGGTGTGGTCGGGCAGCTCGCTGCCGGTCAGCTGGTGCTCGCTGACGATCTCGTCGGCGCCGTTGCCGTCGCCCGAGCCCTCGATGAACGGCTCCTCGGGGGGCGCCTCGGCCTCCACCGTACAGCCCGCGGACGCCACGGCGGAGGACACGAGAACGAGACCGATCAGAAGACGAGAGACCATGCGGGCGTGCTCCAGGGAAAAGGACAACGTCGATGTTGCACACACCAGACCACGTTTTCCGACCCTTTAAATGCCGTCAAAGAGAAGGATCCTGGCGCCTCTGCGGGCGCGATCGGATCGCACGCGATCCGCCGGGCTCAGCGCAGCCAGGCGTCGGCGAGCTCGTCGCCGAGGAACCCGCCGACCACCGCCGCCGCCGGTGCGCCGGGGACCGACGGACGCCGCGCGCTCGCCGGCGACGCATCGAACCAGGCCTCCGCGAGCTCCGCGTCGGTCGGCGCGGCCACGCCGGGAGCGCTGTGCTGCACGTCGAGGTCAGCGAGGTTCCGTCCAGAGGCCGCGGGCGAAGGCATGTTCATTCGCGGCGCGTTCTACACCACACCGCCCTACACGCAAGGCCGTTCGCGCTAGCTGGCGGCGGTTTTCTTCGGCGCCCGCGCGCGATGAATCAGCGCGGCGAACACGATGAGGCCGATGCCGATCAGCTGCGAGGTCGAGAGGCCGCCCGCGCCGCCGCGCGCGTCGCGCCGGAGGATCTCCACGAGGAAGCGCGCGATCGAATAGAGGACGAGCGACGCAGCGAAGACCTGCCCGTCATAGCGCTTGCGCGGCAGCACGTAGAAGAGGCACACGGCGGCGATCGCGAGCGACGCGGCGGACTCGTAGATCTGCGTCGGATGCACGGGATGGCTCCACATCCGCACGCTGTCGAGGAGGTGCTCCTTCGCCTGTTCCTCGCTCGCCGGGCTGCGCGGCGGGAACGAGAGACCCCACGGCAGCGTGGTCATGGAGCCGAAGCAGCAGCCCGCGAGCAGGCACCCCATGCGTCCGAACGCGAGGCCCATCGGGATCGCGAAGCCCGCCATGTCCGCGGCCTTCCAGAACGGAAAGCGGTCGCGGCGCAGGAGGAACACCGCGGCGCCCATCGCGCCGAGGAAGCCGCCGTAATACGTGAGACCGCCGGCCCAGAACTTCGCCCAGGCCAGGCAGTCGCGCGTCTGCGGGTGGCAGACGCCCTTCGCCGCGTCCCAGACGCCGTCGTAGGCGGCCGACACGCACTCCGCGCGCTCGAGGGGCCAGTCGACGAGCGCGGGATCGGTGCAGAGGTGCACGTAATCCCAGAAGTAACCGTCCGCGATAACGTGGAGGATACGCGAGCCCGCCACGCCCGCGAGGAGCATCGCCAGCCCGAGATCGACGATCACGTCGGGGTTCATGCCGATGCGCCGCGCCCACAGAACGCCCAGCGCGGTGGCAAAGAGGAACCCGGAGAGAAGGAGGACGAAGTAGGAGGGGAAACCTACATCGAGAAGGCGGAACAGCTCCGGGCGCATGAGGCGTTGTCCATACTAGTCGACGCTCCGGGACGCCGTCGTTATGCTCGTATGGCTTTCGGGGGATCGCCTCGCGCCTGCCGTCGCGCTGCTCTCCCGGGCTCCTGATCGATGACGAGTCACGCGCAGCAGGACAAATCTCCGTCCGTCACGTCGGGCATGCTCCTCGCCGGAAAATACCGGGTCGAGCGGCTGCTCGGCGAGGGCGGCATGGGCGTGGTGCTCGCCGCGACCAACGAGGCGCTCCGCCAGAAGGTCGCCATCAAGCTCCTCCGGACTGGCGCGCTCGCCGACGCGAAGGCCCTCGGGCGATTCGAGCGCGAGGCGCGCGCGGCGGCAAGCCTCCGCAGCGAGCACGTCGCGCGCGTGCTCGACGTCGGGAAGCTCGAGGACGGGCGGCCTTACATGGTCATGGAGTACCTCGAGGGCCGTGACCTCGGCGACGTGATCGACCAGGGGCCGCACCTGCCGCCGGGCGAGGCCGTCGACTACGTGCTCCAGGCCTGCGAGGCGATCGCCGAGGCGCACGCCGCGGGCATCATCCATCGCGACCTCAAGCCGCGGAACCTGTTCCTCGCCACCACGGTCGACGGCCGGCCGCTCGTGAAGGTGCTCGACTTCGGAATCTCCAAGACCGAGGACAGCGCCGAGGACATGTCCCTCACGCGCACCACCGAGATCATCGGCTCGCCGAGCTACATGTCCCCGGAGCAGCTGCGCGCCTCGAAGGAGGTCGACGTTCGCACGGACATCTGGGCGCTCGGCGTCATCCTGTACGAGCTGCTCACGAAGAAGGTGCCGTTCCAGGCGGTCACCGTGACCGAGCTGGTCGCCGTCGTGCTCATGGAGCCGACCCCCGAGATCCGCAACGAGCGGCCGGACGTGCCCGAGGGCCTCGTCTACGCCATCAATCGCTGCCTCGCGAAGCGCCGCGAGGAGCGCTTCTCCAGCATCGCGGAGCTGGTCGGGGCGATCGCGCCCTTCGGCAGCGGCGTCGTGGCGGGCATGGCCGAGCGCATCTCACGCGTCGCGCAGGGCTCGGCGCGCGCGCTGCCGCCCTCCGATACCGGCTCGGGTCCGTACGCGCATCTCTCCGCGTCCTCGGGCTCGGGAACGGGACCGCTCGCCGGGCCCTCCGGGATGCCGATGCAACGCGGCGACAAGCCGCCCGCGGGCTCCTCGGCGCGCCGCGCGATCGGGCAGGGAGGGACCTCGGTTGCGTGGGGCGAGACGCAGGTCGACGCACGGCAGGCGCCGCGGCGCTCGCGCGCGCGGCTCATCGCTTCGGCGATCGGCCTCGTCGTGCTCCTCACCGCCGCGGGCACGGGCGCGGTGCTCTACAGCAAGAAGCACCCCGGCACCGATCCGGCCGCCGCGACGACGCCCGGCGATTCGATCGCGTTGCCGCCGGGCCGCAAGGATCTCCCGCCGCTCATCCCCGTCGCCACCGTGGCGGTGCCCGGCACCGCGCTCGAGCCGGTCGCCACGGTCAGCGCCGAGGCTCCTTCCTCTCTGCCCTCGGGCCGCGTGCCGACCAGCGAGGGACGCGACAAGCCGCCGAAGGTCCCGGTCAGCGCCGCGCCCCCTCCGGGAGGGAAGTTCCCGAAGCCGGGGCCTCCTACCCCTGGCGCCAAACCTGACGATCTGAGCAACATCGGACGCCGCTGACGTACCATCGAGCCGTGAGCTCCATGCGCCGTCTCCCCTCACGCCTTCGTCCCGCGGTATTCGCCGCCACGCTCGCCGCGTTCACGATGCGCGCCGTTCCTGCGCTCGCGAGCGACGAGGCCGCCGCCGAGGCGCTCTTCCTCGAGGCGAAGAAGCTCGCCGCGGTCGGCAAGCTCGCGGAGGCGTGCCCGAAGTTCGCGGAATCGAACCGCCTCGATCGCGGCGCCGGCACGCTCATCCACCTTGCCGACTGCTACGCGAAGAACGGTCAGAGCGCGAGCGCCTGGGCGACGTTCAAGGACGCCGCCTCCGCCGCGCAGGCGCTCGGGCGTGCCGACTGGCAGAAGCTCGCGACGCAGCGCGCCGCCGCGCTCGAGCCGAAGCTCGCGAAGCTCACCATCAGGGTGCAGGACCCGGCCGACAAGATCGAGGTCACGCGCGACGGCGCGCCGACCTCCCCGGCGAGCTGGGGCACGCCCATCCCGGTCGACGTCGGCTCGCACGGCGTGGAAGCAAGCGCGCCGTCGCGCACCACGTTCAAGACCAGCGTGAAGGTGGCGAAGGACGGCGACCGCGTCGAGGTGGTCGTGCCGAAGCTCGAGAACGTGCCCGTCGCGGCGGTGGCTCCGCCGCCGCCGCCGACCCCCCTGCCCGTCACGCCGCCGCCCGTCGTCCACAGCGGTGACGAGGGCGCGGGCCAGCGCGCGGTCGGCTTCATCGTGGGCGGCGTGGGCGTCGCGGGCGTGGCGCTCGGCGCCGTCACCGGGCTCATCGCGATGGGCAAGAACAGCGACTCGAAGAAGCTATGCCCGGAGGACGGCGGCTGCGCGAGCACCGACGCCGTGAGCGCGAACGACAGCGCGAAGGGGTTCGGGCTCGTCTCGACCATCGGCTTCATCGCCGGTGGTGCGGCGGTCGCCGCGGGCGCGATCCTGATCTTCACCGCGCCCTCCGACAAGGGCACGCGCGCCGCGCGGAACGAGCGAGGCATCCGCGTCGTGCCCGCGACCGACGGTCGCTCGGCCAACGTCGCGGTGATGGGCATCTTTTGATGCGGCTCCGCTCGCGCCTTCGTCTCGCGCTGGTCGCGGCGCTCGTGCTGACGGGCTGCAGCGCGCTCATCGGCGTCAACGACATCTTTCTCGATCCGAGCGCCGGCGGACCCGGCGGCACCGACAGCTCGCTGGAGGGCAGCGCCACCGACGCCCCCCTCGCCGAGACCGGCGGCGAGGGCGGCACGTGCAACA
Organism: Polyangiaceae bacterium; assembly: GCA_043732195.1. Classification (GTDB taxonomy): domain Bacteria; phylum Myxococcota_A; class Polyangia; order Polyangiales; family Polyangiaceae; genus Labilithrix. Next base: position 6,910 of record JAYTHX010000513.1, read on the forward strand.
CCGACCTCCAGATCGACAAGGCGAACTGCGGCCGCTGCGGTCACGACTGCCTCGGCGGCGACTGCAAGGCTGGCCTCTGCCAGGTGATCGCGCTCGCGGGATCGCTCGCGGCGCCGGGCGCGCTCGCGCTCGACGACGCGAACGTCTACATCTCGACCGTCAACGGCGGCACCGTGCTCCGCATCGCCAAGACAGGCGGCAAGGTCGACACGCTCGTGACCGGCTGGTCGAGCCTGGTCGGCGTCGCGGTTTCCGGCACCACGCTGTTCTGGTCGGCCGACGACACGCTGGGCGACGCGGGCGACGGAAACTTCGGAGGCGTCTGGAAGTGCACCCTCCCGGCATGCACCGACAAGAAGCTCGTCTCGCTCGTCGGCCGTACGCGCCACCTCGACGTGAAGAGTGGCTATCTCTACTACGCGAGCGACAGCGACATCCGCCGCATGAAGGTCGACGGCACCGGCGACCAGAGCCTGATCACCGGGCTGAACGAGCCCTTCTCGGTCTCCGCCGATGCCACGCACGTCTACTACAACAGCAACCAGAACTCGCTCGAGCGCGTGCCGATCGCCGGCGGCACCGGCGAGGCCGTCGGTCCGCTCGTCTCCAGCTTGTACGGCTTCGTGACCAACGACAGCCAGCGTTTCTACTGGGCCTTCACCGACCTCAACGGCAAGGGCCAGGTCATCGGCGCGCTGAAGTCGGCGCCCGCCACGCGCACCACCTACGGCACCAAGAACCTGCGCTCGCTCGGCGTGCTCTCCGACGAGAAGAACCTGTACTGGTCGAATGAAGGCACCGTGAGCGGCATCGACTCGAACGGCGACGGCGAGGTGCTGAGCTGCCCGGTCACCGGCTGCGTCGGCGATCCCGTGCGCCTCGTCGACCAGCTCCACTTCGCGGGTGCGCTGGTGATGGACGCGCAGGCGATCTACCTCCTCGAGTTCGGCGGGCGCAGCGGCGCCAACGGCCGGCTCCTCAAGATGGCGAAGCTCTAGTCGTCGTCTCTTGGCGTCGGGCCGCAGGGCCGCTAGACGGGACGCATGACCTACACGCTCGGAGTGCTCGGCGGCAGCGGCCTCTACGAGATGGAGGGCCTGCGCGACGTGCGCGAGCTCACCGTCGAGACCCCGTTCGGCGCACCCAGCGACGTGCTCGTCGAGGGTACGCTCGAGGGCGGCACCCGGCTGCTCTTCCTGCCGCGCCACGGGCGCGGTCACAAGGTGCCGCCGCACCAGATCAACTACCGCGCGAACATCTGCGCGCTGAAGAAGAGCGGCGCGACCCACCTCCTGAGCGTGAGCGCGGTCGGCTCGATGAAGGAGGAGATCGAGCCCGGTCATCTCGTCGTCCCCGATCAGTTCATCGACCTCACGAAGAAGCGCATCACCACGTTCTTCGAGGACGGCATCGCCGGCCACGTCATGTTCGCGGACCCGGTCTGCGCGCTCGTCGCCGCGGCGCTCACCGAGGCGGCGGAGAGGACCGGCACGCGCGTGCACCGCGGCGGCACCTACGTGTGCATGGAGGGACCGCAGTTCTCAACGCGCGCCGAGAGCCGGCTCTACCGCTCGTGGGGGGTCTCGGTGATCGGGATGACGTCGATGCCCGAGGCGAAGCTGGCGCGCGAGGCCGAGCTGCCGTTCGCCACCTTGGCGCTCGCGACCGACTACGATTGCTGGCACGAGACCCACGACGACGTGACGGTCGAGCAGGTCGTGGCCACGATGAAGAAGAACGTGAGCCTCGCGAAGAAGGCGATCGCGCTGCTCGCGGCCTCGCTCCCCGACCCCACGAAGAGCATCGCCCACCGCGCATCCCGGGGCGCCGTCATGACCACCCCCGACGCGATCTCGTCCGCGGCGCGCGAGCGGCTCGCCTGGCTCCTCTGATCTGAGCTAGGCTGCCGGCCGCCCATGAACCAGAGCTCTGTCCTCATCGTCGGTTCCCTCGCGTATGACGACCTCGAGATGCCGACCGGCACGTTCGAGAACGTGGTCGGTGGCGCCGCCACCTACGCGTCGATCGCCGCGTCCCTCCTCTGCCCGGTGCGCCTCGTCGGCGTCATCGGCGAGGACTTCCCGAATCTGGTGATCACGGACCTCGAGAAGCGCGGCGTCGACGCCGCGGGGGTCGAGCGCGCGAAGGGCAAGACGTTCCGCTGGCGCGGCCGCTACTCGAAGGACCTGTCGACGCGCGAGACGCTAGACACCCAGCTCAACGTCTTCGCCGACTTCCGCCCGAAGATCCCCGAGGCCTTCAAGTCGACGCCGTACGTCATGCTCGGCAACATCCACCCCGCGCTCCAGCTCGAGGTGCTCGCGCAGGTCGAGATGCCGAAGCTCGTCGTCGCCGACACCATGAACTTCTGGATCACCGGCGAGCCCAAGCTGCTCGGCGAGGTGATGAAGAAGGTCGACCTCCTCGTGATCAACGACGAGGAGGCGCGCGAGCTCACCGGCATCCACAATCTCGTCAAGGCTGCGAACGAGATCCGCAAGCGCGGACCGAAGTACCTCATCGTGAAGCGCGGCGAGCACGGCGCGCTCTACTTCGACGACGCCGGCGCGTTCTTCGCGCCCGCCTACCCGCTCGAGGAGGTCGTCGACCCGACCGGCGCCGGTGACTCGTTCGCGGGCGGCCTCATGGGCTACCTCACGCGCGTCGGCTCGCTCGACCACCCGCACATGCGCCGCGCGATCTACTTCGGCTGCGCGCTCGGCTCGTTCTGCGTCGAGGGCATCGGCCCGCGCCGCCTGCTCGACGTCACGCAGGGCGATCTCAAGAAGCGCATGGATCAGTTCATGACCCTCGTCGAGACCGGCGGGCCGGTCGGCATTCCGTCGTGAGGCTCGCGGCGAAGCTGGGCCTCGCGCTCGCCGGACTCGGCGGGGCGGCGGGCGTGGTCCTCGCATGCTCGGACGATCCGCACCTCCGGACGTCGCCCGCGCAGGCAGCGGGCGGCGGCGGCGCATGCGCGGCCGGTCCCGGCAAGCTGCCTCCCGCCGATTGCGACAACTCCGCGAACTCGAGCTGCGCCGCGAACCAGGGCTGCGTCATCGACGAGGCGCGTTGCGGTAGCAAGTCGACGTGCCTGCCCCTCGCCGACAACAAGGGCAGGGACGTGCTCGATCTGCGCATCCGGCGCCTGAAGATCGCGAGCCCCGCGGCGCTGGCGTCCGACTTCATCCAGAACAACGTCGTCACGCTCAACATCGATCTCGCGGAGAAGAGCTGCGGCGAGCCCGGCAAAGGTCTCTTCACCTGGCTCTTGCAGATCGACAAGAAGAACAACACGCTCGTCACCGGTGGCTCGCCCCCCTCCGAAGACGCGGTGGGCACCGGCTTCTGCTTCGCGCGCTTCGACCTCGGCACGAACCGCGTCGAGCCGATCACCACGAAGATCGAGTTCACGGGCGACACCTTCAAGTCCGTCGACCGCCAGAAGGTGAAGATCCCGATCTTCACGGACGCCACGCTCGCGGGCGTCATCATCCTGCCCATCACCGACATACAGGTCTCCGACGTCACGCTCTCCGCCGACGGCAACTGCGTCGGCACCGTCAACCCCGACGCGCTCGACTCGGTCTGCGCCGACGGTCCCGACTGCTCGAAGTGGAAGACCGCCGGCGCGCTCGGCGGCTTCATCACGCTCGAGGAGGCCGAACAGGTGCAGATCGCGCTGCTCAGCAAGTCGCTCTGCGCGTTCTTCAGTGGCGACAATGGCACGAAGTGCGCGCGCGACGCACAAGGTAAGATTACCTACCAAGGCGACTTCTGCTCCACGACGAAGAGCGCGGGCGGCTGCGCCGACAGCATGTGGCTCGCCGCGACATTCGCCGCGAGCGCGGTGAAGATCTACGACGGCAAGGGCAAGCTCCCTGCGTGCTCGGGCGAGTCGGCCCAGCCCGACGCGGGCGGCGATTCCGGCGCCGACGCGGCCGACGCCGCGGACGCCGACTGAGCGAGGGCGAGTCACTGGAGCTCGGAGGCTCCCGTGAATCTCGTCTCGCTGCCGGCTCAAAAGAGACTCGCGTTTTCCCTGTTTTTTGCGATGCTGCGCGCGTCGTGAGGAACGGAATTGACGCGTTGCGAAGACGCGTCGCGTTATGCGGTGTTCGTGGCGGCTTCGCTGGGGTCAGTCACAATCGAGATAGAGGTCGGCGCGTGAGCCCTCTGGGGAACACGCAACCTGACCGCTAGACTCTGTGAGGGGCGCCTTCGCAGGCGCGCGCAGGAGGATTCATGTTGTCTCGCTTTCGCCACGTGTTTGGCGTCGGGTTCTTTCTTCTCGTCGCGTCGTGCAGCGGCGGTGGCTGCTCGTCGTGCAGCAGCGGCTGCGGTGGCACCACGCCACTTCCTGGCGGCTTCCCCAAGGAGAAGACGATCGCGAACGCCGCGAGCGTCCGCGTCTCTCGCCCCGGTCTCGACTTCGTCGAGAAGGAGCTGCCCGCGATCGTGACGAACGTCACGAAGGCGCCGGGCGGCGTCCTCGGCTTCGACATCCCGAACGTCGATCCGGCGAAGACCCAGATCGCCAACATCGGCATCGGCAAGATCCTGATCGATCCGAACGTGTGCCCGGACGGCCCCGATCCGAAGGCGAATCCCCCGCGGTGCCACGCCGACGTCGGCCTCGGCAAGGCCACGTTCCAGCTCGACGCCGTCACGCCGAACGCCATCAAGATCCGCGCGACCGTGCCCCTCAAGCTCGACGACACGCCGATCTCCGCGGAGCTCCGGGCCGACCCGATCATCGGCGGCGAGTTCGGCCTCGGCTCGATCACGCTGCACATCGGCTACGGCGATGGCGACTGCGACAACGGCAAGCCGCGCGTCACGCCGCACGCGCTCCCGATCGGCATCACCATCCCGCTCGTCGAGGAGACGACGGCCCCGCGCAACGGCTACACCAAGATCGACGTCGGCAACGCGACCGTCGACCTGAGCGGCCTCAGCGAAAACCAGGTCCGCGTGTGCTCGAGCTGCGGCTTCGCCACGGAGGTCTGCAGCGCCATCACCGACTCGGGCTTCGTGAAGGGCCTCATCGTGGGACCGCTGAAGAGCGGCCTCGAGGGCCAGGTGAAGAGCCTGCTCGCCGACCAGCTCTGCATGGCGCCGAGCCCCGCGCTCAACCCGCCCTGCCCCACCAACACCTCGCCCGACGCCGCCAACAAGCACTGCGTCTTCGACTCCGACAAGAACAAGTGCGTGTCGACCCTGCTCGGCACCGACGCGCACGTGAACCTCGGGGGGCTGCTCAAGAGCATCTCGCCCGGAACCAGCGGTGCGCTCGACTTCGGCCTCGCGGCCGGCGGCGCGATGAAGCCGTTCCCCAACGCCGCGGCGAACGCGCAGGGCCGCACCCCGAACGGCATGACCCTCGGCATGCTCGGCGGCGTCGTCCCGCAGCCGGCCTCGAAGTGCGTGCCGCAGGCGGATCTGAAGATCCCGACCGGCATCCCCCTCCCCGACGAGCTCGCGCCCACCAGCGCGGACACCGCCACGACGCCCCACCTCGGGATCGCGCTCGCGGGTCGTTTCCTCGATTACTCGTTCGGCAGCGTCTACAACTCGGGCCTGCTCTGCCTCGGCGTCTCCAGCGAGCAGGTCGACCTGCTGCGCTCGGGGCTCCTCAGCATCATCATCCCGTCGCTCAAGACGCTCACGTTCGAGCAGGGTGATGCGGCGGCCGCGATCTCGACGCGCCCGCAGGCGCCCCCCACCGTGAAGATCGGCGCCGGCACCGCTGCCGATCCGCTGCTCAGCATCACGCTCCCGAAGTTCGCGCTCGACTTCTACCTCTGGCACCTCGACCGCTTCGTGCGCGTCTTCACGTTCCAGGCGGACCTCACGATCCCGGTGAACCTGCAGACCGGCAAGGACCCGGTCAAGAATCCGAATGGCGGGATCATCCCGAGCATCGGCGACATCAAGGTCGCGAACGGCAGCGTCACGAACGCCGATCTGCTCATGGATGATCCGGCGCTCGTCTCCGGCGCGCTGTCGGGCCTCCTCGGCGGCCTCGGCAAGCAGCTCGTCGGCAGCGGCTTCTCCCCCATCGACATCTCGAGCGCGCTCAAGTCGTTCGGGCTCGGCATGGAGGTCGGCAAGATCGGCAAGCTCACCAAGGGCACCGACGACTTCGTCGGCATCTTCGCGAACCTCGCGAAGGTCGCCGGCAAGGCGACGCTCGAGGCCGATACGAAGGCGGTCCTCGTCTCCAAGAAGGTCCCCGCCGAGCACATGCAGCTCGCCACGATGGACCGCGCCTCGCTCCCCGAGCTCGTCGTCGACGTCTCGTCGCCCCAGGCCGACGATCGGCACGCCATGGAGTACTCGTGGTGGATTGACGGCGGCACGCGCTCGCTGTGGAGCACCGAGAAGCACGTCGTGATCAGGGACGACCAGCTCCTCCTCCAGGGCAAGCACCTGCTCCACGTGTCGGCGCGCGTCGTCGGTGAAGCGGCGACCGAGGACACCACGCCCGCCGACCTTCCCTTCACCATCGACGCCGTCGCGCCGTTCGTGACGGTGGAGAAGGCCGCGACCTCGGCGACGGTCGCCACGGTCAAGGCGTGGGACATCGTCAGCGCCGCGGGCACGCTCGTCGGCCGCTACCGGCTCGACGGGGCGGCCATGGGCGAGTGGCGCCCGGTCGCCGAGCTCGCCACGATCGACATCGGAGCCGCGTCGACGCTCGACGTCGAGGTCAAGGACGAGGAGGGCAACGTGCGCTCCGTCACGCAGGAGCTCCGTGGCCGCGCCGACGGCACGCTCGCCTCCGCCGGCTCCGGCTGCGGCTGCTCCACGCCTGGCGGTCCCGCCTCGCGCGACACGAACAACGGCCTCGCGGCCGCCGCGCTCGGCCTTGCCGGGCTCGCGCTCATCGCGTACCGCCGCCGCCGCGCGCTCCTCGCCCGCGTCCCCGGGACGCTCGCGGCCGGCGCGCGCATGAACACCACGCTCCTCGCCATCGGCACCATCGGCGCCGTCGCCGCGACCAGCCAGGGCTGCGCATGCGGGAGCGAGGCCGACGCGAGCTCCGTGCTCTGCGGCGCCGACTGCGCGCAGGAGTGCAAGGCGGCGAACCCGCAGGGCCTGCCTGGCTCCTACACGTCCATCGCGAAGGCGGCTGACGGCACGATCTGGGTCGCGGGCTACAACGACGCGCTCCTCTCCGAGGGCGACAGCCAGCTCTGGGGTGACCTCGTCGTCGGCAAGTACGATCTCGGCAAGGCGGCTGTTGCGTGGGAGACCGTCGACGGCCTGCCGACGCGCGCCGAAGGCACGTGCGCCGACCGCCCCAAGGACTCGTGGCGAAACGGCGAGAGTGACTCTGGCGACGACGTGGGGCTCTACACGAGCATCCAGGTCAGCGCCGACGGCCACCCGATGGTCAGCTACTACGACGCCACGAACAAGAAGCTGAAGTTCGCGGTCCAGAACGACGGCTGGAAGACGTTCACCGTCCGCGAGGCGGCAAACGCCGACGTCGGCCGCTACGCGAAGATGCTGCTCGTGAACGGCAAGCCGGTCATCGCCTTCCTCCAGGTCGAGGCCGGCAACGGCGGCAAGACGCGCTCGAAGGTCGTCGTCGCGCGCGCGAACGTCGAGGTCCCCGGCGACACCGGCGACTTCCGCTTCGAGGACGCCGCCGTCGAGGAGGAGAACCCTTGCTCGACCACGACGTGCATCGGTGGTCAGGTGTGCCCGAAGGACACCGGCGTCTGCGCGGCGACCACCGGCGGCTGCACTCCCGCCGATTGCGGCATGGGCAAGGCGTGCGTGAGCGTCACCGGCAAGGCCACCTGCGTGGCGGTCAAGAGCGCGACGCAGACCTACCCCGACGTGTTCGGCGACTTCATCTCGCTGGCGCAGGGCAACGGCAAGCTCGGCATCGTCGTCTACGACCGCCCCCACGGCAACCTGGTCACCCTGGCCGAGGAGAGCGAGGGCAAGTGGACCCGCGGCATCGCCGACGGCGAGACCGGATCACGCAAGGACAAGACGGCGATCGACACGGGCGACGTCGGCATCGCCGCCTCGCTGAAGATCGACGGCTCGGGCACGTGGCACGTCAGCTACGTGAACGGGCTCGACGAGACGCTCCGCTACCTCAGCATCGTCGGCGGCAAGCCCGCCAAGTCGGAGATCATCGACGACGGCACGTCGGTCGACGGCAAGGCCATCACCGACGGCAAGCACGTCGTCGGTGACGACTCGGCGATCCGGGCCGAGGGCGACGTCATCACCGTCTACTACCAGGACGTGACCGTGGGCACGCTCCGGCGCGCCGCGGGCTCGAAGAGCGGCGCGACGCACAAGTGGGACCTCCGAACGCTGCAGCAGCCGAACAAGTTCGGCGGCTACTTCCCGCAGATCGTCCCGGGTGAAGACAAGGTCGCAAACTTCTGGGAGCAGACCGACCACACGGCAAAGAGTCGCGTGGGCGACGTCACGATCCTCTCGCCGTAGCGAGCGCGCGAGAAGGAGAACCGCGAAATCGCGGGACGAAGAGAGATGTGCTCCCGTTGGGAGGAGAGCAGCTTCAGCTCTCCTCTTTCCCGTCTCCTTCTCACGCCACGCGATCGGCCTCAGCCCGCGGGCAGCGGCTCGCTCGGTTCGTGGCCGAAGTTGGCGCGCGCGGCGTCCAGGACCTTCGCTTCGAGCGCCTGGAGCTCCGCGTCGCCCTTGAGCAGCGCCTCGTACTCGGGGAACGTGAGCCCCACGCGTCCCGCGGCGAGCTCGAAGCAGCGACGCAGGCCGGCCTCGTCGTTCGCAGGCGGGTTCCCCGTCGCGATGAACTCTTCCGCCTTGCGGAAGACCGAGATCACCTTCGCACGCTCGGCGATGCCGTTCTCGGGCATGTCCGCTTGCGCCTCACGGGGTCGAAAGTCCTCGTTCGCCTCGGTGTTCAGCTGCGGCGTGCGAGCGAGGATGTCCTCGCCGAGCGGCTTCGCCGGATCGTCGAACGAGCGGCCGGGCTTGCGGTTGTCTTGGCCCTGAGGGACTGCGGGGTGGCTCATACGTGGTCTCCTTTTGCGAAGAGATCAGCAAGGAGCGTGCGCAGTCGCTACGCAGCGACGTTCGCGGCGCCCGTTAGGTCAGCCATGGGACGCATCGCAGGCCCACTCGAGCGCTCGCGCTCGGCGTTCACCACGTCGAGCAGCTCCGCCTTGGTGACGATGCCCATGTCGATCAGCGCGCGCATGAAGCCGTCCACGTACCCATGAGCGCGCGCCAGCCGGCCGTACGCCTCTCCCGAGGCCTTCGCCGCGAAGACGTCCGCCAGCATGCTCCGGAGCTCCGACACCACTTCCGCCTTCGATTTCATGCGCGCCTCCTGCACCAGCGACCGCTATCGGAGTCGGTGGGAGCGGGCCAAATTTTAGAATAGTGGTCGCGGGGCAGGCGTTCGGGTAGACGATTGATCGCGCGGACCATGGCAGAGATCGAGACGGAGAAGCGGCCCGAGGCCGACGCGGCGAAGCAGCCGTCGGAGCCGCCCCCGGCCGAGGCCGTGCGGGCGCCCGCGTCGGCGTCGTTCGCGGCGTCGAAGAGCGTCGGCTCGCTGACCACCGCGGCCGCCCCGGCCGGCGGCGCGCTCGCCGCGTACGAGGCGGTGTCGCGCTCCGCGCGCCTGCCCGACCTGGTCGCCATCACGCACAAGATCGTCGGCGAGGCCGCCGCCGCGCGCCGCAGCGGCTGGAATCACGTCGAGAAGGTGGGCGCCCTCGCCGATGACGCGAAGCTCTCCCGCGCCGACGCCGAGACCCCGTTCGGCAACGCGCTCAAGGTGCTCGGCACCGGCCCCGAGGGCGAGGCCGAGCGCGCCCTCGCCGCAGCGCTCTGGGCGCACGCCATCGCCGAGGACCGCCGCGACGACGAGGAGCGCCTCGCGGGCGACGTGCTCTGGCTCGCGACCCATACCGCCTTCGACGCCACGCCGCTGCTCGACCGCGCGCTCGGCGAGGATGCCGACGACCTCTGGACCTCGATCGGCGGACGCATCCGCCGTGTCGACGAGGGGCGCGGCACGTCCCTCGGGCGCGGCGAGGCCATCATCGGCTGCGCGGCCCTCACCGCCTCCGACTCGGCAAAGGCGCGCCAGATCGCGAGCGATCTCGCGCCGAAGCTGAAGGACCCGACGCTCGCTCGCCTGCTCGCCGGGACCGCCGCCGCGACGCCGGCCCGCGAGATCGTGCTCGAGGGCGAGGCCATCGCCGCGCCGCGCGGCCCCGTCGTCACCACCCTGCTCGCCCTGACCGGCATCCTGTTCGTCATGCACGCGGTACGCCTGCTGGCGCGCGTCGCGCTCGCCTACCGGCGCCCCGCCGAGGTCTTCCTCTCGGACGCAGGCGTCCGCATGAAGAGCCGCACCGAGCTGCTCGGCCGCATCCTCCGCGAGCGCGAGCACGTGATCGTGCGCTCCGGGCTGGTGCGCGTCGTCCGCGAGGTGCGGTATCCGCGCGCCGCGTTCTATGCCGGCCTCCTCGCCCTCGCGCTCGGCAGCTACGTCGGGGTGCGCGCCTTCAGCGACGGCGTGCGGGCCGCCTCGCCGTCGCTCCTCCTCACCGGGCTCGTCATCGTGATCCTGGGGATCGCCGTCGACTTCGTGCTCGGCAGCGTCATCCCCGGCAACCGTGGGCGGGTGAGCATCTCGTTCGTGCCGCGCAGCGGCGCCACGCTATGCCTCGCCGACGTCGACGCGGCCCGCGCCGACGACGCTCTGAAGCGCGCGCTCAGCTCGAAGTAGCGACCTCAGGGCGCCGCAGGGCCGGTGCGCTCTCCGAGCACGGCGTCGAGCTTGCCGGCCGTCGCGCGCGCCTCGATGCGGACGTTGCGCGCCGCGCCTGCCGTGCACGCGCGGACCGCCGCCGCCGTCTGACCGTGCGAGCGATCGAGCTCCTCGTTCGTGGAGGCGTCGAACAGGCGCACCTCGAGGCCGGTGCCTTCGCCCTCCACACCGAACGACACGCGCAGGCACTGGTTCGCCGGAACAGTTGCATTCTGCACGTACTGGTGCGCGCCATCCAGGACGGCGTGCTTCACCGCGCCCGCCGTGCCCTCGTGCAGCGCCGTCGGGCCCACCGCGGCGCGGCCCAGCATGCGCCCCGCGGCGAGCGGATGCGCAGCGAAGAGCGGATCCTTCCAGCGCTCGACGCGCGTGAGTACCGTGTACGGTCCCGGGCGACCGCGCGCGCCGAGATCGATCCGCGCCTTGCCCTTGCCGCACGCGAACACCGTGGCGTCGGCGCCGCCCTCGGCGGTCCCGAGCAGCGCGCCCGAGTCGTCCCAGACGGCGGCCTCCACGAGCGCGAGCGGCGCGCCCGCGACGATGTCGAGGCGCGTGCACCCGTTCGTCCCGGCGAGATCGACCGGCACCGTGGCGCGGCGGCCGAGCTGGAGCTGGCCGTTCTGCGAGGAGGTCGGCGTCGCGTATCCGGCCTTCGCGAGCGCGGCGTTGCGCGCGGCGCGCGTCGACTCGAGGGGCTGCGACGGTACCGCCCACGCCACCTCGGGACGCGTCAGCAGCTCTCGCGCCGTGCCGGCCTTCGTTTTGGCCACCACCACCGCCACGAGGCCCCGGCCGACGTGCGGACGTACCTGGAGCGAGCCGCTGATGGCGGTGGGCGAGCATACCGTCACCGAGCGCGCGGGTCCGCCGTCCTTCGCGCGGGCGATGAGGCGGCCGTCGGCGTCGAGCACGTCGACATCGACGACGGCCACGTCCTCGTCGGGTACGACCAGCGCATCGCTGCAGCCGCCCTCCTCGACGCTGAACGCGACCGCCGAGACCGCGCGGATGTCCGCCGCGATGGCGACGCGGCGCTGCTCCTCCCACGTGCCACCGATCGCGCTGCGGTGCACGCGCACCTGTTCGTCGAGGCCGGGCCAGGCCTCGGGAGTGCGCGCCGCGGCGCCCGCGGCGCCCCGCGCGCCCGCCGCGCGGCCGACCTCCAGCGCGCGATCCTTGGGGACGAGCTGCGCGCCGACCACGCACAGCCCCTCGCCGCTCGCAGCATGCGCGGCGACGTACACCCGCGCAGGATGCGGCGGGCAGAGCAGGATGGTGGGCTTCGGGTCCGGTCCCTCGTCGACCGCGACCGGATTGCCTTCCTCGGCGAACGCCGCGAGGTCGATGTCCTCGAGCGAGCCAGACGCGCGGCCGTAGGCGAGGAGGCACTGGTCGGCGGGGATCTCGACGAACGCGCCGAGCCGCTCGCCCTCGCTCATCGGTCCCGACGCGACGATGGCGAGCGGCCCGGCGCCAAGCTTGGTGGCGCGGGCCGGCAGATCGCCGAGCAGCGGCCCGGCCTGGAGCGCCCCCAGCGTCACCTTGGGCGCCGTGGGCGGCGCCGCGACGACCGGAGGCGCGAGCGGCGGCGCCTTGGGGCCGCAGCCGAGCGCGCCCAGCGCGAGACCGAGCGAGAGAGATGCACGCGCCACGATCTTCATCGTCCCGCCTCCCAGACGCCGCTCTTCACGCGAAACAGCGCCAACCCCCAGCCCACGCCGGTGCCGCGCGCGTGGATCTCGAGACGCGCGCTCTCCTCGGCGTTGACGCAGAAGGCGCTGAGCGCGGCCTCCTCGGCAGCGCCGCGCTCGTCGGACGACTCGCGGGCGCCGACCACGGTGCGGATCTGGAGCGAGCGCGCGTGCCCGTGGGTGAGCGCCACCACTGCGAGGTAGCACCCTCCCACCTCGACCGAGAGCGGAAAGGGCGTCGTGCCGGAGCTGCCTTCGGCGAGGAACACGGGGTCGGCCTCCGGCGCCGCGACGTGGCGCGTGAACATCACGCGCGCCATCTTGCTGCGCGTGGCCGCGCCCCACAGCGAGGGAAGATGCTGCGGCAAGGGCCAGCTCGCGAGCGTCGACGTGAGGTCGGCGTTCGCCGGCGCGCCGGCGAAGACGAGGTTGATCCGCGTGCTCTTGCCGACGCACGCCTCGAGCCGCGCATCGGGGGCCTCGGTGCGGTCGCGCGCGAGGACGTGATCGCTGTTCGACGGATCGCGGAGCTCGGCGTCGACGTCGAGGCGAAAGCGCCGCCCCGGACGAACCTCGCCATCACGCGCGAAGAGCTCGACGCGATGGCAGCCAGCGCCGAGCGCGAGCTCGCCCTCCCCCGCTCCGTCGTCACCGGCGCGCAGCGCGGTGCGCGCCTCGATGTGCGCGCCCTCACGCTTGCCTCGGGCCTCCGCGAGCTCGGCGCGCCTCTCGATCGGGGGCAGCGCGGGTAGCGCGCCGGTCTCGGGCACCGGCGGCAATGCGCCTCCGGTGCGCTCAGGGATCACCGACGTGAGCAGCGGCAGCGCCGAGGACGCCCGTGCCACCACCACCTCGAGCGCGCCGCGCCCGGCATCGCTGGTGACCACGACGTGCCGGATCGACCGCGTGCCGCCGCAGCGACGCAGCTCGATGACGCCGGCGAGGCTCGAGGCGCGGCCGCCCACCTCGGGCGCCAGCGGATCGCTCGTGGCATCGGAGAGGCGCGCGCGGAAGCTCAGGCCACGCGCCCCGATCAGCGCGACGTGGGTGCAGCCGGTGTTGTTGTCGACCGGCACCGGGATGAGCGTGGTCTCGTCGTCGAAGAGGAAGCGCGACGGCAGCGCCATCACCCGGCCTCCCGCCGCCCGCCATTGCTCGACCACGCGCTCCGCGACCTCGCGGGCGCCGTCGGCCCGCGCATCCCCCGCGGCCCCGGACGCCGCCAGGAACGTCAGCAGCGCGAGCGGCGGTACGAGGCGACGACCAGCACGCTCCACGTTGTCAACCGTAGCACGCGGGCTATCCCGCGATGGTCAGCTCGGTCTCGACGAACGTCTTCGCGTCGGCCGACCAGACGAACAGCTTGCGGGCGTCGACGACGCCGGCGCGGACGCTCGTGACGAGGTAGACGAGGTCGTACGAAGGCGCGTCGCCGCCCATGGTCGCGGCCTGCGCGTCGGTCTCGGAGAAGTACGCGCCGACGTCGAGATGCGAGTGGTAGAGCACCTTGACAGGGCGGCCGTTGCCGTCGCCTTCGGTGACCGCGCGCTCGAACTTCAGCGGGTCGAGATCGAAGTACATGCGCCCGGTGCGCGGATACGCCTCGGGATCGAGACGATGCAGCTTGTTCGCGCGGTTCTCCATGGGTACGACGGCGTCCACGAGGAGAGCCTCCGGGCCGGACGCGCCAGGCCCGAGCAGGAGGCCGCAGCTCTCCTCGTCACGGCCGTACGCGGCGCGGGCCTCGTCGTCGACGCGGTCCATCACGGCCTTCCTGATCGTGATGCCGCCCCTCACCCAAGGATGCTTCTCGACGTCCATCGACCCCTCACCAGACGTAGCGTTTTTCCCACTTGATCGGGGAGAAGTAGCGGTCGCCGCGATCGCACGCGATGGCCACGATGCATCCCGGCTTGCCTTCCGCCTGGAGGCGCTCGGCGATCCTCACGGCGCAGAACACGTTCGCGCCGGTGGAGTGCCCGACATGCAGGCCCTCCTCGCGCGCGAGCTGATCGGACATGTCCCAGCCGTCCTCGGTGGTGACCGCCACCAGCTCGTCGTGCACCGTCGCGTCGTAGATCGGGGGCACGAGGCTGGAGGCCATGTGCTTCAGCCCCTCGAGGCCGTGCATCGATGAGTCGGGCTCGACGGCCACGCAGCGGATCGGCCGATGGTGCTCGTGCAGCCGCCGCGCGGTGCCCATCATGGTGCCGCTGGTGCCGAGCCCCGCGACGAAGTGCGTGATGCGGTCGCCCACGTCCCGCAGGATCTCGACGGCCGTGCCGTGGTAATGCGCGAGCGGGTTGCTCGGGTTCGCGTACTGGTCGGGGTAGAAGAGGCGATCCGGATCCTCGGCGGCCATCCTCTTCGCCACCACGATCGCGCCATCCGAGCCCTCGAGCGGGTCCGAGTAGATGATCTCCGTGCCGAACGCCTTGGCGATGTCCTTGCGCGCCTTCGACACGTTGGAAGGCATCACGAGCTTCACGTGGATGCCGAACGCCGCGCCGAACATCGAGTAGGCGACGCCGGTGTTGCCGCTCGTCGAGTCGATGAGGGTCATGCCCTTGCGGAGGCGACCGTCCTTCAGCGCGTCCTGGATCATGCGGAGCGCCGCGCGATCCTTGACGCTGCCGCCGGGGTTCGTGAACTCGAGCTTTGCGTAGATCGGGACGTCCGGCGCGTTCTTCGTCACCACCCGCAGCCGGAGCAGAGGCGTGTCGCCGACCGCATCGATCACCGAGTCGATGCGGCGGTTCCGGAGCCCCTTGCTCAAGACGCCTCTTCCTTCGCTCCGGTCACGCCGAGCACGGTGCGCATCGCGATGAGCGCACGCATCGCGCCGTCGGCCACGTCGCGCGCGGCGGGGTCGCGCATGCCGAGCTCGC
>JAYTHX010000514.1:0-8096 GCA_043732195.1 Polyangiaceae bacterium
GATGCCGACGTCGTCGTCGTCGTCGACACCTCCGCCGGCGGCGACGAGAGCGCCCGCCAGCTGCGCATCGCCGCCGCCGAAGGCGCCCTCGGTAAGCTGAGCGACCACTCCATCGGCGGTGCGACCGACCTCGGCGCGATGTTCGAGCCCGCGCTCGCCCGCCTGCACGGCAAGGAACAGGCGGCCTTGGTGTACGTCGGCGACGGCGCGCCGACCTCCGGCGAGACCGGCCCGGAGGCGCTCGTCGGTCGGCTGCGCCGCTCGCTCACCGGCCCGCGAGGTCGGCGGCCGCGCGTTCGACGGCGTCGCCGATGAGCCCTCGGCCTCCAAGCCCCCGCCTCCGGCCGCGCGAGCGCCTCGAGCCATGGCCAAGGGCGCGCCGGTCGCAGCGCCAGCGCCTTCGCCCGCAGCGCCAGCGCCTTCGCCCGCGGCGTCGGCGTCGGCGTCGGCGAACAGCGAGGTCGCGACGCTCGAGCGCGACGGCGAGCAGCGTCAGACGAACAAGAAGGCGTCCGCGGACGAGAAGGCGCGCCGCGCCGACAAGGACGCGGTCCCGAAGATCGCGAATGCCGCCGTGAGCGCCTACCGGATCGCGCTCACGCGCGCTCTCTCGCTGCAGCGACGTCGCCGCCCGGCCGCTCTCGGAGCGCCTCATCATCTGGCAGAAGCGCGCCCGCAGGACGCAGAGCGCGCAGGAGCTCGCCACGCTCTACGACCAGGCGTACGCCTCGTGCGAGCTGCCTGACTGGCGGGACGAGGCGGCGCTGCTCGACATCGTCCAGCAGCGCATCGACACCGAGCAGGCGGCGGAGGTGATCCTCAACCACCTCGCGTCGCCGTACATCACGCGCGAGACCGCGGCGGCATGGACTGGCCGCGCCTCGACCGCGAGCTCGGCGACATGGACCGCACCGACAAGCCGCTCGCTCGGCTCCGGGCCGCGATGCTCGTGGCGCCCGGTGATCCGCAGGGCGAGGTGCGGCTCGTGAAGCTCCTCGCGCGCAGCGGCTCCAGGACCGAGGCGCTCGCGCACGGCCGTCGCCTCCGCGATCGCGGCTTCCTCACGCCGACCCTGGCGCAGCAGCTCGGCGACGTCCTCGCCGATGCCGGCGTGCAGGAGGAGGCGCTCCGCACGTACTCCGAGATCGTCGAGTTCGACGGCCAGAGCGCGCTCTCGCGCAAGATCATGGGCGACATCTTTCTCCGGCAGGGCGGTGACTCTCGTCTCGCGTACACTCCCCGCATGCGATCGCGATTCACGGCCACGATGCTCGCCTCCCTCCTGCTCGTCTCGTGCGGAGGCGGCAAGCCGCCCGCGGCGGCCGAGTCACTCAAGAACGATGCGGGCGTCGAGACATTCGGTGAGGTCAACGCCTCGGACCTCGCCGAGCTCGATGCCGGCGCGCTGAACGACGCGGCGCCGGCCAGGGCCTCGGCCGCGGCTCCGTCGTCGCCACCCACGCCCGCCGACGACTGCACGCCGGTGGGCGTCGACTTCGAGAAGCGCGCGCGCCCAAAGCTGAAGGACTGCTACGCGAGCGGCAAGAAGAAGGACCCGAACCTCCAGGGAACGGTGAAGATCGCGGTCGAGATCGATCCTGCCGGCAAGGTGAAGGCCATCAAGATCACCGCGAAGACCCTCCCCGATCCCGTCGCCCAGTGCATGCTGAAGGTCGTGAAGGCCACGCCGCTCCCCGAGGCCTCGAAGTGCCCGGCGAAGACCTTCACGATCCCGATGACGTTCCCGACGCCTCACTGAAGCGCGCGGCGCCACCGGCGGGGTCACATCTGCCGTTTCACGTCGCCGGGCATGTTCGGGTGCTGGAGCAGCAGCTTCTTCAGCGGCGCGATCTTGCGGACGAACGGCTGCTTGACCAGGTGGGCGAGCAGCGCGGGCGGCGTGGCCGAGAACTTCGCCAGGTTCTGGATGAACAGCACCGAGTTGTAGGGCCGCCCGCACAGGATGCTGGTGGTCTTCGCGTCGAACGTGCAGCCGGTCATCAGGACCAGGCAGCGACCTTCGGTGCGGATGACGAGGTCGGCGCGCTCCTCGGGCGCCGCTTGACCGAACTTCTGGCGCATGAACCCGCGTCCCTTCGTGCGCGTCAGCTCGGGCACGTCGCGGTCGATGGCGATCTTGTAGGTCTGGAACACGCGCTTCGACGCGAAGACGCGCCCCAGCACCGTGTCACCGGACATCGGGTTGCGCAGCAGGCGCCGCTCCACGAGCGTGTCGCGCAGGAAGTCGTTCCGGCGCGTCACGATCTCGAGGCCGGTCGACGTGCGGTGGTGGAGCGCGATGAGCCGCACGTGCTGGAGGCCGCACGTGGCGTTCTCGAGGATGGCGGCGACGACGCGCGAGTCGGCATCGAGGCACAGCGCCAGGAGATCGATGCCGTGCACGGTCTTCGCGACGCCGACGCGCACGTCGACGGTGAGCACGTGGAAGCGGCTCTCGTAGAGCTTCCGGTAGTCCTGCTCCTTCGCGGCGCGGGCCTCCTCGGACTCCTCGTCGTCGGCGCTGGCATCGGCGCCGGCGTCCTCGTCGGGCACGACGACGAGCTCCTCCTCGTCACGCACCTCGATGAGCTGATCGCCGGACTCGGGCTCCGACGCGGGGCCGGGCTCGGGCTCCGGCAGCGGCGGCACCGCGGGCAAGGGGGACCCGGCGTGCGTCTCCACGAGCGTCTTGCGCACGGGTTGCTCGACGGCGCCGCGTCCGGCGTCGGCGAATGCGCTCGGGTCCATGCCGAGCGCGGCCGCGAAGTCGGCGAGGGTCGTGGTCTCCGTGCCCGGCAGCGAGGGGTTCGAGCCGTGATCGGGCAGGTACCCGGACGACGGCGACGCGGGCCCGTCGAGCGCCACCGCGCCACGCGAGGCGAGCCTCGTCACGATCTGCTGGACGCGCGGCTCGTCGATCCCGGTGAGCGCGACGAGGTCATCGACCGACAGGGTCCCGTCGATGCGCGCGAGGACGAAGCCCTCTTCGGCGGTGAGCGGCGCGCCTCCTACCGGCGGTCCGAGCGGCTTCGGCCGAACGCTCTTCATCGCGTAGATCGTACCGCATCGTAGGGATCCAGGTAGCCGCGGAGCAGCAGCTTCGTCTCGTCCATGAGCGATCCAGCTTCCGCGGGCCGCCGTGCGCCGGCGATGATCACGGCGGTCAGGATCTCGACGATCAGCGTGGCGATGGTCTGGCGGCGCGCCGCGGGAACGGCGGGCAGCTTCACCTCGATGATCGAGGCGATGCGCAACGCGAAGTCACGGTTGATGGCCTCGCCCTCGGTGACCACCTCGTCGGTGAGGTGCAAGCCCACCCAGACCGCGCGGAACCCGGGCTCGTGGGCGTGGAAGGCGAGGAACGCATCGATGCCCGAGTCGAGGATCTCCGCCCACGGCCGTTCGAGCAGCGGGCCCGTGAGCAGCAAGTCGAAGAAGGCGCGCAGCTTCTCGTGGTAGTGCCGCGCGAGCGCGTGGAAGAGCGCCGTCTTGTTGGGGAAAAACTGGTAGATCGACCCGATCGACGTCTCGGCCCGCGCCGCGATGGCCTCCATCGTGGCCGCCTCGTAGCCCTCGTCGGCGAACACCTGGGCCGCCGCGTCGAGGATGGCCGCGAAGCGCTTCTTCGCGCGTTCCTGGGTGGGGATCCGTCGCGCGGCCGGCTGCGGTTCGGGGGTCGACGCGCGTTTCTTCATCGGATGGGCGGCGGCGCCTTGACAAACATGAGGCGTGCCTCAGATTCTGTGGCTCGAACATGAGGAATGTCTCACGTTCAATGCAGGTTGGCCAGCGAGGGCGAAGACCATGACGGAAGCTTTCATCGGAGGCGTCGGCAAGAGCAGCGCGGGACTCGTCGCGCCGGGGCCGCGCGGCCTCCCGTACTTCGGCAGCGTGTTCCCCGCGTGGCGCGATCCGCTGTCCTTCTTCACGAGCGTCCAGAAGGACCATGGGGACGTCGTGCGCCTCAAGTTCGGGCCGTACGTCTACTACCTGGTCAGCGATCCGGACGTCGTGAAGCACGTGCTGGTCGACAACCCGAAGGGCTACACGAAGAGCCGCAACTACGCCGGGCTCAAGATCATGCTCGGCGAGGGGCTGCTGACGAGCGAAGGCGATCACTGGCGCAAGCAGCGCAAGCTCGCCCAGCCCGCGTTCCATCGCGACAAGCTCGCGGCGTTCGCCGACCAGATGTCGAAGGCCACGCGGGACATGCTCGCGCGCTGGAAGGCGGAGCCGACGGGCGCGGAGGTGTTCGACATCCACGTCGAGATGATGCGCCTCACGTTCCGCATCGTCGGCCTCACGCTCTTCTCCGCCGACGTCGACGGCGACGCGAAGGAGGTGGGGCAGGCGCTCGACGTGGCGATGCACTGGGCGAATGCCTATGCGGAGTCGATGTTCCCGATCCCGCCTTCCATCCCCACGCCCGCGAACCTGCGCTTCAAGAAGGCGAAGAAGACCATCGACGACGTCGTGTTCCGGCTCATCGCCGAGCGTCGCGCGCAGGCCGCCGTGAGCGGCGAGTTCGGAAACGACCTGCTCGGCATGCTGATGGCGGCCACCGGCGATCCGGAGGCGAGCGCGGAGGCCCGCGCCGGCATGAGCGACCAGGAGCTGCGCGACGAGATCATCACCATGATCCTCGCCGGCCACGAGACCACCGCGAACCTGCTCTCGTGGACGTTCCATCTCCTCGCGCGCCATCCCGAGATCGAGCAGCGCGTGCGCGAGGAGGCGGTGCGCGTGCTCGGCGACCGCGATCCCGTCCTCGAGGACGTGAAGTCGCTCTCGTACACCCGCCTGGTGATCGAGGAGGGCCTGCGCCTCTACCCGCCGGCGTGGGTCTTCGAGCGCCAGGCCATCGCCGCGGACACGCTGGGCGGCTATCCCATCGAGAAGGGCGCGATCATCGGCATCTGCCCGTACGTCATTCACCGCCATCCCGATCACTGGGAGGATCCCGAGCGATTCGACCCCGAGCGTTTCCTGCCCGAGCGCTCCGCGGGGCGGGCGCGCTACGCGTACATCCCGTTCGGCGGCGGCCCCCGCACGTGCGTGGGCAACCACTTCGCGATGATGGAGGCGCAGATCCTCCTCGCCATGATCGTCCGCGAGCAGCGGCTCGATCTGGTGGCGAGTCAGCCCGCGGTGCTCGACCCCGTGATCACGTTGCGCCCGAAGACCGGGATCAAGGTGACGCGGACGCCTGCGCCTTCTTCGGCCGCGGCGCCAGCTGCGAGGGGGTCTTCCGGGTATCCGGCTCCACGAACACCCAGCGCACCTCGGGCCGCGCCGCTCTGAGCCTCTCCTCCTTGTCGTCACTCATTCGAAGTCCGCCGAGTATACAGCGCGCGGTTCACTTCGGGACGCACACCGAGATGGCGCCGCCCTGGCAGCGGAAGCCCTCCTTGCACGTGCCGGCGCCGCCGGCGGAGGCGCCGCAGGCCACGGTGCCGAGCATCCGCTCGTCGGCGTCGACGATCACGGAGGTGGGCGCGTGCGCGGGGCGAACGCGCTTCGTGGTCGTCTTGCCGGTGACGTCGACGGTGATGCGCTCGCCGTGGCCCGCCTCGTCCACGAGGTCGACGTCGAGCGGGAAGACGAACCCGCTGCTCGGCCCCTTGGTCTGGAGCTGCTCGACCTTGACCTCGGTCTCGGCGCCCGCCGCCGCGAAGGTGACGCGCACCTCGGGGTGGTAGCTGCCGTACACGAAGCCGGCGAAGAACTTCGAGAGGTCGACGCCCGACGCCGCGGAGAGCTCCCGCTCGAGATCGGCGGTGGTGACGGCCGCGAACGCGTGACGATCGAACCAGTCCTTGAGGAAGGCGGTGAGCTGCTCCTCGCCCACCACGCGCTCCAGCGCATGCAGGACCAGCGCGCCCTTCTGGTAGGAGATGGCGTCGAAGATCGTGAGGACGTCCTGCTCGGGATCGGCGGGCCGCACCGGATGCGGGTTCGTGCGATCGGCGGCGAGCGCCTCGGTGAGGTAGCCGCGGAAGACCTGCTTCTTCGCGTCGGGGCCGTCGTTCGTCGCGACGAAGCGCGCGGTGAGGTACTCGGTGAAGCCCTCGCTGAGCCAGAAGTCGTTCCAGGTGCGGATGCGCACCAGGTTGCCGCTCCAGTGATGAGCGAGCTCGTGAAAAGCCGTCTTCCGCGCCTCGACGCGATCGGGGAAGAGCGTCTCGTCCATGCTGACGACCGACGCGTGCTCCATGCCGCCGCCGAAGATCGGCTCCTCGATGAAGCTCGCGGTGCCCCAGCGGTACTTTCCGAAGGTGGCCTCGTAGAAGTCGAGCGCCTTCGGCAGATCGCCGTAGACCGCCTGCTGGGCGCGGTGCGCGTTGCCGTAGAGATACGTGACGATCGGAATTCCGGATCGCGAGGCGGTGGTGTCGACCTTCCAGCCCTCGTAGGCGCTGACGTGGAAGTCGTACGCGGGCATCGGGGTGAGCGCCTCGTAACGCCACGTGCTCGTGCCGTCGGCGCCGTCGGTCTTCGCGGTCAGCTTGCCGTTGGAGACGACGGTGAACGACTTCGGGAAGGTGAGGTTCATCGCGAGCATCGCGCCATCGCTCGGGTGATCGCGGAGCGGCAGCCAGCGGCGAGCCTTGCTCGGCCAGCTGAGGCTCGAGAAGATGCGCTTCTGCTCGGCGTTCTTCTGGCGGACGTTGAGGCCGCCGAACGCGGCGAAGTCGTTGGGGTTGGCGCCGTCGGCCTGCACGACGGCGCCGTGGTAGCGCACGCGCGACGTGAAGGAGCGGCCGTTGCCGACCGGCGTGGGGAGCTTGATGATCAGGTGCGCGCCGTCGCGCCGGAACGTGGTGGAGCGACCGCCGATGGTGACGTCGTCGATGGTGTTGCCGTCGAAGTCGAGCGTGAGCTCTTCGATGTCGCGGGTAGCGACGTACGAGCCTTTCACATCGGCGGTGAACGTCTCGCGACCGGGCACGTCGCTCACGCGCAGGTCGACCATCGTAGCCGATGGAGTCGACGTCGGGCAGCGAGGTGTCGACGGGCCCGGCCCGGAAGCGGAGCTCGTCCTCGCTCGCGGCGTCGGGCGGCGGCGCGCCCTGCTGGGCGAAGCATGCGGAGAGCGTAGCGAGCGCGATCGCGGCGCCACCCGAACGAAACAAACCTCCGCCCATGCCCACATTGTGCGCTTCCCGTGCCGTACGCGCACGAAGCAATTCCGCGACGTTGTGGCGGCTCGAGTCGAAAAGAGCGGATCCGCTTCGATCCAGCTTGGTCACGAGGAGCCCCACGAGGCTCCGCGCGGGCTAGCGACCGCGCTTCGACGTGGGGGCCGAGGTCGGGGCGCCGCTGTTGCCCGTGACCTTGCGGGTCGACGTGACCGCGCCCGGCCACGTGATCGCGGGCGGCGGAAACGCGGGCTTCGCGAGCAGGTAGCCCTGGCCGAAGTGCGCGCCGGCCTCCTGCACCGCCTCGAGCTCCTCGACGGTCTCGATGCCCTCGGCGACCACGAGCGCGTCGAGCTCGCGGCAGAGCACGACGATCGCTGACACCAGCTTGAACATCCGCGTGTCCTTCACGAGCCCCATGATGAGGTCGCGATCGAGCTTCACGACCTTCGGATGGAGGTCCGCGATGTACTTGAGGTTCGAGTAGCCGGCGCCGAGGTCGTCGACCACGAGGTAAACGCCGCGCCCACGCACCTCGCGCAGCACGCTCTGGCAGAGCCGGAAATGCGAGAGCGGAACGCCCTCGGTGATCTCGAGGTACACGTCCTCGCTGTGCTGGAAGATCGGGTCGTCGGGCTGGACGACCCACCGCTCGTTCAGCTCGGCGGGGTGGATGTTGAGGAACAGCGGGTGCGACGGACAACCGTCGACCGCCATCTCGCGGATCATGCGACCGAGCTCGCCGGTGCAGTTGTGCTCCACCGCGGCGGCGAAGAGCGCCATCGGGCTCTCGAAGTCCGAAGCCTTCGACCGCACGAGCGCCTCGTACGCGAAGATCTTCCGCGTCGTCAGGTCGACGAGCGGTTGATAGACGACCTTCAGATCACGCGCGTCGAGGACGCGACGGATCAGTACGGTCGTGCGACGAGTCTCTGCTGCGGCGGCTTTCGACAAGCT
>JAYTHX010000515.1:0-22182 GCA_043732195.1 Polyangiaceae bacterium
CATCACAATCTCACGCGGACTCGCCAAACTTCGCGCTGGCGCCGATGCGATCGCCGCATTCCTCGCGGCCGACGATGAAGAGAACGGATGAATGGTCAGCTCCTACGGGCAATCCGGGAAAACGAGAACCTAACGGACATCCGGATCGTTCTCGGTCCGAACAAGAGCCATCCCGACGTCTCACGCCTCGTCGCCATGCTGGAGCACGCTCTCGGTCATCGTCGGCACGAGGTCAACATCACCGTTGAGCCCATGTGGTCGCAAGACTTCCTCACCGTTTGGAACGCGGACGACTGGCTTTGAGCCCCGCCGTCGCTGGCGATGCCATAGGTCAGTCCTTCAAGTCCCATCCCTCCGCAAGCCACACGATGGTGCCGGAGGAGGGCACCACAAGGCACTCATGGCAGTCCCCTCAGAGGTGAGGACCACGTAGTGCACGCCGTTGACGGTGAGGGGCTGACCTTCTCGGTTCTTCATTCCGAGACCGCATCACGGTCTCCGAGCAAACCGAACCAACAGCCCCCGGGTTTCGTTGGACAGGCTCTGAAAACTTGAGCTCAAACCACCTCCACCCACCCATTCCTTCACTCAGTATCCGCCAGGTCTCCGTAATTCCTCGATAATCCCGCCCTGCCCGCGGTTTTGACGCTGTATCCGGAACGTAATAAACGAGCGGTCCTCCCTGACTCCTTCTGACCCCTCGGGAGGGCCCCGAAACCCCTTCCACGTAAGCGGATCCGAGCCCGAAGCTTCACCGGACAGCTCTCTTGCCCCTGAAAATTCAGCCTGGGATATTATCTAGCAATATCAGTCACTTACGGAAGTCAGGACTTCTGGTTGTAGTTCGTGTTCTCGAGCAGGATCACGTTCGACTTGGATCGGCTCTCGCCGACGCTCGTGATGTACACGGCGGGCTGATCCTGCACCGGGCAGACCTTCTCGCAGGCGCCGCAGCCGATGCAGAGATCGGGCTTCACGTGCGGGCGCTGCAGCTTCACCGTGAGCATCGCCGGCTGCTCGCCGTTCGGACCCGCCTTGCTGTCACGGACGGGCGCCTCGACCTCTTCCACCCAGATCGCCTTCGGCGACGTCGGGCAGAACTCCTCGCAGACGATGCACGGGGTCTGCATGCTCCACGGCAGGCAGCGGCCGATGTCGTAGAACGCGGTGCCGATCTTCACGGGCGGCACGCCGGTACCGAGCTTCTCCTTTTCGGTGATCTTCTGGATGGCGCCGGTCGGACAGACCTGGCCGCACAGCACGCACGAGTGCTCGCAGTAGCCGATGCGCGCGATCAGGATGGGCGTCCACAGGCCCTCGATGCCCGCCTCGAACATCGCTGGATGCAGCGCGTTGTTCGGGCACACCTTCATGCACTCGGCGCAGCGGATGCAGCGCTCGAGGAACGCGCGCTCCTCGACCGCGCCCGGCGGCCGGATCACCTTCGCGTGGTAGTTCACGTCGAGCGAGTCGGCGATGCGCGCCATGGGGATGAACGCGGCGCCCGCGGCGGTGGTCGCGAGCAGCGTTCGCCGCTGGAGCGCGGGGCGGCTCAGCGCGCTCCTGCGGTTCGGGAGGAAGCGGAACTTGATGACGTCTTCCGGGCACGACGTCTCGCAGTTGAGGCACATGTGGCACTCGTCCTGCCGCCACTTCACGCCGCCCTGCGGGGAGTCGGCGCCCTGGCAATTCACCAGGCAAAGGTTGCAGTCCGTGCACTTCGCGTGATCCTTCTCCATGCCGAAGAGCGCGAACTTCGCGAAGACGCCGAGGAACGCGCCGAGCGGACAGAGCACGCGACACCAGAACCGCGGGATGAAGCGGTTCATGAAGAGGATCGCGATGAGGAGGACGACGATCAGCCACGTCTGGTGGAAGTAGAACTGATGCGAGCCCCAGACGGCCTTCGCGAGCGCGTCCTGCGTCGTGTCGGCGGCGGCCTGGAGTGGACGCACCGGAACGTCTTGAACGGCGCCGAGACCGCGATGCGCGACGTACTGCACGCCGGGGATCACGCCCAGGCCGATGGCGCGCACCGCGATGCAGATGGGATCAAAGAGACCACCGACCGCGCTGCCCGCCACCGCGGAGAGCAGGAACGCGTACATCAGGTAGTACTTCACGTTCTGGAGGCGATCCTTCGTCTTGTTCGCCTCGACGCGATGCGCGCCGCGTCCCTTCCGCGAAGGGAGGATCCAGCCGAAGAAGTGATGGAGCGTCCCGAACGGACAGATCCAGCCGCAGAACACGCGGCCGACGACGAGCGTGACCGCGAGCAGACCGACCGACCAGAGGAGCCCGCGATAGACGGTGTGCGTCGAGAGCACGGTCATCGCGCTCACGAACGGGTCCGCGAGCAGGAACGCCTCGACCGGCAGCGAGAGGCGCACCGGCGTATCCGCCTTCGCCGCGAAGCTCCCGTGGAAGCCCGTCTGGAAGAGGAAGTACATGAAGAGGGCGAAGAACCCGACCTGCGAGGCGCGCCGCACCCAGACGAGCGTGCGGATGCTCTTGCGCGCGGGGATGCCGGAGCCGGGGAGCTTCGGGTCCTTCTTCGCCTTCTTGGGGGGCGCGCCAGGCACGCCGATGCCGAGCGCCTCCTCCGCGGCCGCTGCGGCCTTGCGCTCTGCGGCGGCCATCGTGGCTGCGACCGTCGCTGTCGCTGTCGCCGTCGCCGTCGGTCTGCGAGGTTGCTCGAGCGGCGTCTCCCGGTCGACCGCCCGCACCGCGCCGACGTCGCCCGTCTTCCACGGGATCGGCTCGACCTCGACGTGCATCGACTGCGGGTCGTGTAGCGCCGCGTGATCGATCGCGCTCACGTCGAGCGTGACGCCCGCGTGCGGCTTGCTCTGGCCGGAGCCCGGCGACACCTGGGCGGCCATCAGACCTCTCGAACCCTCAGGTTCTCGTAGTACATGGTGCCGAGCCCGCGCTCGTGGCCCATCTTGAGGTAGGGGAGGTTGTCGCGGTGCTGGCCGATGAGCGTGGCGCCGAACGCGTCGGCCGCGACCTGATCGACCGACGCGAACACGGTGTTCATCACCTTCGTGTCGTCGATGTTGCCGCCCTGCGGGCCGTTACGCATCAGCACGCGCATCGCGTCGACCACGACGAGCGTGGGGCGCATGAACGTCGCGAGGTCGGCGATGGAGACGTCGATGTTCTGGTGCAGGCGGTTGCGGCGGCCGCCGAGCACGCCGTACCAGTTCTTCATCGCCGCGGTGTACTTGGCGAGGTTGTGATGCTTCGCGACCGGGACGTTGATCACCTTGTCGCAGTCGACGAGCGTGGTGAAGATCGGCCACTCGTCGAGGATCTCGCCCTTCATGCGCGTCGTGCGGAAGCGGTGCTCCGCGGGCAGCACCACCTCGGCGCCCAGCGCGTAGGCCTTGCGCCAGATGCCCGAGCGCTGGAAACAGCGGTTCGGATCGTTGCAAGAGCCGTCGGCGACGACGACCTTCTTCGCGCCCGCCTCGAACGCGAGCTGTACGACCGCGCCGACCACGTCGGGGTTCGTGTTTGCGGCGTGGATGGGCATGCGGTCCCAGCCGATGTTCGGCTTCACGACCACGACGTCGCCGCGGCTGACGAAGCGCTTCATGCCGCCCATCGCGTCGACCGCGCGGCGCACGAGCTGCTCGGCGGAGGGCTCGGGGTCGTCCGGGCGCTGGCGCGCGATGGCGAGCTCCGCGAGCTCGGCAGCGGCGCGGTCCTTGAGGCGGTAGTCGCGGACCTGGCGCGCCATGGACGACGACGCCGCCCCGAAGCCGCCCTGATCCCAGACCGCACGGCCGATGAGCGCCGAGCCCGCGAGGACGCCGGCGGAGAGCCCAACGCGCTTGATGAGGTCGCGGCGCGACGGCCGCGCGAAGTCCGGCGACGGCGGCTCCGCAGCGGTGGCGGGATCGGGGCGATCGTCTCCGTCCTTCGCGCTCATGCGAGTTCTCTTAGCCCCGAAACCACGAGAAAGACAACTCCGCGGGACACTTCGGCTAATCGGCGACGAGCGACCGCGCGCCCGGCTCCGCGCGAGCCGGTCTCGGTCGCTCCCTCATGCTGGAATTCTCTCGGAAATTCGTTGGATCCCATGTAAGGAGCGAGCGCCTGCTCGAGCTCGGCCCGGAACCGATCGACCGACGCCTGCCGACGCGAAGGCTCGACGCTCACCGCGCGCGCGAACACCGCGCCTTCCTGCTGCCCGTCCCGCACCACCTTCGCGAGCCCGAAGTCGCCCACCACGAACATCAGATCGAGCACGCCGAGGGCAAGCGTGAGCGCGACCATGTACGGGATCATTCGCCGGTCCGGCCTCGTCAGCGTCTCGATGTCGTGGGCCTGGAGGACGGCGCTCGAGCAGCGCGGCACGCGAGGCCTCGTCGACATACGCCGGCGTAGGCAGGGAGGTTCGGCGCGCGCGCGGGAGCGCCGGCGTTTCGAGCCGGAAACATCCCACCTTTGACCGTGATGTTTCGGCTCGCCTCGACTAACGTCCGCCGCCGAGCAGGATGACGAAGGTCTCGCAGGCGGCCAGGATCGGCCTCTTCGTCGTCGTCACAGCGGGCGCGGCCTACCTCGTGGTGCGGACGATCGGCGGCCAGGTCGGCAGCGGCAAGAGCTACACGGTCCACGCGTACATCAAGGACGCGACCGGCATCGCCAAGCAGTCGCGCGTCGCCATCGCCGGCATCCCCGTCGGCCAGATCTCCGACATTCGCCTGGAGAACGGTCAGGCGCGCGTCGACATCAAGCTCAACGCGAACGTGAAGCTGCACGAGAGCGCACGGCTAGGCGTCAAGAGCGCCTCGCTGCTCGGTGAGAACGTCGTCGTCCTCACCGAGGGCCTCGGCGCGCCCGACAAAAAGGAAGGGGACGAGGTCCTCACCATGCCGGAGGCCCGCTCCGTCGACGACCTCAAGGAGACGGTCGGGCGCATCGCCGACCTCATCGAGAAGGTCGCGCAGCAGCTGGCGAAGACGTTCGGTAGCGAGCAGGGCGGCCAGGACATGGCGAAGACGCTCAAGAACCTCGCCGACGCCACCGATGCGATCAACCTCACGGTGCGCGAGAATCGTACCGTCATCCACGACACGCTCGAGAACGTGAACAACATCACGGTCGCGAGCGGACCGGAGCTCCAGAAGATCCTCGTCAACGTGCGCGTGATCACCGAGGACGTGAAGAGCCTGCTCGCCGCGAACGACGGCAAGGATCCGAACGGCCAGTCGGGCGACCTGCACAACACCGTCGAGCGCATCAACCGCGCCTCCAAGAGCCTCGAGAGCGCGCTCGGCCACGTGGACAACATCGCGGGCCGCGTCGATCGCGGTGAGGGCACGATCGGCCGCCTCTCGAAGGACGAGGCGCTCATCAACGAGGTCCAGGGCGTCGCCGAGGGCATCAACGACTACGTCGACGGCATCCGCCGCCTCCAGACCATCGTTGGCCTCCGCAGCGACTACAACTTCCTTGCGAACACGCTCAAGAGCTACGTCGAGCTGCGGCTCCAGCCGCGCGAGGACAAGTACTACGTCATCGAGCTGATCAACGATCCACGCGGCAAGACGAGCTTCACGCAGACCGACACCGACACGACGAACCCGAAGGAGCCCGCACACTACCGCACCGTCACCACCACCACGACGGACGCGTTCCGCTTCACCATCCAGTTCGCGCGCCGCATCGGGCCGTTCACGGGGCGCTTCGGCATCAAGGAGTCGACAGGCGGCGTCGGCATCGACACGCACCTGCTCTCGAACCGCTTCGAGGTCGTCCAGGACCTCTTCGGCTTCGGCGAGGAGATCAAGCCGCGCTACCGGCTCTTCCTCGGCTACGAGTTCATCCACCGCCTGTGGCTGCTCGGCGGCGCCGATCACATCTTCCTGCCGAACCGTCGCGACTACTTCATCGGTCTCCAGCTGCGCTTCACGGACGACGACCTCAAGACCATCCTGCCCTTCACGGGTGGCGCGGCCGCCGCCGGCAAGTGACGACGCGCGCGCGCTAGCGCTCGCTCAGGTTCTTGATGTGCTCGAGCACGCGGCCGTGGATGCCGTGGAGCAAGGCCTCGGCGTACACGACCGAGTACAGCTCGGGGTAGTTCGCGAGCGTGTAGTGGGTCGTTCCTTCGAGGCGGGTGCGACCGTTCGAGGGCGGCACCAGGCGGAACTCACCGCCCTTGGCGAGCGCGAAGCCGTAGACGAGCTACGGACGGCGACCGACACGCGCACGGAGACCGAAGAGGAGACCGAAGAACGCTGGCATTGGCCGCAGGGTACGCGCTACCCGGGTGACACGGGTCAGGCGCTGCGCCGCGTGAGGCGGAGCGGGACGCCGTCCTTCGGGCGCAGCGTCACGGTGGGGACGAGCGCGAGCGGGCGGTCGTCGGTGGTGGAGACGGCGAAGCGGCGCGCGATGGTGACGAGGACGAGCACCGCCTCCATCATCGCGAACGCGTTGCCGATGCATACGCGCGGGGCCGCCCCCGAACGGGAAGTAGGCGTGGCGCGGGAGGGTCTTCGCGAAGCCGTTCGCCCAGCGCTCGGGGCGGAAGGAGAGCGGATCGGCGAACCAGCGGCGGTCGCGATGGACCACCCACTGCGCGACCCAGAGCTGCGTGCCGACCGGGATCGAATAGCCTCCGATCACGCAGGGGGCGGTGACCTCGCGGCCCAGCGCCCACGCCGGTGGGTAGAGGCGCATGGCCTCGCGCACCACGGCGTCGGCGTATTCGAGCTTCGGGAGATCGGCGGCGGTCGCGGGGCGATCGCCCAGCTGCGTGGTGATCTCGTCGGCCAGGCGCTGGGCGACCTCGGGATGGCGCGCGAGAAGGTGGAGCGCGAAGCTCAAGGTGAGCGCTGTGGTCTCGTGGCCCGCGAGGACCATGGTCATGGCCTCGTCGCGGAGCTGGACGTCGGT
Organism: Polyangiaceae bacterium; assembly: GCA_043732195.1. GTDB lineage: Bacteria > Myxococcota_A > Polyangia > Polyangiales > Polyangiaceae > Labilithrix. The sequence goes on from JAYTHX010000515.1 coordinate 6,916, forward strand.
CATCGCGCCGTCGTCGTCGGAGGTCGCGGCGATCATCATCGAGACGAGATCGCCCTGGTCGCCGCTGCGGCGACGCTCCTCGATGATGCCGTAGACGATGACGTCCAGATCGGCGATGGCGCGCTTGGCGCGCAGGTTGCCGGGCGTGGGGAGGACGATGGGGACGAGGTTCCCGATGCCGGAGAAGCGACCCATGAGGACGTCGAGCGCGCCGCCGATGCGCTGGGCGACGTCGCCGTCCCCGATCTCCACGCCGAAGAGCGTCTTGGCGACGATGTCGAGCGTGAGGCGCATCATGTCGACGTGGACGTCGCGCGTCTCGCCGTCGTTCCAGGAGGCGACCGCGCGCTCCGCGAAGCGGACCATCGCACCGCCGTAGGCAGCCACGCGCTCGCGATGGAACGCAGGCTGCGCGAGGCGCCGCTGCTTGCGCCAGAACGCGCCTTCGCTCACGAGGAGCCCGTTGCCGAGCATGAGGGAGAGCTGGCGGGTCAGCTTGTCCTTGATGAGGCGGTCGCGCTCCGTGACGAGCACCTGCTCGATCGCGTCGGGATGGTTGAAGAGATAGATGTGCTGGCCGGGGATGTGGAAGCGCACGACGTCACCATGCTCGGCGGTGATGCGGTCGAGGAACCCCAGCGAGTCGCGCACGAGCGCAGGTGCGCTGCCCAGGACCGGAAGCTCGCGGACGCGCGGCGGCATCCGCGGGGGGTGGCGCGCGGCGTCAGTGCTTTCGAGATTTTGCATTCTTGGCTCCAGGGCGGACGGGGCGCGGAGATCGCGGAGGTCGGGCGCATTCGGGCCCGTGACGCGGCGGTAGAGGCGCGTGAGCATCGCGGCGGTGCGTTCGATCTCGGCGTGGCTCATCTCGCCGACGCGCTCGCCGAGCCAGAGATCGATCGCCTCCTCCAGGGACAGTCGCGCCCGCGACCCCCTCCCGAAGCGGCAGTGGCTCGACCCGCCTACCCCTTCCAGACCACGAGGCCCGCCGCATGCAAGATCTCGAGCCCCCGCAGGACGTCGCCCGCGGTGAGCCCCACCGTTCGGGCCGCGGCCTTGAGCACGTCGCGCAGCGTCGTGGGCGTACGCACCAGCGTCTGCACGCGCGCGACCACCGGGGGCCAGATCACGCCTCCCAGCATCACCCGATCATCCTGGGCGGGCTGCGCCGCCACGACGCGGTCGAGCTGGTGTCGGTGGTCCTCCATCGGCGCGTCGCCTGGCTTGGCGGCCTCGAGGCCGGCAAGCATGAGCGAGGCCAGGTCGAGGTCCAGGGGGAACTCGACATGCGGCGCGGTGTGACCGCGGTAGAACGTGACGGCGCCGGCGTTCCACGAGAACAGATCGGCTACCCGGTCACGACCTTGCTCGCGGATCGCGCGGAAGATGTCGACCGGGCCCACCAGGCCCATCGAGATCAGCGTGTCGCCCATGCGGCCGCCGTAGCGCGGGAGCACCGCAAGCGCGAGATCGAGCTCCTCGCGTTCCAGCTTGCCGCGACGCACGAGGTACTCGCCCAGCAGCTCGCTCGCATTGCTCGACGCCACGTGCTGCAGCTTGCCGGCGACGAAGTAGAGCTCCTTCCGGGCACCCTCGATGCCCGCCTCGTCCGCGCGCTCCGCGAAGAGCACCCCGGTCTCGCGCTGGGCCAGCACGCGCATCAGCGTCTGGAGCATCGACACGTTGCCGATATGGTCGTTGAAGTCCGGCGCGCCCGGCCCGAGGAGCTTGCCCGTCGCGGCGGTGGTCGTGGGGAGGAAGCGCTGGAGCTCCTCGATCTCCTCGACCGGCAAGAGGCCGCGGCCCACGAAGTCGACCTCGTCGCCGCGCTGCACGTGGCCCGTCGCCAGGGCTTCCATCAGGCGCGCGAACGTCCACGGCCCCAGTCGCTCGCCGCTCTCCTTGACCAAGAACGAAGGGAGCAGCTCGTACTCCTCCGTCTTGCGCTCCGGCTCGTCTGCGACGTAGTCGACAGGGATCTCGGAAACGGCGCGCGCGCTCGCCGCCGAGGGCACCGCGGCCTCGACGGCAACGTGCGGTTTTGCGCCCGGCGCAGGTGCCACCGTGCTCGGGATCTGCACGGCCCGCATGCGCGCGCTCTCGCGTACCGCCGCCATCTGATCCGACGAGGACGCGGCGTTCACCCACTTGACCCGCGCCGAGATCTCGCGCACCGCGAGCCGCGGGTCCGCCTCGAACGGCGCGAGCGCCGCCGCGAGATCGGTGGCGTTCGCGAAGCGATCGGCGGGGCTCCGCGACAGCGCGCGAGAGAGGACCTCGAACAGACCCGGTGGCAGCCGCGCGCGAATCTCCTGGAGCGCGTCGACCTTGCAATCCCGGATCGCGAGCAGGATCGCCAGCTGCCCGCCCCCCGGAAAGAGTGGACGATTCAGCAGGGTCTCCGCCAGCACCGTCCCGAGGCTGAAGAGGTCGGCGCGATGATCACTCGGCTCTCCCGCCACCTGCTCCGGCGCGAGGTACGCGAATTTCCCCTTCAGCACCTGCCCCGCCTCGCTGCGGAGCGTGGTGCGCGTGGTCGAGCGCGCGATGCCGAAGTCACCGAGCTTCACGTGCCCGTCCTTGGACATGTAGATGTTCGACGGGCTCACGTCGCGATGCACGATGCCCAGAGCGCCGCCCGAGAGCGGGTCGAGCGCGGCGTGCACGCTCTCCAGCGCGCGCAGCACCTGACGCGCGATGTAGACCGCGACCCCGACCGGCAAGAGCTCGTCGTCCTGGCGCAACCGGCGAAGCAGGCGGTAGCCGTCGACGCCGTCGATGTACTCCATCGCGAGGTAGGGCTCGCCTCGCGCATCCGCGCCGGCATGGAACACCGTGACCACGTTCGGATGCGTGACCGCCGCGTGCAGTCGCGCCTCCCGCTCGAACATCGTCCGACCTTCCGGATCCGAAGCGAAGTGCGGCAACAGCCGCTTCACCACGAGCGTGTCCGGCAGCCCGCTGTCCGGCGTCGCGGGGTGGCCCAGGTAGACCTCGGCCGTGCCGCCGACCGCGATGCGCGAGTCGAGGAAGAACGGGCCGAAACGGAACGGGGCAGACATTCGTGCGCGCAGGACCCTTGCCCGACGCCGAAAGGGTAGCGATTTCCTACCGCTATGTCACGAACGCGTCGGAGGCCGGTGCTAAGGTTTTCTGCGTGCAGCGGCCTATCTCCTGGCGCCCCTGGCGGCTCGTCGGATTCCTCTCTCTCTTCTTCGCGCTCGCCGCCTTCTGCGCCTGCGAGGGATGTCGCCCCACCGGCGGTCCGGACGGAAGCGCGCCCCACAATGGCGCCGAGCCGTTGCCCGCTGCGCGCCTCTATCTCGTGACCGATCTCGCCGGCGCCCTCGAGCCGTGTGGGTGCGTGAAGGACCAGCTGGGAGGCATGGACCACTTCGGCGCGCTCGTCGCCGCCGAGAAGGACAAGGCGAGGGGCGCCGGGGTCCTCGCCGCCGGTCCCACCTTCTTCATGGACATGGAGCTTGCCGCCGATCGCCGCCCCCAGGAGGTCCGGAAGGCCGAGACCATCGGCGCGTCGCTGAAGACCGTCAACCTGCTCGCCTTCGCACCGGGCCGCAACGAGTGGGCGGGCGGCGTGGACACGCTCAAGAAGATCACCACCGCGAGCAGCGCCGCGCTGCTCGCCGCGAACGTGCAGGCGGCGGACATCGCGCCCGTGAAGTGGACCATCAAGGACGTGGGCGGCGTGAAGCTCGGCATCGTCGGCGTCGCCGCGCCCGACAAGGCGAAGGTCGCGCTCGAGGGGGTGACCTCTTCACCCGCGACCGACGCGGTCAAGCTGGCCGTCGCCGCGCTGAAGAAGGACGGCGCGCAGGCCATCGTGGTCGTCGCCGCCGTGGGCCGCGGCGAGGCCAAGCGTATCGCCGATATGAACCCCGAGCTCCTCGCGATCCTCGTCGGCTCCACCGGCGGCGGCGGCGACGCGAACACCGAGGCCCCGCCCGCGGAGCGCATCGGCAACGTGCTGATCGCCGAGACTGGAAACCACCTCCAGACCGTCGCCGTGCTCGATCTCTACCCGCGCGAGGGCGCTGCGGGCGCCGCCGCCGGCCTCGTGAAGTTCGCAGACGGCACCGGCATCGAGCGCACACGCAAGCGCGAGGAGCTCTCGAAGCGCATCGACGAGCTGCGCGCGCGCGTCGCCACGTGGGAGACCGACAAGAACGTCGACAAGCGGGACATCGACGCGCGCAAGGCCGACATCACGAAGCTCGAGGCCGAGCAGGCGGCGCTCGACAAGGCCCCGCCGCCCGCGAGCGGCAGCTACTACCGCTACGCCATGCGCGAGATCCGCGACAACCTCGGCGCGGAGGACAAGGTCAAGGCGCAGATGCTTGCGTATTACAAGCAAGTGAACGACGCGAACAAGCTCGAGTTCGCTGACCGCAAGCCGAGGCCTGCGCCGAAGGGCGAGCCCGGCTACGTCGGCATCGACATCTGCACGTCGTGCCACGAGGAGCCGCGCAAGGTCTGGGACAAGACCGCCCACGCCCACGCGTACGCGACGCTCTCGACGCAGTTCAAGGAGTTCAATCTCGACTGCGTGAGCTGCCACGTCACCGGCTACGACCGGCCGGGCGGCAGCACCGTCACGCACACCGAGGACCTGCAGAATGTCCAGTGCGAGGTCTGCCACGGCCCCGGCTCCCTCCACTCCGCGAAGCCCAAGGCGGTGAAGGTCCCGGTCGTCAAACCCGGGACCGATGTGTGCTTGTCTTGCCACCACCCGCCGCACGTCCACACGTTCGACGCGAAGACCAAGATGGCCGAGGTCCTCGGCCCCGGTCACGCGGCGAAGTGACCCGGTGAAAGGCTAATCAACCGCCGAGCGTTCTCCAGGAACAATGCTCGGAGGCTGCTGTCGCTCGGTGGACACCTGCTCTGCCCGCGTTTTTTGATGTGCCGGACCCCGCTCTGACGGGACGAGAAGGCTCCCCACCCCATGATCCGTACCTGCGCGCCCATCGGCGCGGCGCTCGCGTTTTGTCTCGCGACCGCCGGCTGCGCCGTCCCATCGAGCGACCATGCGGCGGGCCCGACCCCTCCCCCGCCCGAGGTCGAAGAGGCCTTGGCCCTCAACGTCGACGCGCTCGACATCCGCCACGGCAGCCTCCGCATCGAGGCCTCGATGCTCGATGGCTCGGCCGACGTCTCGATGTGGCTCGGCCCCACGTGCGAGGAGCGCGAGGTCGGTCGCGGCATCGCCACCCGCTCCGGGTTCGCGTGGAGCCTCTCCGGTGACGATGTCGCCCGCGCCATCGCGTGCAACCTGGTGGTGAAGGCGCACGGCGTCGACGAGGACGGCAATCGCGTCCTCAAGATCGCCTCGCTCGACGTCGGCGTCTCGCTCGTGCCCGACGGCGCCGACCTCGTCCGCGTGCTCCGTCAGGAGACCGAGGGCGAGGACACCAGGATGACCTTCGCCATGCCGAGCCGCGCGCGCCGCCTCCACATCGGCGGCAGCGTGATCGGAGCCGAGCCCGAGGACGAGATCGGACCGCGCGGCCTCTTCATCGCGTCGTTCGCCGTCGGCAACGACGACCTCGCGCGCTCCATGCTGCATCGCCGCCAGGTCTCCGTGCAGGGCGAGCACTTCCTCGCCACCGTCTCGGTCGGTCCGCTCACGCTCGACGTGTCGGAGCCCGTCGTCGAGGAGCCCACGCCGGTCGAGACCGGCAGCATGGAAGAAGGCTGAACGTCACCGCGCGCGCGCCGTTCTTCACGAGGTACCTCTCGCAGGAAGGGCCTCGTGCAGCGATTCCGGATCACCGCGGCAGCGGTTCTCTCGTGCATCCTCGTGCAGTGTGCGCCGCGGCGCGTCCCCGAACTCGAGGCCGCGGAGGTCGACGCGGCGCCGCGCGGTGCCCTCGTGGGAACCCCCGATCCTGCCCTGCTCGGGTTACTCGCCAGGAGTCGCATGCTCGGCGCAACGGCCAAGCCAGCGCCGCGGAAGTAGCTCTCGCCCTGCCGTGGTAGCGCGCGCTGGGCGTCTCACTCCTCGCCGGGATCGTCCTTGTCATCCTTGTCGTCGGCGGGGGCGGAGCCGTCGACGGCGGGCAGCGTGATGGCCTCGAGCGCGACGTCGAGCTCGGCACGCCGCTTCGCGAACGCATCGCGATCGGCGGGCGGCAGCGTGTGCATGCCGTCCATCTTGAGGCCGAGCGGATCGATGAACGCGCCCGCACGCTTCACCGCGAAGTGCAGGTGCGGCCCGGTCACGCGGCCCGTCGCCCCGACGTACCCGACGAGCTGACGTGCCTCGACGTGCTGGCCCGGATGGAGGCCCGCGGCGAACTTCGAGAGATGGCAGTACGCGGTGGTGATGCCCGCGGTGTGTTCGATCTCCACCATGTTTCCGCACGGTCCGCCGTTGGCCGCCGTGCGCACCGTCCCCGCCGACGCGGCGAAGACAGGCGTGCCGGTGGTCGCGCCGAAGTCGATCCCGTTGTGCGGCGTGACCACGTGCAGCACGGGATGCATGCGCTTCGGATTGAAGCGCGAGGTCACGCGCGCCAGCGCGAGAGGCGAGCGGAAGGCGCCGCGGAACGGCTGCTGCCCCTTCGCGTCGTAGTAGCCGGGATGCGGCATGCGACGGTGGCTGCCCTCGGTCGCCGCGTCACGCTCGTAGTAGTAGACGCGAAGCGGGGCGCTGCTGCGCGGAACGTACTCGACGGCATCGACACGGAAGCCCGCGAACGTCCCGTCGACCCACTCCTCGCTGCCGACCACGCGCAGGCGAATGCCCGCCTTGATCACCGCGGCGTCGCCGTGGCCCTCGAGCGCGTCGTCGATCTCCTCGATCGCCTCTTCGCGGAGGCCGGCGGCGGTGATCGCCTGCTTGAGATCCGCGGTGATGACCACGGCGGTCTTCGACGTCTTCCACTCCACGGGGAGCGCGAGCTTCTTCACCACGAGCGCGCCGCCCTCGTCGGCCCGCGCCTGCCACACGTCGGTCGGTGAGGCGATGACCTCGAACGCGCTGATCGTGCCCTTGCTCCGATCCCGCGCGACCACGAACGTGTCCTTGGGCCCCGCATGCTCGATACGGTGCACGCCGCTCACCGCCAGGGTGACGCGGCGGATCTCGCTCTTCGTGATCCCCGCCTGCGCGAGCGCGCCCGCGAGCGAGTGCTTGCCGAACGGCCCGCGCACGATCTCGACGCCGATCTCCTTCTCGAGCGCGGAGACCCGCCAGGCGGGCGGCGCCTTCGGTCCGGGGTCGACGGCCGCGATCACGACCGCGCCCGTCGGAACGGCGGCGGCGGCGGCGGCGGCCGCGCGGGCAGGCAGCTCGGCGCTGGTGAGCGCGGCGGACGGCGCCGGGCCCTGCGGCCCCCGCAGGATGAGGATGCCGCCGACGAGGACGAGCCCGCCCAGCACCCCGAGCGCGATGGTCCGGCCCCGATCGCGCGGCGCGGGCGCAGGGACCGGCGCCGGCTCCGGATCCGCGACCACGGAATCCGGTAACGACGGACGTCCCGAAGGTCGGGTCTGAGGGGTATCGTCGGGCATGCGCGACTGCCGGGGCGGGGCATAGCGCCCTTCCCCCCTCGGCGCAAACGCCGGTATAGTGAGATATCGGGATGCCGGGAAGAGTCCAAGCATGAACGAGCGCGTGAAACAGCTCCTCGTCCTCGGTCGCGAGCACTACGCGAAGCGAGAATTCGACAAGGCCGAGCAGATGCTCCGGATGGTCCTCGAGGAAGAGGATCGCTACGCCGACGTGCACGACATGCTCGGCGTCATCGCGCATTCACGCGGGAATTTCCTGGTCGCAGAGCGCCACTTCGAGCGCGCTCTCGAGCTGAACCCCGCCTACACCGAGGCCGCCCTCAACCTCGCCGTGACCTACAACGATCGAGGAAAGTACGACAAGGCACGCGAGGTCTACAGCCGGATCAAGGTCGGTCCGATGGGCACCGCGCAGGGCCTCGACCCATTCGCGCGCGGCAAGCTCGCGAACATGCACGCCGATCTCGCGCAGGCCTACCACGACGCCGGCCTCCCGCGCGAAGCCATCCGCGAATACGAGCGCGCCGTCTCGCTCTGCCCGCAGTTCGCGGATCTCCAGGTGAAGCTCGGCACGCTGTTCCGCGAGGTCAACGATCTCCCGGCAGCGCGCAGCCGCTACGAGGCGGCGCTCCAGGCGAAGCCGAACTACGTGCCCGCGCGCCTCCAGCTCGGCGTCACGCTCCTCGCCCTCGGCGACGCGACCGCCGCCGAGGAGCACTGGAAGCAGGTGATCGTCGTCGAGCCCGAGAACTCACAGGCGAAGATGTACCTGCGCATGCTCGAGCGCTCGAAGGCCTCGCAGCCTCCGCAGCCCTGATCACGGGTCCGCGCGTCGTGGCCGAAGGCAAGCGCGCCGAGCTCAAGGCGCTCGCGCGTCAGGCCTGGGTGCGCCTCCGCGGAGGTGAGCTCACGCCTCGCCGCGCCGCGCTCAGCGTGGCCGCGGGCCTCGTGATCGGCATGACGCCGGCCTTCGGCTTCCACTGGGCGATCGTCATCGCGGTGTGCGTCCCGCTCCGGCTCGACGCGGGCGTCGCGTACCTCGCGGCGAACATCTCGCTGCCGTTCATCGCGCCGTTCATCACGTTCGCGGAGCTGGAGACGGGCGCGCTCGTCCTGCACGGGCACTTCCTGTCGATCGCGCCGAGCGAGGTGAAGAACATGGCGCTGCGCACCCTCGCCGCGGAGCTGGTGGTGGGCACGGCCGTCGTGGCGCCCGCGGGCGGCGCGCTGGGCGGCGCGCTCACGTACGCGATCGTCGCGTGGCGACGCCGACGCCGCGCCGGCGCCACTTCCGAGCCCTGACCCGCCCCGAACGACCGCCGCGCGTCGAGCGCAGCGCGGACGGGGCGCTCGTCATCCGCTCAGCGCACCGGCGTCGCCGACGGTCACGTCGGCGTCGAACACCGTCCCGAAATGCGCGAGCGAGCAGCGCGCCGCCTCCTCCACGGTGGGCAGCGGCGGCAGGGGTCCGCGTGCGAGCGTCGCGAGCGAGGTGACCCCCAGCGACTGGATCCCGCAGGGCACGATGAGCCGGAAGCCAGTGAGGTCGGTGGTGATGTTGAACGCGAAGCCATGCATCGTCAGCCAGCGCGTGAGGCGCACGCCGATGGCGCCGATCTTCGCGAGCCGCGGCGCGCGCTCCTGCATCTCCCCGCGCGAGGCCGCGAGCGAGCGCGGCTCGTCCCACTCCGTGGGCGCCGTCTCGTCGACCCACACGCCGATGAACTTCGGATCACCGGGCAGCACGCCGGCTGCCACGCCCTGCTCTCGCGCGAGGAGGATCATGACCTCGGCGAGGTCACGCACGTACTTCCGCACGTCGCAGCGATCGGGCTTGAGATCGAGGATCGGATACGCGACGAGCTGGCCCGGGCCGTGGAACGTCACGTCCCCACCGCGCGCCGTCTCCACCAGCGAGACGCCACGCGCGCGCAGATCCTCCTCGCCAGCGAGCACGTTCTCGCCGTTCGCCCCGCGCCCGAGCGTCACCACGGGATCGTGCTCGAGCAGCAGGACGAGGTCGCCCAGGCCGCGCGGATCTCCCGCGAGGCGCTCCTCGAGCAGCGCGTGCTGGAGCGCATGCGCGCGCTCGTAGGCGACGCGCCCGAGCCAGTAGCCGGTGATGGTCCGTCTCACTGCGAGTGGTAGTTCGGCGCCTCTTCCGTGATGATCACGTCGTGGACGTGACTCTCGCGGAGGCCCTGCGACGTGGCGCGGATGAACTTCGCGTTCGAGCGCAGCTCCTTGATGGTCTTCGACCCGGTGTAGCCCATGCCGGAGCGCAGCCCGCCCACGAGCTGGTGCAGGATGGACGCGAGCGAGCCGCGATGCGGGACGCGTCCCTCGATGCCCTCGGGCACGAGCTTCTCGTCGGCAGTCCCGCCCTGACCGTAGCGATCCTTCGAGCCCTTCTTCATCGCGCCGAGCGAGCCCATGCCGCGGTAAACCTTGTAGCTCCGGCCCTGGAAGAGGACGAGATCGCCGGGAGACTCGTCGGTCCCGGCGAAGAGCGAGCCGATCATGATCGCCGACGCACCCGCGGCGATCGCCTTGGTCACGTCCCCCGAGTGCTTCACGCCACCGTCGGCGATGATCGGGACGCCGTGACGATCGCCGACGCGCGCGCAGTCGCTGACCGCGGTGATCTGCGGGACGCCGATGCCAGCAACGACGCGCGTGGTGCAGATGCTGCCCGGCCCGATGCCGACCTTCACGCCATCGGCGCCGGCGTCGATCAGCGCTTCGGTGGCCTCGGCAGTGGCGACGTTGCCGGCGATCACAGGCACGTTGGGGTATGCCTTCTTGATGGCGCGCACCGCGTCGATCACGCCCTTCGAGTGGCCATGCGCGGTGTCGATCACGAGCACGTCCACGCCGGCAGCGACCAGTGCCGCGGCGCGCTCGTCGCGGTCGGGGCCGGGGCCGATGGCGGCGCCGACGCGGAGTCGACCCTTCTCGTCCTTGCAGGCGAGCGGATTGCGATCGGCCTGGAGGATGTCCTTGATGGTCACGAGACCGACGAGCTTGCCGCCGTCGACCACCAGGAGCTTCTCGATGCGGTGCTGGTGGAGGAGCTGCTTCGCCTCCTCGGCGGTGACGCCTGGCGAGACCGTGACGAGCTCCTTCGTCATCAACACGCTGACGGGCTGGTCGAGGTTGCGCTCGAAGCGGATGTCACGCGCGGTGAGGATGCCGACCGGCCGATCGCCCTCGACCACCGGCACGCCCGAGATGTCGTGCTCGCGCATGATCCCGAGCGCCTCGCGCAGCGACTGGCTCGGCCGTACCGTGACGGGCGCGAGGACCATGCCGCTCTCGGCGCGCTTCACGCGCTCCACCTCGCGCGCCTGCTCGGCGGGCGGAAGATTCTTGTGGAGGATGCCGAGGCCGCCCTCCCGCGCCATCGTGATCGCGGCGCGGTGCTCGGTGACCGAGTCCATCGCGGCGCTGACGAGCGGGGTGTTGAGGTCGAGCCCGCGGCAGAGCCTGCTCTTGATGTCGACGTCGCGGGGGAGGACCTCGCTGTACGCGGGCACGAGGAGGACGTCGTCGAAGGTCAGGCATTCGCGAAGCTGGTCGTCGATCATGGCGCCTCCGAGCGGTGATGCGGGGAAGTAGCGCGCGGAGACGAGGAAGGGAAGAGAGAGGGGGACATCGCGCCGCTCTCGCTACGTCGCCACCCCTCGAAAAATACCATACGGTATGGTAGAGGCAGGCTGGTCATCCGGACGCTGCAGCCCGCGCCGTGCGTGCACGCGTCGACGCGCGGCGCATCGCCTACCTCCTACCTCCTACCTCCTACCTCGCCGAGCTGCGGCGGGCCGCCGGCGCCAACCCCAAGCTCGTCGAGCGCATGGCGCATGCTCGAGTACAGCGCGTTCCTCGGGGCCATCCAGATCTTCGGGCTCCTTTCCGCAGATGGCGGGAAGGCCTTCGAGACGTCGAACGCGCTCCTCTTGCGCGCGCTCGACGGCATCAGCGACGCGTAGCGCGGCGCCGCGGCGCGACGTCGGCGATGGTCTCGCTCAGCGAGTCGTCGTCCGGCTCGTCGGCCGCCGCCTCCAGCACCACGCGGATCCGCGGCGAGGCGCTCGCCTCCGCCGCCGCGCGCAGCCGCACCCGCCCCGCCTCGTCGAGCCAGGGTCGCAGCGCGAGGCCCGCGCCGATCCGCAGCTCCTCGCTGGCCGCGGGATCGAGCGCGACGCTCCACAGCTCGTCATTGGGCAGCGACGCCGCGCGATAGCCCGCGCCGCTCGTCTCCGCGAGCGCGCGCAGATCCTTCACCCAGCCGAGCGCGCTCCTGCCGCCACGCTCCAGCGCGGCGAGCGGCGGCTCTTCGGTGCGCGCGCGGTACGCTGCCAGCGCGTCCTCGATGCGCTCCACCAGCGCCGCGTGGTGTTCGAGGACGATCGCGCGGCCCGACGTGGTGGTCATGATCTCGTAACGCTTGCCATCCACCAGCCGGAACAGCAGCGTGCCGGGCTCGTTGCTGAGCGCGACGATCTTCGAGTACGGAACGAAGCGCCGTTTGCGAAGCAACGGCCACGCCATGAGCACGCCGTCGGCGCCCACGGTCACGCGCAGGCCAAAGAAGAACGCGAACTTCGCCGGTCGCTCGCGCGCCGAGAGCTTCATGTCGCCGAGGAGCGAGCGCGCGTCGTCGACGTCGCCGAGGTGCACGACCGTGCGCTGGCCCCACTGACCGCGGAGGGCCACCCGCGCCAGGCCCGAGGAGCGCAGGCTCACCACCATCCCGCTCCGGAGCGACGAGAGCGGGAGCACGCGCCGCCGCGACTCGCCCTGGAGGACGAGGGCGCCGTTCTCCACGCTCGCGGTGACGCGCGTCGTGTGGCCCGTGGGCCACGGAAACCGAGCGAACAGCACGCGCGCGATGGCCAGCATGAGGCTCAGGTAGACGATGGTGAGCGAGCGCTCCCCCAGCCCCAGCGCGAGCGTGGCGAACGCGATCGCGAACCCCAGGAACGGCAGGTAGGCGACGAGCTGGCGGATCCCCGCGAACGCGCCCCCCGATGCGAGCACCGCGTCGTACCGGCGAGGCGTGCCTTCGGTTCGCTCGGTCACGGCGACAGCATAGCGGGTGAGTCCGCGTTCTGGCGGTGCGGCGGATGTCGGCAATGCGGAGCGCGCGCGTGTGACGTACGGTCGCGTACCGATGGCGAGACCAGACCAGCGCGGCGCGACGCCCGACCCGCGCGAGACACTTCCCCCGCAGCACACCAAGCACTCCGAGACGGTGGTGGCGATCCGCGCGCGCGCCGAGAACCAGCTCTCGCTGTCCCAGCGCCTCGTCGAGTCGTTCACGGCGCGCATCGGACGGCCGTCGACCATCTTCTTCCTGCTGTTCCTCATCGGGATCTGGGCATCCTGGAATGCAGGCGAGGTGGCGCGTGGGCAGCAGCCATTCGACCCTCCGCCTTTCTTCTGGCTCCAGGGTGTCGTGGCCATCTACGCGGCGCTCATCAGCACGTTCGTGCTCGCGACGCAGAACCGCGAGAAGCGACACGACGAGCAGCGCGCGTTCCTCGAGCTCCAGGTGAACCTGCTCGCCGAGCAGAAGACGGCGAAGATCATCGAGCTCCTCGAGGAGCTACGGCGCGACCTACCGAGCGTGCGCGACCGCGTCGATCGTCAGGCCGATGCGATGCAGCAGCCGGTCGACACGGTGGCGGTCCTCAACACGCTCCACGCGATGGAGCAGGACTTCGAGGAGCGCGCCGCGGAAAGCGAGGAGCCGGACGACGAGTGAGAGCAGGCCTGGCCGCAGCCCCTCGCGCTCAGGGCGCCGGAAGCGCGCGCACGTCCGTGACGTCGAGCTCGGGGCCTTGCGCGGCGCGCGGATGGAAGGTGCCCGTGAGCAGGAACACGTGCCCGACATGCCGCGCCTGGAGCCCCTCCGCGACGCCCACCGCGCGCAGCGGCGAGCTCCCGGGTCCGGGCGAGGCGGTGGGCTGTTGATCGCTGAACGTCACCGCAGCCGGCGGGCACTGGTTGCAGCCCGGAAGATCGGGGGCGTTCGTGCGCTGCGTGCGGCCGATCCGATCGGGGCCGCGCGGAAGGGTCCGCTCCGACTGTCCGGTGACGTTGCACGCGGTGCACGGCGGCGTGCGCGCAACGAGGTAGGCGCGCACGCGGATCTGCGCGCCCTCCACGGAGCGCAGCGCGGTGTCGACGGTCACCGCATCGGTGGCGTCGGTCGCGTCGGGCGGCCAGTCGCCGAGCGCGCCCACGCTCTTGCGCGGCGTGGCGCCGATCTCCATGTCCTGCCGCGCGGCGCCGCCGCAGCCGAACAGCACGAGCGCGAGACACACTACGCCCGCGCGGAGCGCGGCGCTCATTCGGGAACCTTGTTCCCCTTGGCGAGCTCGCTCTCGCGATACTCGTCGAGCCCCTCGCAGAACGCGTGCGTGATCTCGGGGTCGAACTGCGTGGTCGAGCAGCGCTCGATCTCGGTGACCGCCACCTCGTGGGGGAGCGAGCGGCGGTAGGCGCGGTCGCTCGTCATCGCGTCGTACGTGTCGGCGACGGCGATGATGCGCGCCATCAGCGGCACGTCGTTGCCCTTCAGGCCGAGCGGATAGCCGCGCCCGTCCCAGCGCTCGTGATGGAGGTGCACGCCGGGGATGAGTGGATGCAGGAACTTGATGGGCTCGAGGATGTCGCGCCCGTAGCCCGGGTGCTTCTTGAACTGCTCGTACTCGTCCTGGGTGAGCTTGCCCGGCTTGTTGAGGTTCAGCACGCAACCGAGCTTGCCGATGTCGTGCATCAACGCGCTCTGGCGGACGATCTCGATCTGCTCGATCGAGAGCCCGAGGCGCGTCGCGAGGTACATCGCGTAGGTGGCGACGCGGTCGGAGTGACCCGCGGTATAGCGGTCCATCTTGTCGATGGCCTTCGCGAGGCCCTCGATGGTCTGCTGGAACGTGGCCCGCAGATCCTCGTAGAGCCGCGCGTTCTCGATCGCGGCCGCGGCGCGCGACGCCACGATGGAGAGCATCTTCCGCTGCCCCTCGTCGAAGCGCTTGCCCTTCGTGTAGCTCACGACGCCGATCCAGCCGAGCACGCGCTGCTTCATCTTGAGCGGCACGGCGATGAGCGATTGCACGGGGAGCTCGGGCTCCTCCTCGAAGAAGCGCATCGCCTTCGGGCCGGTCTCGAGCAGCGTGCTGTCTTCCGCGAAGTGATCGAGGAACGCCTTCACCGAGAACTTCCCGAAGTTCGTCGCCTCCTTCATCGCGCCGAGGCGCAGGTGCTTCGGCGGGAGGAGGCGCTGGCGCTCGAAGTAGCCCCCCTCGTTGTCGTCGAGCCAGGTCGACGAGAGGTCGGCGTGAATCTCGTGGATCGCGGTGTCGCCCACAGTGGCGAGGACCTCCTCGAGCGAGAGGCTCGCCGCGATGGCCTCGCTCACCTTGTAGAGGGAGAGCGCCTCCTTGAGGCGGAGGTTCTCGGCGGCGAGGCGCTGCTTCTCGAGCCCGCGCTGCACGACGTGGATGACCTCCTCCACCTTGAAGGGCTTGAGGATGTAGTCGTAGGCGCCGCGCTTCATCGCGTCGATCGCGGTCTCGACGGTGCCGAAGCCCGTCATGATCACGGTGAGCGCGTTCGGCGCCGCGGTGCTCATCTGCTCGAGCAGCTCGATGCCGCCCATGCGCGGCATCTTCAGGTCGCTGATGACCAGATCGTAGTGCGCGAGGTTCAGCTCGTTGATGGCGGCCT
>JAYTHX010000516.1:0-8070 GCA_043732195.1 Polyangiaceae bacterium
GGTGCTGCAGGTGGCACGCCTCGGGCTGCCGCTGCTCACGCAGATCGCCATGGACTCGGCGCTCCCGAACGGCGCGCGCAACATGCTCGGGCTCCTCGCGGTGACGCTCGTGCTCGTGGCGCTGCACCGCGCGTGGCTCGAGTGGCTGCGCCACGGTGTGATCCGCGCGTTCGAGGCGCGCCTCACCTCGCGCATGCTCCGCGGCGTCTTCGCGCACATCCTCGCGATCCCTTTCGCGCAGCTGCAGCGCCTAGGCGTGGGCGAGCTCGTGCAATGCACCGCGTCGACGGAGGCGGTGGTCGGGCTCACCACGGCGCCGGCGATGGTGCCGGTGGTCGACGGGATCGTGGCGTGGTCCTGCATCGTGATCGTGGCCCTCGCGTTGCCGGGGCTGGCGCTTTGCGTGGTGGCGCTCGCCGCGGTGCTCGGCGTCGCGGCTGCCATCTCCGCGCATCGCTTCGCGAAGCTGCAGGTCGGCGTGTCGAATGCCTCGGCGCAGCAGCGGGCGCTCCTCTACGAGATCGTGGAGGGGGCCGCCACCATCAAGAATGCTTCGGCTGAGCAGCGCTCGGTGGTCCGCTGGTTGCGGGTCCTGGCGCGATCGCAGATGCTCACCATCCGGCAGATGCGCGTGGGCGTGGTGCTCGAGGTCCTCTTCGAGGCCGGCACGCATCTGCTCACCGTGCTCGTGCTCGTGTGGGGCGGCGCGCGGTGTCTGCGCGGCGACCTGTCGTTGGGCGTCCTCCTCTCCACGTTGCTCCTCGCGCAGACGTTCATGCACAGCATGCTCGGTCTCAGCCAGGCCTCGCTTCCCTTCTGGGGAGCGCGGAGCGACGTCCGCCGCGTCGACGACGTGCTCGCGGTCGAGCGCGAGGAGCGGCCCGCCGGGCGCACGCGGCTCGTGGGCAGCGACGTCGTGCTCGAGGACGTCTCGTTTCGCTACTCCGCGACGCAGCCCTGGATCCAGCACCGCACCTCGCTACGCATCCCGGGCGGCACGCGTCATGTCATCAAGGGTCCGTCGGGCACGGGGAAGACGACGTTGCTCCGCCTGATCGCCGGGCTCTACAAGCCAGAGCGCGGCAAGGTGACGATCGGCGGCGTCGATGCCTCGCGCGCCGGCGCAGACACCATCGCGTATCTCCCGCAACATCTGCGGCTCGTCGAAGGGACCTTGTGGGACAACCTGGCGCTCCTCTCGCAGGCGCCGCCGGCGCGCATTCGCGAGGCGGCGCGCGCCACGGGCCTCGACGAGCTCGTCGCGACACTGCCCATGAACTACGAGACGCGCCTCTCGCACGGCGGCTCGAACTTCTCGGGCGGTCAGCGACAGCTCGTTGCGTTCACCGCGTGCGTGGCCTCCGAGCGCCCGGTGGTGCTCCTCGACGAGGCCTTCGCAAACATGGATCGACTGATGCAAAAGCGCCTCTCGGGTTCGCCGCTGTTCGAAGGAAAGACCGTCATCTCCGTCGAGCACGACGGCGCAGGAGTCGAGCCATGCGACATGCATTGATCGTCGTCGACGATTTCTACGAGGATCCGGACGCGCTCGTGGAGCGCGTGCTCGGCCTGCCGTTTCGCCAGGAAGAGGGCGTGAACTATCCCGGCAGCATGGTCGAGACGTTCCAGGACGTCCGCGAGCCGATGCAGCGCTTCGCCCGGCTGCTCGGCGACATCGACATCAGGTATCGCGGAACGCAGGGGGGCTTCCGCGTCACCACCGAGCGCGACATGGCGAACCGCACCTCGCTCGTCCACACCGATAGCTCGGACTACAGCGCGGTCGTCTACCTCTCGAAGCGCCCCGCCGACGGCACCTTCTTCTACCGGCACAAGCAGCTCGGCATCGACTACTTGGCGCCCGAGCACGACCAGTGCGCCGACGTCGGACGCGCGCTCGCCCGCGACACCATGGACCTCGCCGCCTGGGACGTCACGCAGCTCGTCGCGCAGAAATACAACCGCCTGGTCCTCTTCGACGGTCGCTACTTCCACTCGGGCGCCCAGCGCTTCGAGGGACGCACGCTGGCCGAGGGCCGGCTCACCCAGAATTTCTTCCTGCACCGCGTATGAGCACGAGGGACGCGATGAAGAACGGTGTTTGCGTGATCGCGCCGGTGATCCGGTCGTCGTGGACCACGGCGTTCTGCCAGGGTGAGGTCGTCTCGCGCCTCTTCGCGGACCGTGGGTGGAACGTTATCACCGCGGCCGAGTCGTGGGAGTGGCCCGAGAAGCTGCTGGAGGTCGAGCGCGCGATCGCGCGCGCCGTCCCCGCCACCGATGTCGTGATCATCGGCCTGTTCACGAGCGCACGGCGCCTCGAGCTCGTCGCTCACGGGCTCACCCGCGCGCGGGAGCGCGGCCTCAGGACCATCCTCGTGCTGGAGGGCGGTGCCATCCCCGAGCTGTGTGACGAGGATCCGGAGCGCCTCGCGAGCCTCCTCGCGCGGGCCGACGTGGTCGTCTCGACCTCGGCATATCTCACGCAATCCGTGCGTCGCTTCGGGATCCCGCTGGTGCCGATCCCGAACACCATTCGCATCGAGGAGTACCCGTTCCGGGCGCGCACGAGCGTGAGGCCTCGGCTCCTGTGGATGCGGTCCTTCGAGAGCACCGTCTACAATCCCGAGCTCGCCGTCCGCGTGCTCGCCCAGCTCTTGCCGCGCCTCCCTGCGCTCACGCTGACCATGGCCGGGCTCGACGACGGCGGGCTCGAGCCCACGCGTGAGCTCGCCCGCGAGCTCGGCGTCGCCGGAGCGGTGACGTTCCACGACTTCATCGAGATGGACGAGAAGCGGAGATTGATGGACCAGGCCGATGTCTTCCTGAACACGAATCGCTCCGACAATCTGCCGGTGTCGGTGATGGAGGCGGCGGCCATGGGCATGCCGGTCGTCGCTACCGACGTGGGCGCTCTCGCGGAGATCGTCGTGCACGAGGAGAGCGGATTGCTCGTTCCTTCCGACGACGTCGCGGCGATGGCGCAGGCCACCGCGAGCATCCTCGCGAGCGACGAGCGCGCCGGCGCGATGTCTCTGCGTGCGCGCGCGCGGGCCGAAATGTTCGACGCTTCACGCACCTTCCCTCGGTGGTCGAGCGCCTTCGACCAGGCGATGCGGAGCTGACCATGGAGCTCACGTGCCTCGGTCATGCCACCCTCCTCGTGACGCACGGCGCCCGCCGGCTCCTCTGCGATCCCATGTTCGCGCGCGAGCTCTCGGGCGGCGGGAACGTCATCTACCCGTACCGCCGCGTGGACCTCGACGCGCTGGGCGCGCTCGACGCCATTCTCCTCTCGCACCACCACTCCGACCACTTCGCGCTCGACGAGATCGCGCGCCTCCCGCGGGCGCGCGAGCAGCGCTTCGTGGTGCCCGCGGGCTCGCCGCTCGTGAAGCCGCTGCGGGCCTGGGGAGCCACGCGGGTGGACGAGGTCCGGCCCGGCCAGACCGTTACGTTCGGCGAGCTTGCGGTGACGATGACGCCCTCGGCCGCGCCGTTTCCGGAGATGGGCTTTCTGTTCCGCCATGACGACGTCGCGGCGCTGAACCTCGTCGATACCCGGCTCGACGGCGCTCTTGCCGGCCCCGCGCTGCTCGCGCTCCTGCCGCCGCGGCTCTCCCTCGTGCTTGCGCCGTTCCAGGCCGGTGGCTACCAGAGCCTCTGGCCGCTGCGGGTGGGCGGGCCGCCGCGTGGGCTCGTGGAGCGCATCGCGCGGTCGGCGCAGCGCGCGCTCGCGCAGCTCGTGGCCGACTTGGCGCGCATGCACCCCGAGCACGTGGCGACGTTCGCGGACGGGATCGTCTACCGCGATCCGCAGGTCAACGCGTGGCACTTCCCGCTCCCGGACGAGGCCTTCGTGGCTGCGCTCGCGGCGCACGGGATCGCGGGATCGTCGGCCGAGGCGGGCGCCTGTTTCGAGGTGTCGAAAGGCGACGTGCGCCGCCGGGGCGCCGACCCGGAGCTCGTGACGACGTCGCGAGTCCCGGCGCTGGCGCGGGACTTCGATCCCGGCGTCGCGCTCGACGAGGTGCCGATCGCCTGCCATGCGTTGGGGGCGCGGCCGCGCCCGCCCACCGCCATCGACGTTCCCGGCCTCGCGCAGCGCCTCGGCATCGACCTCCAGGCGAAGCTGGACAGCATGGGAGACGGGCGAGCACCAATGGCCGCCGCGCTGCAGGACTGGTTCATCGAGCTGTGCGACGTGACGGACGAGGCGAGGTTCCTCGTTCCCGAGATCCATGGCGCGCCGGCCCGACTGCGCGTGGCTTCCGCGCCGCCCGCGGGCCGCCAGCACGGTCTCGTGCTGCACGGCGCGGATGTCGAGCTGGTGCTCGCGGGAGCGCTCGCGCTCGAGCATCTCAAGTTCAGCGGAGCGCTGCGCTATCGCTCACCGCCGGTGATCCTCGACGAGGACGCGACCGAGCACGCCCTGTTCCTGCCGCTCTATGTGCTGGCGTCGTGGGAAAACGAGGATCCGAACAGCGAAGATGGAGTCGAAGATGAAAAGCTCGTGGCCGCAGCAGACCCTCGATAACGTCAACTGGCAGCTCACGTATGCCTGCCAGCTCCGCTGTACGCATTGTTATACCGAATCCGGCCGCCGGGCCTCGGCGAAGCTCCCGCGCGAGCAGTTGCTGGCGATCGCCGATCTGCTGGCGGCGTCGGGTGTGAAGTCGGTGCAGCTGACCGGCGGCGAGCCATTGCTTGTGCCCGAGCTCTTCGATATTGCCGACAAGCTGCGCAAATCCGATATCGAAGTTCATCTCTATACGAACGGGATCGATATCAACGAGGCCAATGTCGACGAGTTGACTCGCCTGTTCACGTGCGTTCACCTCAGCATGGACGGGCCGACCGCACCGGTGCACGACGCGATCCGCGGTCGTTCGGGCTCGTTCGATGCGGCGATCGCGGCGCTCGCCGTCCTCGATCGCGCCGTGACCCGCCAGCCGAGATCGGGCTTCTGGTTCGGCGTCGATTGCGTGGTCATCCAGTCGAATCTCGATCATCTCGCGACGTTCTGCACCGGCGTCGTCGTCCGGTTTCCCGCGCTGAAGTTCCTCGTGCTCGGCGCGGGCATTCCCTCCGGTCTTGCCACCGGCCGCTCCTTCGCAGAGGCCGAGCTGCTCGATCCGGACCAGCTCGCGCGATTCCGCGAGCCCTCCTTCGCCACGCGCCTGCAGGCCGCCGCGCCGAGTAGCGTGCGGGTCGTCGTCACCGACAACTTCGCACTGCAGATGCACCCGCAGCTCGTGCAGGACGGCATCGGCAAGAACGACGCGCTCGAGATCGATCCGCAGGGCGGCGTGCGGGGGATGCTCATCTACGAAGGCGTCATCGGCAACATCCTCACCGATTCGGTGGAGACGCTGTGCGAGCGTGCGGCGGAGCGGTTCAATGATCCGTTCGTGCGCGAGGCGCTAGGTGGCGCGACCACGATGGCAAAGTGGGCCGAGGCAGCGCGCCGGATCGACCTGCGCTTCGCCTCGGACGCGGACCGCAAGCGGATCGAGCGACGCGAAGAGCACGCCGGCAAGCGGGCGCTGCCACTGCTGCGCAGCTCGCGCGTCTGGTCCGTGGAGCCCGAGCTCGTGAGCACGGTGGGGGCGGAGCGGTGAGCGCGCCGCCGCTCGACGTCCCGGACTTCGCCGCGCGTACCGAGGCACGCCGGCTCCTCTTTCGCTATTACCGCTCGCAGAAGAGCGAGGTCGTTCCCGAGGAGCAGGCGTTCCTCGCGCGCGGCGAGCAGGTAGCCCTCGAGGTTGCAGGCGGACCGGTGAGCACGTGGTCGTGGGGAGAGGGACCGACCATCCTCCTCGTGCACGGCCTGTACGGGCGAGCTGGGCAGCTCCTCGCGTACGTGAATCCGCTGGTCGAGGCGGGGTTCCGTGCCGTCGTGTTCGACGCGCCGGGGCACGGCGCGTCGCCTGCGCAGTACACGTTCCCGGATCTCGCGGCCCAGGCGATCGTCGCCATCGATCGCCACTGCGGGGGCCTCGAGGGCGCGGTCGCCCATTGCGGCGGCGCGAGCTGGGTGGGCTACGCGTTCGAGCACGGACTGCGTCTCCGAAATCTCGTGTTGTGCAGTCCGGCGGGAGGCCGGGCGCAGATCGACACCTATATCCAGCTCAAGAACCTCTCGGACGAAGTGGCCCGCGAGCTGGCCGTGGCGATCGCGGCGTTCGAGGGCCGGGGCGGCTGGGAGATCGGGTGCGTTCCGAGCAACGTTCGCTCGTGGCTCGCGCGGGGCCTCGTGGTGCACGACCGGGACGATCGCTACGTCCCCATCGCTCATGCCCGTGCCGTGGTCGATGCTTGGCCGGGCGCGCGAATCGTCGAGACGCAGCAGCTCGGGCACGTCAGCGGCCTGCGCGACTCAGGCGTGATCGGGACCGTGGTCTCGTTCTTGCGCGAGCCAGGCTCCCCGTCCGCCTGACTTCCTCGCTCCTGGCGGCAGCGCTCGGGACGTGCGGCCGAGGATGATCTTCAGCTGGTACGTGGCGGTGGGCCTCGGACGGTGAGCCAGGGCCTCAGTCGCAGGGCGCCGGATCGGCGCACGCGCCGGCGGTGGGCTTGGGGAAGGTCTGCCTGCAATAGGTGATGTCGGTGAAGGTGTTCGAGGCGAGGAAGTCCAGGACCGCGCCCGTCCAGGCGCGCTCGATGCCGTTCGCGGCGCTCTTGAGGATCACGGTGTTCGTCACGAACGCGCTCGACGGCTCACCATAGATCGCGATCGCCGCCTCGTTGGACAGCGGATCGGGCCTCAGCGGCGTCCCGCACGAGAAGCCCTGGGTGCCCGTGTTGGCGCCCGCGTACTCGATCCGCGCAAAGTCGATCCTGGTCCGCGGGTCGGGCACGCCGCGGAGGGAGATGCCGACCCAATCGCCCGGGGCGGGGGTCGTCTCGTTCGAGGTGAAGACGATGGGCTTGGTAGCGGTGCCGACCGCGCGGATCGCGCCGCGCGCTGCGACCGTCGTCGAGGCACGCTCCACGAAGAGGCCGCTGCTGCCGCTCGCCTGCTTGCTGAACTTCAGCACGACGCCGGCCTCGATCGTGAGGAGCGGCGCCGTGCCATCCTTGCCGTTCACCGAGAGCTCGGGGAACTGTCCTTCGCCGCCGAGCACGTACGGAATGCCGCGATCGTGGACGGTGGTGTCGGCGTCGATGTAGTCGACGAACGCGCTCGCGGTGAAGCGGAACGCGTCGTTCGTGTTGCCGGTGTACGAGCCGGTCGGGATCGTCGACACCGCGACGCCGCCGACGCGCATGGCCATGTCGCCGGAGCCCTTGACGATGAGGTCGCGCGACGCGGCGGTGAAGCCGGCGTGCGCCTCGAGGACGGCGCCGTACTTCAGGGCGCCCTCGAGGGTGACGTGATCGACCGTCGCGAGCGGTTGCAGCGGCTTCGTGCCGTCAGCGACGAGATGGAGAGCTGCGCCGCCGCGCGACGAGGTGCTGCCCGCGTCCTTGATGGTGACGTGAGCGAGGTCGACGACGCCCTGCGAGTTGACCTGCAGGCTCGTCCAGCGCGCGCCGTCCTTGCCCTGGAACACGATCGGGAGGTCGGCCTGGCCCTTCGCGACCATCTTGCCGCCGTCGCCCGCGTTGAAGCTGCCGACCTGGAAGCCGCGCGCAGCGACGGTCCGGACGACCGCGCACGGTGCGATCGTGAGGGTCGCGTTCTTTCGGACCGAGATGTCGAAGGTCACGTCGTGGAGGCCGGCGGCCCACGTCTCGTCGGCGTTGATATCCTTGTTGTGCTCGACGGGCGCGCCGGTCGGCTCGGGGCACTTCGACGGGACGGGAGCCTCCGCGTCTCCGCCACCTCCACCGCCGTCCACACCGAAGCCGCCCTCCGCCTGCGTGGGCGGCGCGGCCGGATTGGATGACGTGTCCTCGCAGCCGGCGATCCCGATGGCGAAGAGCGAGAGGAGTGGCAGGCCGAGCGAGAGTGCTTTCTTCATCGAAGCTCATCGTTGCACCCGCGATGCCGAGGCGGTGTCACCCAAACGTGGGACACGTCTGGCCCGGCGAATGCAACCCTTCACTCCTACGGGGGGCAAGAAC
>JAYTHX010000517.1:0-51550 GCA_043732195.1 Polyangiaceae bacterium
TCGACCCGACCTCACCGTCGCACTACTACATCGCGCAGAGCTCGGGCGGCACCGGCGGCTGGTCGATCGTCAAGGCTTCCGCGACGAGCGCGGGTGACGTGAAGGGCTTCCGCTTCGGCCTCCGCGCCATCGGCGGAATCGCGGTCGACGCCACCCACGTGTACTGGACGGGCGACGACGGCCGCGTCTACCGCGCGCCCAAGGAGTGATCGGTCACCGGGCGGGCTTCGTGACGTCGCCGATGAGGCCGCGGTCCTTGCACACGGCGTGCTGCTTGGGGCCGAGCGTGCTCGCGTCCGACGTGCCGAAAAGGAAGATGCGGCAGTCCTTGTCGCTCTCGCAGCCGACGTACGTGCACTCCTTCTCGATGCACGAGAAGAACGTGTAGCTCGTGGGGTTGCCGCACTCGAGGTCGGTCTCGCACGGGACGATGCACTTGCCGTCGGTCCCGCAGCGCGCATCGACGTTGCGCGTCGCGGCGACGCACTCGCGATCGACCTGACATCCGGAGACCACGCAGCGCGCCTCGACGCACCGATCGAAGCCGCTGCAGTCGCCGTCGTTCGTGCAGCCGGGCTGGCAGGCGCCGTTGATGCACTGCTTGCCGTCGGCGCAGTCGGTGTCGATTGCACACCGCACGCATTTGCCGCCCGTGCAGTGGCGGCCGGCGCCCGCGCTCGTGCACTCCTTGTCCGAGCTGCAGCGGAACACGCAGCTGCCGAGCTCGCAGTCGACGGCGCCGGTCTCGCATGCGCACTGCGTGTGGTAGCGCACGCACGCGTCCGAGGTCGGCCTCTGCAAGGCGCAGAGGCCGCGCAGTGCCGCGCAGTCGGCCGCGACGGTGACGTCGCAGCAGTCGCTTGCGCTCGAGCACTCGACGACAATGCAGTCCTTCGACGTGGGGCGCACGTGGAAATCGCCCGTCACGCACTGGCCGCCCGCGCCGCCCGGGATCGGCGCGCAGGCGAGCCCCTCGGCACAGTCGGCGCTCACGCGGCAGGCCTCACCGCGGCGCGAGGTGCGCAGCGCCGCGGCCTCGTCCGACCGGCACGCGCTCACCACCGCGACCGCGGCCGCGACCAGCAGGCAGACGAGCGCGGCAGCAGGCTTGCGCGACGAAGTCACGGCGCTGGAGCCTACTACAGCGTCCCGACGTCTGCGTCGGGTCAGGGACCGGCCCTCCCACGTTTCGAGGCGAGGGGACCCGGCAAGCGGTATCCTGGAGGGCCTCGATGCCGGTCTCGCCTGCCCTCGCGAAGGATCCCGTCGTCGTCGGACCGCTCGGCGGCCTGGCGCTGTCGGCGGTGCGCGCCGCTTCGCCGATGATGATCGTGCGGGCCATCCGCTGGTACCGCGACCTCGCGCGCCTCGGGCTGCACATCCCCTTCTTCATCGTCCACGACTTCGGCCTCCTCTACGCGGCGCCGAAGGAGCAGCTCGAGATCGGACCGCGGCTCGGGATCGACGCGGTGCTCGCGCGCGTGCCCCGCGCCTCCGAAGTCCTCGAGACCTACCGCAGCGTGCTCGGCGAGGTCTCCCAGAGCGACGCGAGCGCCCGCGCCCGCAGCCTGCGCCTGAACGACGACCTCGTGGTGGTGGTGCTCGCGCGCGTCCTCGGCTCGCTCGTGCAGCGAACGAACGTGAAGGCGCCGTACCCCGCGAGCCTGCCGCTCGATCCCGAGATGGTGCGCGATCTCGACGCGCAGCTCCCGCAGCTCTTCGCGGCGCTCCAGCGTAACTTCGAGCTCGCCGCCCTCGATGCCCTGACGCGCTCGCGGCTGCACATCCTGACCCTCGCCGACGCGCTCGATCTCGACACGCTACGCCTGCTCGGCATGCTCGGCCCCGAGTCGACGGCGGCGGGTGCGCTGGCGCACGTCGATCTGCTCGCCGCGATCTCGAGCCCCGCTGCGAACGACATCGTGAATTTCTCGCTCGAGCTCCTGCCGAGCGTCCTCGAGACCCATCGCGCGAAGGCCACCGGCACGCACGCCGTGCACGGCTACGCCGGCCTCGGTAACAAGGGCTCGCTCGACTCCCTCGTGCTCACCGAGCTCGCGTGGGACGAGGACGAGTTCGCGCGCCGGATGATCGAGAACGAGATCCTCTACTACACGCGCGAGCAGGCGCCGGACGAGGCGCGCCGCCTCCACTATCTGCTCATCGATGCCTCGGCCTCGATGCGCGGCGATCGCCAGGTGTTCGCGCGAGGACTCTCCATCGCGCTCGGCAAGAAGCTCCAGCTCGCGGGCGAGGAGGTGTGGATGCGCTTCTTCGACTCGCGCCTCTACGACGTCCAGCGCGCGCGCCCCGGGCAGCTGCCCGCGGCGTACCTGCTCGGCTTCAAGGGCGAGCGGGGGAGGAACCCGGCGCGCGTCTTCGCGCAGCTCGCCACCGAGCTCGCGCTTCTCCGCGCGCGAGACCAGCGCGATCCGGTGGTCCACCTGGTGACGCACGCTGCGCTCCACGTGCCGCGGCCGCTCGTGCAGGAGGTGCGACGCCACGCGCACCTCTTCGGCGTGTTCATCCTGCCGAGCGGCGGCGAGCTCGATCTCGACTACCTCGATCTGCTCGAGGGCCATGCCGTCGTCGACCACGCGACGCTCTCGGAGAAGACCGCGCGCGCCGCCGCCGCGACGAAGATCGTGAACGACGCGGCCGAGCTGAACGACCGCGTCCCGGTCTCGATGGCCCCGCGCAGCCTCCGCACCGGCGACGACCCGGTCCCGCCCTCCCTCCGCACGGGCCGCGGCTCGATGCCCCCGCCCTCGATCCCCCCGCGCTGACCTCGGAGCGACGATCCGCTCGTCGACGGGGATCACGCCCTTGCCCGGAAAGCGCCCGAACGTCATGGATGGAATCCAGCGCCCGGCGGTGCGCCCCCGCCGTCAGCGGCGGTCGCGCTTCTTTCCGCGGCCGCGCATGCCCTTCACCGCGAGGGTCGGGTCGCGCGGGGGAGGTACGCTCGCGTCGAGCGCGCGCTGCACGCGCTTCGTCTCGTCGGCGTAGCGGCTCGTGAGCTTCGGCGAGCGGACGAACGCCTCGACCGCCGCGCGGAGCTCCTTGATCTGCGTGTTCGAGTACGTCACGAGGTGATCGAACACCGGGATGCCGAAGCGCGTCGCGAACGCGGCGGGCGCGGTGGCGAGCGCGTCGACCAGCGCCTTGAAGCCCGGATAGCGAGAGGCGGAGCGGGGCGCGTTCTTCGCGAGCGCGTAGGACTCGTCCAGGCGGGCGAGCAAGGCCTCGGCGTCGTCGATCACGGGCAGGAAATTCGGCTGCGCCATGGCCTGGAGGGCGGCCGCGCCCTGGAAGAAGCCGTCGGTCCACGACGCGAATTCGTGGACCAGCACGTCCCCCATGATCGTCCCCAGCCGCGCCAGCGCGACGGGCACCACCTGGCGCACGCGGAACCGGAAGTCCTCGGAGAGCGCGTGGAGGATGAGCAGGGCCTTCTTGCGGAGGAGGGGGTTGGGGTCGTGCGCGGAGCGGAAGCCGAGCGCCAGCACACCGCAGACCGGCAGGAACTCGCCGCCGCTGTCGCCAGGGGCGCGCTCCGCGTCGAGGTTGCACATCTCGATGACGAGCTTGTCGGAGGCCTTGCCCAGGGCCACACAATCCACGGCAAAGGCCTGCGCCAGGACCATGTTCACGCGGGTCCCGGGGAGCCCCGACGCGTTGCTGAGCAGCACGTAGAGGCGGTCCGGACGCCCTGCGACGGCATCCTTGAAAGCGCTCGTCAGCGCGTCGCCCCGCAGTCCTTCGGCCGTCGTCATGGAGGGGCCACCATACTCGACGCGGGACGGCTTCGCAGGCGCCGCGAAGATGCGGTAAGAAGAAGAGTCTCCGGTGCCCGTAGCTCAGTTGGATAGAGCTCTCGCCTTCTAAGCGAGTCGTCGGTGGTTCGAGTCCACCCGGGCGCGCCAAACCCCTCTCGCCTGGCCTCTGCACGAAGCGAGAGGGAGAGAACGCCAAGAACGCCAAGTCCGCCAAGTCCGCCAAGGGATTTTCCGCGCTTCGCTCGAGAGAGGACGAGGCCCCCTTCGTCCCTTTCTCGTACAAAAATCTCGCCTGGCGGACTTGGCGACTCGGCGGTCGAACCTCTCGGTCTAGCGGCGAAGCAAGTCTTGCCAGTGCGTCGGGAGCTCGGCCTTTGTGGCCGCTTCCTGGCGCGTGATCTGCGAGAGGCCCGCGAGCGACGCCTTGTAGAGCGGGGCGTTCGCCATCTCGAACCCGGCCGCCATCGTCAGGCCGAGCTCCAGCTCGCCGAGGTCCGGCCACCGCGCGTCGGCGGCGCGGAGGACCGCGGCGTGAACGGCCCGCGCGAGGTCGGGCGGCACCCACGGCGCGGACTGCTGCACCGGCTTCACCGCGGTCTGACCCACGAGAAACCCCATGAACGATCCCTGGCTCGTGAACGCCGGGCTGCCGGTGAGGCAGTGATAGAGCACCATGCCCAGCGAGTAGACGTCGGTGCGCGCATCGACGCGCTTCGCGTCCTGCGCCTGTTCCGGGGACATGTAGTGCGGCGTGCCCATCACCGCCCCCGAGTTCGTGAGCGAGTCGATGCCTGCGTCCTGCACCTTTGCGAGTCCGAAGTCGGACACCTTCACCACCACCAGGCCGTCCTCCTCTTCGAGGAACAGGTTCGACGGCTTGAGGTCGCGATGGATGATCCCCGCCGCATGGCCCGCCGCGACGCCGCGGCACGCCTGGATGACCAGCGGCACCGCGACGCTCGGCTCGATCAGCTCCACGCGCGCGAGGAGCTGCGCGAGGTCCTCACCGCGCATGCGCGGCATCACGAGGTACGGCGCGCCGGTCGCGTCGTCGACGCCGTGATCCAGCAGCGTCAGCACGTTCTTGTGGTGGAGCCGCGCGGTCGTCTCGATCTCGCGGTCGAAGCGCGCGCGTGTCTCCGCCGCAGCGACCGACGCGCCGGGTCCCACGAGCAGCGTCTTGACCGCGACCGCGCGGCCGTTGGGATCGGTGGCCTCGAAGACCATCCCCATGCCGCCCGCGCCCAGCTTGGCGCCGAGCGCGTACTTGCCGCCGAGGACGCTCCCCGGCGGGATGAATGGGGGCAGCGGACGCGCCACGAGCCGCATCCTACTATCGCGGCCGAAATTCTCGCTAGCCTTCGCGCGTGACCGAGTTCGACCATGACTTTGCGATCGTCGGCTCCCGCTTCGTCGGCAGCGTCTCCGCGCTGCGCCTGAGCGAGAAGGGCTACAGCGTCGTGGTGCTCGAGATGGGCAAGCGCTGGAAGCGCGAGGATTTCCCGAAGAGCACGTGGGACGTGCGCAAGTACCTCTGGCGCCCACGCGAACACCATCTCCGCGACACGCTGCGGCGTCGCTGGTACTGGTCGCTCTCACGGATGCTCGACAGCGATCGCGGCGACGGTCCGCCGGTGCCGGTCTACATCCCGGTCCACATCCCGGTCGCGAACCTCGTCGCGAACCTCGTCGCGGAGAAGATGGGCGGCGGCGTCGCGCAGAGCGGGCTGCTCGAGGTGCTGCTCGGCAAGGCCTCGACGGCGCACATCCTCGGCGGCTGTCCGATTGGCCTCACGCCCGACGACGGCGTCGTCGATCCGCAGAGCCCCGCGTTCGGTTACGACGATCTCTCCGTGATCGACGGCTCGATCATCCCGGCGAACCCGCCCGCTGGGGCCCCGATCGTGGATCCTCGGACCCTGCCCGATCCACCCTGAGCGGATCGGGGGCTGGGTAACCAATGGGCTCGTGCCAATAATTACAAACACTTGCGTGTCCGTACGTACATGGTCCGATGCTTGCTGAGGTGTGTGCAGGGACGGGGCGGCCGGCATCAGAGAGAGGTACTCACGTGGGACAGAATCTACGTTTTCTCGCCGTGGCGATGCTCACGCTCACGGCGATCGCAGGCTGCGCCGCCCAGGTTCCCGAAGAAGGGGTCGGCGAATCGCAGGACCATCTCCTCGCCGGACGCCGCCTCTCCGAGCGCGAGGCCGCGACCCTGCTGCGCCAGGCCGGCTTCCCGTCGAACGTGATCGGCAAGATGCTGTGCACGATCAAGTACGAGTCGAACTTCTACGAGCGCGCCTCGAACAAGAACCGCAACGGCAGCTCCGACTACGGCCTGTTCCAGGTCAACAGCATCCATTACGGCGACTCGGGATGCCCCTCGAATTCCACCGGCCTCTACGACGCGGCGAAGAACACGAAGTGCGCGCTCGCGATCTACGAGAGCCATGGCTCGAACGCCTGGTACGGCTACCAGAAGCACAAGTCGGAGTGCGATCGCTATCCTGCCCCGGCGGACGCGGGGTCGACGCCGGCGCCGGCCGATCCCACCGACGACCCGGGGGAGGGCGGCTGCTTCTCGGGCACGCTCGACGAGATGGTCGTCACCGGCACGTGCGTCGAATCGAAGTTCGACAGCCTCTGGTACCAGTGCAAGGACACGCAGTGGATCCGCGGCGGCGACAGCGGCACCGGCCCGACGGGCGCGTGCACGTCGAAGCACCCACTCTGAAAACAAAAGGCGCTACGCTTCGGGCGTGATCACGTTCAGCACCGATCCGCTCCGCGCCGAGCAGCAGATGCACGCGGTGATCTTCTACCTCGTGACGTTCGGCTACATCGACGGCGACTTCGACGCGAAGGAGAAGAGCTTCGTCAAGGACATCATCCGCCAGCTCATCGAGCATCGCGCCACGGACGCGATGCCCGATGCCGCGAAGGACGTTCGCGACGAGGTCATCACGAAGTACACCCGGCACTTCCACGAGGTGTTCGAGGGCATCGACCAGAACGTGAAGGATCTCTTCACGGAGAGCGTCTCCGAGGGCGAGGACCCCAAGGCCTTCGTGCACGCGCGCCTCAAGGTGCGGTGCTTCGAGATCTTCAAGAGCTTCGACCGCGGCGGTCAGGAGCAGCTGATGGATCTCATCGATCACCTGCTCCTCGCGGACGGCGTCGCCCATCCCGCCGAGGTGCAGTTCCGCGCCGAGCTGGGGAGCTTCCTCGAGGACGAGCTCGGCCTCGAGCTCATCGACTCGGGGCCGCAGGAAGGGGCCGACAGCGCACGCAGCATGGTGGTGGACAGCCCCCGCGCGTCGACGCCGAGCACCGTCGATCACCCCTTCTTCAAGCCGTTCGAGTTCCACTTCTCGGCCGATCCCGAGACCATCACGCGGCAGGTCGGCGCGGACCGCCAGCTCATCGACCGCGCGCTCGCCGTGCTGAAGCAGCAGC
Organism: Polyangiaceae bacterium; assembly: GCA_043732195.1. Lineage (GTDB taxonomy): Bacteria > Myxococcota_A > Polyangia > Polyangiales > Polyangiaceae > Labilithrix. Next base: position 7,242 of record JAYTHX010000517.1, read on the forward strand.
GCGAGAAGGGCAACGGGCGCCTCACCGGCAAGAAGAGCGTCGCGGAGCTCGCCGGCACCGAGGCCTTCCTCGACGGCCACGTGTATGCGCGGATGCCCAAGCCCGGCGAGCGCTACGAGCTCACCGTGCTCGGCGACCTGCACGGCTGCTACAGCATCCTCAAGGCGACGGTGCTCCAGTCGAAGTTCTTCGAGCGCGTCGACGCCTACCGCAAGGATAACTCGCAGCCGTATCCGCTACTGATCCTGCTTGGTGATTACATCGATCGCGGGCTCTTCAGCATCAACGGCGTGCTCCGCACCGCCATGCAGCTGTTCGTGACCGCGCCCGACCACGTGGTCATGCTCCGTGGCAACCACGAGTACTACGTCGAGGTGAACGGCACGATGTACGGCGGCGTGAAGCCCGCCGAGGCCATCAACACGCTGAAGCCGCTGCTCCCCATCGACGTGTTCCGGCACTACCGCACGCTGTTCGAAGAGATGCCGAACATGCTGCTGTTCGATCGCTTCCTCTTCGTACACGGCGGCATCCCCAAGGACCGCCTGGTCAAGGAGCGCTGGAAGGATCTCGCTTCGCTCAACGACGCCGACATGCGCTTCCAGATGATGTGGAGCGATCCCAGCACCGCGGACGTCATCCCCGCCGACCTCCAGGATCAGGCCTCACGCTTCGCGTTCGGACGCATGCAGTTCCGCGCGTTCATGCAGCGCGTCGGCTCAGACACCATGGTGCGCGGCCACGAGAAGGTGCTCTCGGGCTTCGCCTCCTCCTACGCCGACGACGATCACGCGCGGCTCTTCACGCTCTTCTCGGCCGGCGGCCGGGACAACGGTGACCTGCCCGCGGAGAGCACGTACCGCGATGTGTCGCCCATGGCGCTCACCATCACCGGCGATGGCAGCATGAACCCCGGCAACGTGAAGGTCACGCCGTGGGCCCCGGACTGGGCGAGCTACAACGATCCCGAGCGCAACGCGTTCTTCAAGCTCGCCCCCGAGATCCCGATGCGCGCGTAGCTCTCGCTCGGGAGCTAGCGCAGCTCGACGATCAGCGGCTCGCCCTTCGGCACCCCCGCTTCCATCACCACCACGCGCACCTTCGAGGGCGCGTCGGGGATCGGCACCTTCAGCGTCAGCGAGCCCGGATGCGCCGGCAGCAGCACATTCGCGCGATCGTACGTCTGCCCTACGATCGAGGGGCTCAGCCCCGCGCGCCACGGCCAGGGCGTGCCCGTGTCGTTCGGGACCGGCTCGACCCCCACCACCCACGCGCCCGCGAGCGGCGTGAACCCGCGCGGCGGCACGTCGGGGTAGGGCGAGAGCTTCTCGAACGTCGCGCCGGCCGCGTAGCCCGCGCCGTCGGGCCCGACGATCGGCGGCTGCGTCGCGACGCCCTCGGGGATCGTGATCTTCACCTCGACGAGGTGACCCTTCCATTTCTTGCCGCTCGCCCGCTTCGCCGACGCGATCTGCGGCGCGTTGATCTGCGGAATCGGTCGGCCGTGCTCGTCGAGGTGGAGCGCGCCGCCTCTCGTGTCGCACGCGCTGTCGCCCGGCGCGGACAGCGTGCTGCACGCGCCGCAGTTGCAGCCGTCACACACGGGCAGCTCGGCGTCGGCCGCGCCCAGTCCGCCCTTCTCCGCGCGCAGCCACTGCTCGACGGTGATCTCGTTGGGCGTTCCCGCTCCGCTCGCCGCGAGCGCCTTCGCGAAGCGCGCGGCCGCGTCCTTGCCGACGTAGCGCAGATGCCAGTGCTCGAAGCGGTAGCCGGTCTTCGGGTTGATGTTGATCGGGATGTCCCAGCGCACGACGCAGCTCTGCTTCGGATGCCGGTCGTCGGGATGGATCGGGTACGGCATCACGAACCCGAGGTCGGTCGCGTGCTCCTGGAGGAACTTGCCGGCGGGCGTGCAGCCGAAGCCTTCGCGGAAGACGCCGCGCTCGTTCGCGGCCCACTCCTCGGTGAAGAGGTCGACGGTCGTGCCCAGCTGGTGCTGGCTGTGTCCCGGCAGCGCGGACTGCTCCGTCGCCTCACAGAAGCCGCCGTCTGTCTTCTCCCCGCGAAGGCGCGGGGCCCCTTTCGCCGCCCAGCGCAGGAACGTGCCGCACTGCGTGCCGTAGCCGCGGTACGCGGACTCGACCTTGCCCGGGAAGCCGCGCTTCTTCAGCTCGCCGAGGAGCTCGCCGAGCGCGCCGGCGGCCTCCTTGCGGAGGCACTGCACCTTGTCGCAGTCGGAGGCCGCCGTGCTCTGGCCATTCCGCAGATCGACGAGATCGTCCGGCGCCCAGTCCGGCGCGAGCTGGCCGGTCGGCGAGCGATTCACGATCGCGAGGAGATCGTCGCCCGACACGAACGACGTCCGCAGATCGCGCTCGGCGACGTGCTTGCCGGCCACGCCGCTGCACAGGATGCGAGGCGCCGCGCGTGCCTTGCCGAAGGGATCGGGGCCCACCTCGGGCGCGGCGACAGCAGCCTCGGGAGCTGCGTCCGCGATGGCGGCGCTCGTGGTCGCGGCGTCGTCGGTCTTTGGCGCTGCGCTCGCGGCGGTCTCGGCGGCGGCCTCGGCGGGGACCGTCGAGCGGCTACACGCCGCGACGGCGAGCGCGACGACGCTGCTCACCGCGGTCGCGCGCAGCAACGTGGAGGATCGTGACACGGCGCACCTCATGCCTTTGCCGCTCGCCTGCGTCCAGGTCAGGCCTCGCGGGGATCGGCGGCGCGCCTTCCGCCGCCGCGTCGTCGTCCTTCGGGCCGCGGCGGGAGCTCGCGGCGATCGTCGCTGGTGCGGCGGTCGGCGTTCTTCCGTCGCTCGGGCGCCGCCGCCGGCTTCTTCGACGCGGTCGCGCGCTTCTTCGGTGCGGGAGGCTCGAGCGGACGCATGCTCCCGTCATCGCGCATCCGGCGCGCCCGGGCCAAGAACCCTGCACTCAGCGCAGATCGGGGAACCGGCCGGACGCGGCCAGGACATCGAGGCGGGCCTGGCGCGCGCTGTCCTCCGCGATGGCAGCCTCCGTCTCCGCGTCGCGCGCGCGGCGCTCGGCGTCGACCACCTCGATGTTGGAGGTCGCGCCCCCGCGGTACGCGAGCTGCGAGAGCTGGAGCGACTCCTCCGCGAGCGCGGAGGCCTCGCGGGCGCGGACCAGCGCCTCGTCCGTGCGCTGCACGGCCTCGAACGCGACGCGCACCTCGGACCGTGCCTGACGGAGCTGGCTTTCGAGCTTGGTCTTCGACTCGGCGAACAGCGCCTCGCGCTCGTGCTCCAGGCCGTAGCGGAGCCCGCCGTCATAGAGCGGGATGCGGAGGACCAGCTGAGCCTGCCAGCCGGTCGTGGGCAGCGTGAGCGTAGCGGGGTTCTGGTAGAACGGCTGCGCCACGGCGTCGAGCATCGGCAGGTAGTCGGCGTACGAATCGCGCAACGAGCGGCGCGTCGCATCGACGCGCTGACGCGCCGCGACCACGTCGGTGCGAACGCGCGCCATCTCGCCGAGCGCCGCGGTGAGCGTGGGCGCCTCGGAGAGGTTCACGTCGGCCGCGTCGAGCGGGCCGTTCTCGGCGGCGAGCACCCCGAGCGCCTCCTGCGCGCGATACAGCGCGATGGTCTGGTTGAACACGCGCGTCTCGGCGGTCGCGCGTTCCTGACCAGCGCGAACCGCATCGAGCCGGTTGCCGACGCCGCCCTCGAGCCGCGCCTTCGAGAACTCCTCGTGCGCGCGCGCCGTGTCGCGTGCCTGGATCGAGGTCTCGAGGATCCGTCGCTGGGCGATGATGGTGAGGTAGGCGCGGCCGGTCGAGAGCGCGAGCTGGCGCCGCACGTCGGCGGCGGAGAGCTTCGCGTACTCGCGATCGGACTTCACGCGTCCACTCTCGGCCCACGCGCTCGGCGCGAGCAGCGGGACATTGAGCACGAGGTTGGCGCTGATGCTGTCGATCCCCTGGATGGTTCTGCCGTTCAGCACGCGATCTTGGTCGAGCCGCGTGTAGACGCCGTTCGCGCGGAGCGTGGGCAGCCACTCGGCGCGCACCTGCTCCACGAGCGCCTCGGCGCGGCGTACCTCCTGATCAGCGACGACGGCCATTCCGTTGCGTGACGTGGCGCGCTTGACCGCTTCGTCGAAGCCGATCTTCGGCGGCGCGACGGAGCGGGCGCCTTGCTGCGGTCCGACCTGTCGAGGCGGGAGCTGCTCCTGCGCGTTCGCGCGGGTGGCGACCGAGAGCACCGCCGCGAACACCACGATCATCGTCCTCTCACGCATGGGCTTCCTCGCCGTCCCCCGCCGAATAAAGCAACGCGTACGATGCCCTGCGCCATTCTTTGGAGTCGAGGAGGATCGACCTCCGCGCGCGGCCTGGGCCCACTAAGGCAACTCGTCGAGGCGCGCGTTCCGCCGGAAAGAAGGCGGCGATCTGACGCATCGCATACCCCCTGGGGAGTACGGATTCTGCGTTAGGCGCTCGCCGCGCGCCGAAGCCATCGACAGTCGCGCACGCTTCTCCTTACAGTCCCCTCCCACTCCATGCGCGAAGTCTCCGTGCGCATCCTGCACTTCCTGCACGAGATCGCGCGCGCCGCCGAGGTCGATGAGGCGTCGCTCTACGAGGGCTTCCCCGCGCTCGCCCCGCGCGGCGCGGGCAAGCGGCCGACGCCGCCGAGCTGGATGGACTGGGACGACTTCGCCGTGCTCTGGGAACGACTCGAGGAGGCCACCGGAGGTCCCGAAGGCTTCGCGCGCGCGGCCCACCTCGCGGTGTCCGTCGCTTACCCCGAGTTCCGTGCGCTGGCGGGCGTGTTCATGAGCCCGGTCGCGGTCTTTCGCTTCTTCATGTTCCGCCACATGCGGACATCGTTCCGCAATGTCGACGTCGAGGAGCTCGACTTCTCCGCGGACGACGTCCTTCGCTGGCGAGAGACCATCCAGCCGCAGTACCGACCCTGCCCGGCCTACCACCGCGCCTCACGCACCTTCTCGACGATGATGCCTTTGCCGCTCGGTCTGCCCGCGGCGACCTCCGCGATGACCATCCTCACCGAGCGCTCCGCGGAGTTCGTGGTTCGGCTGCCGGCGCACCCGCCCCTCGCGAAGCGCGGCGTGCACGCGGCATCCTCGGTGCTCACGCTCGTCGCCGCGCAGATCGACGAGGCGTATGCGCTCATCGGCGATCGCCTCCGCGCGAAGCCGGCGACGGGAGGCGATGGCGTGCTCGCAGCCGGCTGGCCCGAGCGGCTCGAGCTCTCGAACCGCCAGCGTGATGTGTTAGCGATCGTCGTGAAGGGGCGCGCGAACAAGGAGATCGCCACGCTGCTCGGGTGCTCGGAGCGCAACGTGGAGTTCCACGTGGGGCGCATCCTCCGCGCGGCGCGCGTGGCATCGCGCTCCGAGCTGCTCGTGAAGGTCTTGAGATCCGGCTGATGCGCGAGGTCTCGGTGCGCATCGTCCACTTCACCAGTGACCTCGCCAAGGCGGGCGGCATCGATCGCGGCGCGTTGTTCGATGCGTTCCCTTCGTTCGCGCGCCCGTCGGGCGCGGGCGTGAGCTGGGACGACTTCGCGCAGGTCTGGGAGCGTCTCGAGGTCGCCTGCGGCGGACCCGAGGGCTTCGCGCGTGTGGCCCGGCTCGCGATGCCGACCGGCGCGTATGCCGAGCTCCGGGTCTTCGCGTCGATCTTCGTGAGCCCGCTCTCCCTGCTGCGCTTCATGATGTTCCGTTACCTGCGGACGTCGTTTCGCAACGTCGACGCCGAGGAGATCGAGCGCTCGTCCGACGGTCGCATCCGCTGGCGAGAGCAGGTCCACGCGGGATACCGCCCGTGCCCCGCGTACCACCGAGCGACGCGCACGTTCGCCTCGCTCGTTCCGCTCCACCTCGAGCTGCCGCCCGCCGAGGTAACCATGCGCATGACCGACGAGCGCACGGCGGACTTCGAAGGATACTTTCCCCCGCCGCTCAGGCGCCGCCGGCGCGCCGCGGCGTCTTCGGTGCTCCAGCTCGTCGCTGCGCAGCTCGAGGACGCGTACGCGCTGATCGGCGACCGTGCGCTGTCGAAGCCGCACGCGCGGACCACGGCGGGAGGCGAGGCCTCGGAGTGGCCCGAACGGCTCGGCCTCTCGAACCGGCAGCGCGACGTCTTCGCGCTCGTTGCCAAGGGGCGCGCGAACAAGGAGATCGCCACCGCGCTCGGGTGCTCGGAGCGCAACGTGGAGTTCCACGTGGGCCGCATCCTCCGCGCGGCGCGCGTGACGTCGCGCGCTGAGCTGCTCGTGAAGGTCCTCGGCGGCGCCTGAGCCACTAGTGCGTTAGCACCTCTCCACAATGGAGGTGACCGGCTCCATCGAGACGAGAGCTCGGCGGCCAGGGCGGCAAGGCCGCCAAGCCGCAGCGTCGAGGGACTAGCCCTTCACGCCGCCGGACGTGAGGCCGCTCACCAGCTGGCGCTGCGCCACGTAAAAGAGCGCCATGACCGGTACGCTCACCAGGATCGCGCCGGCCGCGAACGCGCCCCACGACGTGTTGTACTCGCCGACGTAGCTCTGGAGCACCACCGGCAGCGTGAATGCGCTCTCGCGACCGAGCAGCGTGGCGGCGAGGATGAACTCGTTCCACGCGCTCATGAAGGCGAACAGCGCGGTCACCGCGATGGCGGGACGCGCGGCGGGCAGCGCCACCTTGAGGAAGGCCTGGGTGCGCGTTGCCCCGTCGACCATCGCGGCCTCCTCGAGATCGACCGGGATCGCGAGGAACGCGCCGCGCAGCTGGAAGATCGCGAAGGGCACGGCGGTCGCCGCGTAGACGAGGACGAGCCCTGTTCGCGTGTCGAGCAGGTGCAGCGCGTCGAGGATCAGGTAGAGCGGCACCGCGCTGGCGACGCCGGGAAACATCTGCGTGAGGAGCAGCGTGCGCAGGCCCGCGCTCTTGCCGACGAACTCGTGGCGCGCGAGCGCATACGCGGTCGGTGTCGCGATGAGGATGGCGCTGGCGGCGGTGGCGAGCGAGACGATGAGCGAGTTGCCGAGCTGGCGCACGAACAGCCAGCTGCGCGCGGGGTCGCCCCAGCCGGTGACGAGGCGAAAGTTGTCGAGCGAGAGGTCGCGGTAGCGCGGGATGGGGAGCGCGCGCAGCTCGGGCGTGCCGCCCTTCGAGAACGCGAGCGAGATCACCCAGAGCACCGGGTAGAGCGCGTAGATCACTGCGATCACGAGGATGGCGTTGACCGCCATGCGCTCGAGCGGCGAGGCGCGGTCGTTCTGGGCGAGGTCGGCGCTCACGACGGCTTCGCCTCCTCGCCCTTGCCGATGGTGCCCAGCACGCGCGTCATCAGGGCGAGGAGGCCGAAGATGATCACCGCGTACGCTGCGGCATAGCCGAACTGCGCGTTGCGCGCGAAGGCCCACCGGTAGGCCTCGCTCACGAGGATGTCGGTCTTGCCGTTGGGCTCTCCGCCGGAGACGAGGTACACGACGTTGAACATGTTGAACGTCCACACCGATCCGAGCACGACGGCGGGGAGGAGCGTGGGGCGGAGCAGGGGCAAGGTGACGAGACGGAAGGTCTGCCAGCGCGTCGCGCCGTCGACCTCGGCGGCCTCGAGCACGTCCTTCGGGATCGACGTGAGCGCGCCCATCACCACCACCATCATGAACGGGAAGCCGAGCCACACGTTCGTGGCGACGTTCGCGGTGAAGGCGGTGGAGAACTTCGCGAACCACGACACCGGCTCCGCCCCCAGCGCGACCAGGATGGCATTCACGGCGCCGAACTGCCGATGGAACATGCCCTTCCAGGCGAGCGCGGTGACGTACGACGGCACCGCCCACGGCAGGATGAGCAGCACGCGATAGAACGCGCGGAGGCGGAGAAATGGACGCGCGAGCATGATGCCGAGCACGAGGCCGAGCCCCACGTGCGCTACGACGTTCACCACCGTCCACAGCACCGTGACGAGGAGCGTGAGGTAGAAGGACCCGTGCGAGAGGTACTCGGCGAAGGGCTTTCCGCGCACCGAAAGGATCTCCCAGTAGTTCGAGAGGCCCACGAACTGGGGATGGTCGCGCGTGCCCGCGAAGAACGACGTTGCGGCGCCGGCGAGCAGCGGGAACACCACCAGCACGAGGATGGTGAGCACCGAGTGGACGACGTATTTGTACGCGGGCTTCGACGCGCGCAGCTCGCGGCGGAACCCCGGCGCGCGGGCCCGGCGCAGCGCGTAGTACGCGCCGGCCAGCAGCCCGAGCCCGAGCACGATGATGAGAGGGGCAGGAGACGGTGAGGGCGGTGGGGGCCTCATGACGTCGACGTAGAAAGCTTTCGCCTCGTCGAGCGCGACCTTCGCGGTCTCCTCGCCGCGAATGACCTTCTTCAGGGCATCCTCCGCGGGCACCCAGACAGGGTTCATCGCGAAGGAGACGGGCATGGGGATGGCGTCGTTGCTCGCCTCGTGGAACGCGCGCAGGATCTTCAGCGCCGGCGCGCGTGAAGCCTCGGTGGTCCAGAACGAGCGCGTCGCGACCACCTGCTGGCCGGTCTCCGCGCGCTCTCGCGCCGCGGCCTCGGTGCCGAGCATGCGCGCGAACGCGCGGGCCTCGGGCTGCTCCGCGCCCTCGCGCGTGAGGAACGCGCCCTCGACGGTCAGGTACGGGCGCATCGCGCCCGCGCCTTCGATGGTGGGCAGCGGCACGACCTCGTAGTGCACGCGGCCGTTCTCGAGGTCGCCGGCCAGCCACGGTCCGCTGATCGCGGTGGCCGCGCTGCCGGAGGCGAACAGCTGCCTCACGAGGTCGCCGCTCGGCTCCTGCGGGACGATGCCCTGCTTGGTGAGCTCGCGCGCCTCGTCGAGCGAGCGCTCGGCGGCCGGGCCCACCATGGCAAAGGTCTCGTTCGCGAACAGCGTGCCGCCGTAGGCGTGCAGGATGGCAGCGTGGAAGTAGACGCTCTGGGCCTCGTACACGAGCGGCCACGTGCCCTTCGGCAGCGACGCCTTCTTCGCGGCGATCTCCCCGAGCGTGCGCGGCGGCGTCGTCACGAGGTCGGTGTTGACGTAGAGCGCGATGCATTTGCTTGCCAGCGGCACGGCCCAGCGCTGCCCCTCGGTGGTGACGGCGGCGACGGTCTGCGGCTCGTAGATCGCGACGTCGGCCTCGGGGAACGCGTCGCCCGCGGGCGCAACGAGCCCGTGCAGCAGGTACTCGCCCAGGCGGTTGTGAGGGCCGAGGAAGAGATCGGGCCCGTTGCCGCGCGGGATCGCCGCCTCGAGCTTCGAGAGGTACGCCTCGTACGGGATCGCGAGGATCGTGACGGGCACGTGCCGCTCGGCCTCGAAGCGCGCTGCGAGCTGCTCGAGCGCCTTTTGCTCACCGCCGCGATAGGGATGCCAGATCACGACGCCGCGCGGCGGCTCCCCGCACCCCGGAAGGGTGACGAGCGTAAGCACGAGCGCGACGAGGACGGCGAGCGCGCGCATTCGCGTCAGATGCCGAGCGCGACGCCACTCTTCGGATCGAAGAGATGAACGCGGGCCGGCGCGATGGCGAGCGGGATGGCGCTGCCCGAGCGGACGGAGCGCGCGTCGTCGGCGTCGAGCCGCGCCACCACCGACGGCCCGCTCGCGCGCAGCCAGCCGTGCGCGAAGGCCTCGGAGCCGAGCGCCTCGACCAGCTCCACCTTCAGCTCCGCGACCGTGGCCGCGCCGTTCTTGGCGAGCCCGAGGTCGTGCGGGCGGAGCCCGATGGTCACCTGGCGGCCCTCCTCGAGCGAGCTGCCGAAGCGGTCGTCGTCGACGACGGCCCGGACGCCGCCGCCCTCCGCGAGGAAGCGCCCGTTCTCGCGGACGAGCACGCCGTCGAGCATCGTCATCTTTGGCGAGCCGAGGAACGTGGCGACGAACCTGGTGCGCGGCCGCTCGTAAACCTCGAGCGGCGGGCCCTTCTGCTCGACGAGACCGCCGTTCAGCACCCAGAGCGTGTCGGCGAGCGTCATCGCCTCGACCTGGTCGTGCGTGACGTAGAGCGTGGTGGCCTCGAGGCGATCGTGGAGACGGCGGATCTCGACGCGCACCTCGGCGCGGAGCGCGGCGTCGAGGTTCGAGAGCGGCTCGTCGAAGAGGAAGATGGTGGGCCGCCGCACGATGGCGCGGCCCATCGCGACGCGCTGGCGCTGACCGCCCGAGAGCTGCTTGGGCAGGCGATCGAGGAGCGAGTCGAGCCCGAGCAGCTTGCTCGCCTCGCTCACGCGCTTGTCGATCTCGGCGCGCTCGGTCTTGCGCAGCTGGAGCCCGAACTCGAGGTTGTCGCGCACGCTGAGGTGCGGGTAGAGCGCGTAGCTCTGGAAGACCATGGCGATGTCGCGGTCGCGCGGGGGGAGGTTCGTGACGTCGCGCTCGGCGATGCGGATGACGCCCTCGTCCGCCTCCTCCAGGCCCGCCACCAGGCGGAGGAGGGTCGACTTCCCGCAGCCGCTCGGCCCGACGAGGACCGCGAAGCTGCCCTCGGGTATCTCGAGGTCGACCCCCTTGAGGATCGACGTGTTCCCGAAGCTCTTCTTGATCCCGCGCGCCTCGCAGCGCATGCGCACGGGCGCAGCGGCGTCCTTGGTGGGGACGGGCGTCTCCGCCGCCGCCGTGGACGGGGTCGGCTGCGGGCTGGCTGCCTGGGTCGCCTCGGACATCGGGACGGGCTCCTAGGTTGTCACGAACGTCCCCCCGCACCCACCATGGAAACAGGGACGTGTCACGTAACTCATTTTTGAGTGACGTTCGAGCCGAATCTTTCACCCGGACGTTTCCACTCAACTCCAGTGCGGGCCCGGCCGCGCGGGTTGGTCACGTGCGCGCGTCCGGCCGGATCTCGCTCGCTCCCGAGCGGCTGCAGCCGACACCCGGAGTCTCGCGATGATGACGCTGCCCGCGCATTCGTCTCTCGTGGTTCTCCTCGCGCCCGGTTCGACGTGAGACGTCGAAGAGCGGTACGCGGAGGTCTCGATCGGTGGACGCCGCGGGCGAGTCGTGGAACGACCGCTCCCAGTCGATGGGCTCACCGAAGGCACGCGAAACGCTCGCTGAAGACCTGCGCGGCGCGTCGCACGACAGTGACGTCGCCGCCTCGGGCGTCCGCGTCGAGCGCGAGACCACGCCGGCGCCGGCCAGCGCCGGCCACGAATGGGCCGCATTTCCCTCGGCGCGTCCCACGTCGGTGCCAGACTACAACGTCGCGTCCCACGCGTTCGAGACGTCGCTCCGCCATCCGGCGTTGCTGCGGCTCCCGCTCGACGTCGCCGTGCCGGTGCGCACGAAGCTCGTTCCTCCGGCCGATCTGGAGCTGCGCGCCTCGTTCCTGCTGCTGCATGTCGACGGGCGCGCGTCAGTCGGCGAGATCGCGGAGCTCACGGCGATCCCGGTCGACGAGGTGCTCGCGACCTTCGTGGGCCTCACCGCGGTGGGCCTGGTCGAGCTCGCCGGCCTCTGATCGAGCCCCGCGTCCCGCGACTGCGCCTCACTCGAAGAGGTCGCGGAGCTTGTCCATGAAGCGCTTGCGCTGGGGCTGGACCTCGTCGCCCAGCTCCTTCGCGAGGAGCTCGAGCAGCTCGCGCTGGCGCTCCGTCAGCGACGTCGGGACCTCGACGCTCACCTCGACGCGCTGATCGCCGCGGCCGATGCCGTTGCGCTTCGGCATGCCCTTGCCCTTGATGCGGAGCGTGGTGCCGGCCTGCGTTCCGGCGGGCACCCGGAGCTTGCCCTTGCCGTCGAGCGTGGGGACCTCGACCTCGGCGCCGAGCGCCGCCTGCGTGAACGCGAGCGGGACGGTGCAGACGACGTCGTCCGCGGCGCGCCGGAAGAAAGGATGGGGCGCCACACGGATCTCGAGCTCGAGGTCGCCCGCGGGCTTGTCGGGGCGCGGGCGGTTGCCGGCGCCGTTCACCACGCGGGTAGCGCCGTGCTCGACGCCCGGGGGGATCGTGATCTCGATCTCGTTCTCGTTCGTGATGAGGCCGCTGCCCTTGCAGGCGTCACACGCTTTCACGACGACGGTGCCGCGACCCTTGCAGCGCTGGCAGACACGCTCGACGGCGATCGGCAAGAGCCCCTGCTGGAACCGCACGCGGCCGCGACCGTTGCAGGCGCTGCAGGTGTCGGCGGAATGGCCGGGCGCGGAGCCGGAGCCGCGGCAATCACCGCACGAGATGATGCGTGAATAGCGCATCGACTTCGTGGTGCCGAAGGCGGCCTCCTCGAAGGTGACCTCGAGCTCGCGCTTGAGGTGTCCCTTGTCGCCACGGCCGACGCCGAACACGCCGAGCAGGTCGCCGAGGATGCCGTCGACCGCGATGTCACTGAAGTCGACGATGCCGCCGGCGAACGGTCCGCTGCTCGAGAAGGGAGAGCCCTGCTCCTCGGCGCGATGACCGAAGCGGTCGTACATCGCGCGGCGCTGCGGATCGCTGAGTACCTGATACGCAGCGTTGACCTCCTTGAACCGGGTGCCGGCTTTGGGGTCGTCGGGGTTGCGATCCGGATGGTGCGTCGAGGCGAGCTTGCGGAAAGCGGCCTTTATCTCCTCGGGACTCGCTCCCTTGGCTACACCGAGGGTCTCGTAATGATCGCGCTCCGACATTGTCGCCCTTGCGAAAGTAGCACGGCGGCCGTTGTACGTGCACTGCCGTGGCCCTACCTCAGCTCTACCTGCTCGCACAAATCGACCACGCACCAGCGTTGACCGCCCGACTGCGCGAGCCTTTACTAGGGCTCGTGCATGGAAGATCCTGTTGGCCGCACCCATGAACGGCAACTCAGCAGCCCTCGCGGTCGTTCGGGACCGCCGAGCAAACGACGAACCCGCGGAGCTGAACGCAAAGATTCTTTCCTCGTTGAGCCGCTGGATCTCGAAGACACACGGGGACGCCAAGCTCGTGGAGATCGCGGCTGCCATCCGGCTCGACCCGGCGGAGATCGACGGGGCGACGCGCTGGCTCACCGTGGAACAGGCCGAGGAGTTTCACGCGCGCGCGCGCGCGCTGGTTGGCAGCGACGAAGAGTTCCTGGCGGCTTGCGGCGACTACTTCTTCGAGAGCATGGGCGCCGTTCGCTTCATGGTCCGGGCCCTCTCCACGCAGCAGCTCTTCGAAGGGGCGGTCAAGGCGTCGAAGCTGCTGCTGAAGATCAGCCGGTTCGAGGTCCTCGAGTCGGGAAAGACCTCGTTCTCGGTCCGCTACTCTTCCGAGAAAAAGGAGTCGCGGCTTCTGTGCATCTCGCGGCAAGCTGCCTGGGTGTATGGCCCGACGATGTGGGGCCTGCCCCGCGCCCAGCTGGTCGAGACGGCCTGTACCGCGAAGGGGGACTCGTGCTGTGAGTACCAGCTCAAGTGGTTCGAGCGCGGTCGGCTGGTGCCCGTCGCCATCGGGTTGGCGGCCGGCCTCGGCGTCGCCGTGACGGCGGCTGCGACGCTCCAGCCGGGTTGGCTGGCCCCGGTCGCGCTGACGCTCCTGGGCGGCGCGATTGCCCATCTGCGTGAGCTCCGCAGGGTCAGCTCCAGCAACCTCTTATTCGCGCAGGGCCTCAACGACGTTCTTCGCAGCGTGAGCGCCGACGAGGCGGATGCGCGCTTCGAGATCGTCGCGTTGCACCAGCGCCAGCGCGAGTGGATCAGTCTCATGGAGCAACAGGTGACGGAGCGCACCACGACCCTCGAACGCATCGTAGACGGTCTGGATGGGCTGCAGCAGTCGCGCGTCTCGTCGATCCGCGGGTTCTCGCACGACCTGCGCAACCCGCTCTTCGTCGTTCGTGGCAACACGCAGTACCTTCGCGAGCGATTCCGCGACGGCGAAGAGGGCGAGGCTCTCCGCGACATGGAAACGGCCGCGGCTCAGATCGAGGCGATGCTCTCGCAGCTGATGGAGGTGGCGACGGCCGAGTCCGGCTTCGTGAAGCTGACGCCCCGGCCCGTCGTCGTAGCTCCTCTCGCAGAGACCTTCCGTCGTCGCCTGAAGGCGCTCGTCCACGGGCGGGACATCAAGGTGAGTGTGTTCTGCACGCGCGAGGCGCCCGAGGAGATCCTCATCGATCCGCTCGTCTTCGACCGCGTCGTCGACAATCTCCTCACGAACGCCGCGAAATACACGGATCGCGGCAGCATCCTGCTCGAGATCAGCGGCTCCCCGCCGGCGGCCACCAGCGTCGACGATGGCGACACCAAGCCCCTGGCTCCCGAGTACCTCACGCTCAAGCTGTCCGACACCGGGCAGGGCATCGCAGCGGCGCAGGTGGACCGGATCTTCCGTCCACGCCCGGCCGGCGAGATCTCGAACCGACCGAACAGCTACGGGATCGGACTCTCGAGCGTGGTCCGGTTGCTCGCGCAGATCGGCGGGCGCGTCGACGTGATGTCCAAGGCGGATGTCGGCACGACGTTCTGGGCGCACTTCCCCGCCGTCCCGCCGCCGGTCCATAAGCCGGCGGTGGGCGAGGACAACCTCGAGAGCATGATCACGAAAGTCGTGACGATTCGAAAGGCGGAAGGTACTTGAGCATTTCCATACCGCCGATGAGGGCCGCCGTGGCGCGCGGTGCGCCGCGAGCGATCGACGTGTTCCTACGATATCTGAAGGCCGAGGGCGTGAGCGTCGTCTTCGGGATCCCGGGCGGACTTCTCCACCCCTTCTTCGAGGTAATCGAAGGTGATCCCGATCTCGAGCTCATCGTGACGAAGCACGAAGAGGGCGCGGCATTCATGGCCGATGGCTACGCGCGCGTCAGTCGCCGGCTCTCGGTGTGTGGCGGCACGTCAGGTCCCGGCGCGACGAACATGATCACGGGCGTGGCGTGTGCCTTCGCCGACGGCGTTCCGATGCTCGTCGTCACCGGCCAGGTCGCGAGCCACATGTTCGGCAAGGGGGCCGCCCAGGAGACGTCGCGCGAGGACATGGACATCGTCGCCATGTTCCGTCCGATCACGAAGTACTCGGCGATGGTCACCTCTTCGGAGAGCATGGCTCAGCACCTTCGCCGCGCGCTCCGGCAAGCGCTCTCCGGGCGACCTGGCCCCGTACATCTCAACGTGCCGGTGGACCTCTGGGAGCGCCCGCTCGCGGAGGCCTGGTTCGATCCGAAGACGTACCGTCCCGACACGCGCACGTTCGACCGGGCCGCGGTACAGCGTGCCGCCGCACATCTGATGAGCGCGAAGCGCCCCGTGCTCTTCGCGGGCGCGGGAGTCGGCATCGCCGGCGCGGAGGAGCATCTTCGCTCTCTCGCCGAGCTCCTGCCCGCACGCGTCGCCACCACTCCGCGTGGAAAGGGACTCTTTCCCGAAGACCACGACCTCTCGCTCGGGGTGATGGGCTTTGCGGGCCACGCCGCGGCGCGTGAGGTCCTCCTCGGCGACGGTCCGGACGTCCTGTTGACGGTCGGGACGTCATTGAACGAGACCGCGACCCTCAACTGGACCCCGGAGCTGCGGAAGAATCGCGTCTTCATGCAGCTCGACATCGACTCCGACCGGATCGGCCGGAACTACCCCGTCGACATCGCGCTCGTCGGTGACGCGCAGACCGTGCTCGTCGAGATCGTCTATCACCTGCACCGGCTCATGCGAGAAGGCGCGCGGCCTGCATCAACGTGGGCAGCGGAACCGAAGGCGCAAAGGATCTTTTCCTCACCCGAGCTGCGCGACTCGGATCAGGTTCCCCTCACGCCTCAGCGTTGGCGTCGCGACCTCGAAGAGGTCTTGCCCGACGACGCGATCATCTTCTCCGACATCGGCGGCCACATGCTGTCGAACATCCACTACCTGACCATCCGAGAGCGTCAGAAGTTCGTGCTCAATCTCGGCTTCGGCTCGATGGGGCACGGGACTGCAGCGCCGGTCGGCGCGGCGCTGGCAGAGAAGGGACGTCGAGTCTTCGCGATCATCGGCGATGCCTGCTTCACGATGAACGGTATGGAGCTGGTCACCGCTGCGGAGTACGGCATCCCGGTGATCTGGATCGTCGAGAACAACAACATGCACGGCATCACGTGGCATGGGTCCAAGCTGGTGGGCTCACGCGTGCCACTGGACTGCGTGCGCAACAAGCGCCCGCTCGAGGTCGCGGCAATCGCTCGGGCCATGGGGCTCTCCGCCTGGGTCGTGGATGCTCCCGGGCAAATCCAGGGCATCGTACGGGAAGCGCTACAGCAGGTCGGACCCTCACTGATCGAGGTGCGCGTGGACGGGAACATCTCGCCGCCGCTCGGGGATCGCGCAAAATCGATCGCCGGATTCGTCGAGCCCTGATCCGTCGAACCCGGGGACCTCGCCTGGACGAGGTCCGGACGGAGGACTAGCTTCGCGCCGGTGAAGTACCTCGCGATCCTCGGCACTGGTTCGTCGCTACCCGAGAAGAAGGTCGGCCCCGCCGACTTCATTGCGAGCGGCGCTGACCCCGCGCTCCTGGAGGAGTGGGACGTCGGGGAACACTTCGTCGGTACGACGGAGACAGCGACGGACCTCGAGGCGGCCGCGTGCCTGCAGGCCATCGCGCGCGCTGGGTGGAAGCCCGAGGACATCGACCTGATCATTGGGTCCACGCTCCTTCCCGAGAAGGTGAACCCGACCAACGTATCGCTGACGCAGTACAAGATCGGAGCGACCCGCGCGGCAGTCTTCGAAGTCGACATGGCGCACATCGGCCCCGTGCCCGCGCTCATGATCGCCGACTCGTTGTACCGGTCTGGTCTGTACAAGCGCATCCTGGTCGTTGCGTCGTGCCAGCTCCAAGGCGCGATGGACCACTCCGACCCTGCAGTGTTCGCGGTCTGCGGCGACGGCGCAGCTGCTGTCGTGCTCGGCGAGGTGGACGAGGCGGCGGGCGTCCTGGGCACGCACCTGACGGCGAACGGCCAGTACTGGGACAACATCGGCATCGAGGTGAAGGGCCCGAAAACGATCCAGCCTTCCCTCGATTGCGATGTCCGCCAGCGCTTCTACATCGACCTTCAGCGCAGCGGCGACGTGAAGAAGTTCATCGAGTGGGCCATGGACTCGGTGCCGAGCGCCGTTCGGGACTTGCTGCAAAAGCTCGAGCTGTCGCTCCCGGACATCGCGTGGGTATGCCCGCACCAGAACGTGAAGACAGTCTCGGAGGCGTGGATCACGCGCATCGGCATCCCGTCGGACCGCGTCGTCGACACACGCAAGGAGTACGGCAACTGCGGCCCCGCCAATGTTCTTCTGAACCTGAATCGCGGCGCCGAGCGAAAGAAGTTTGCCCATGGAGATCGGATCCTCCTCTTCGGACAGGGCTCCGGCATGTCGGTTGGCGCGCTGGTACTCCGTTGGCACGGCGCAGCGAACCCAGCGCTGACCTGAGATCCTCGCGCGTCTCGGGTGGAGGAGGCGCGTGGCATCGGCGTGGAATTTGGCGATGCCGATCGTGACATCCGGAACCGCCAGCGGGCCGATGCGCTCGTCCAAGCGCCGCGACCTGCCTTGCCTTGGCCTCGCCCGATGAGGATGCCGCGTCTCGAAGTTGAACACTCCTCGGGCGAAATGTGTCCGTGAGGTCCGGCTTCGCCGCCGCTCCAGCGTGCATCCGGCGATGCCCTGGGCGACCTCGGCTCTCGAGCCTCGGGGTCCCGAGCTTCTCATTCATCGACTCTCGGTCACGGAAGCCGAAGCCATGGCGCACGCCGAAGTGCGAAAGAAAGGAGCGCCTTCGCCCGTCGAGCGACCTCTCCTTCCTCGCCCAGCGCGGCTGTGCTACCTCCACCCGCTTCCCGATGACGGCCGTCTTCACGCGACTTCCTCTCGCCCAGCAGCAGTCCCTCATGGCGCGCATCGTCGCGCGCAGCAGGGCGGTGGATGGGCAGCCCGCGCCCGTCGTGGTCTTCGATCTCGACGGTACGCTGATGGACAACCGGCCGCGCACGCTCGCGATCCTGAAGGAGCTCGCACACGAGCTCCGCGCCGAGGCGCATGCCTCCGCCGACCGCCTCGCAGCGGCCGAGGCCGAGGAGCTCGCGTACCTCCTCGGCGACTCCATGAAGAAGCTCGGGATCGAGCACCCCGAGCTCGTCGAGCGCGCCGAGGCCTTCTGGAAGTCGCGCTTCTTCTCCGACCACTACCTGAAGCACGACATCGCGATCGTCGGCGCCGTCGAGCTCGCCAAGGCCTGCTACGAGGCGGGCGCCGTCCTCGTGTACTTCACGGGCCGCGACCTCCCGCTCATGGGCATCGGCTCCTTCCAGAGCCTGCGTGATCTCGGCTTCCCCATCGGTATTGTGGGCACCGAGCTGGTCTGCAAGCCGGACGCAAAGATCCCCGACGAGCTCTTCAAGCGCACCGAGGGACCGAAGCTGAAGCGCGTCGGCCACGTCGTCGCCGTGTTCGACAACGAGCCCGGGAACTGCAACGCGTTCGTCGAGATGAACCCCGATGCCGAGGTGGTGTTCATCGACACCCAGCATCTTCCGGGCGCCCCGCCGCTCGATCCTCGCGTGCACGTGGTCGCCGACTTCCGCATGCGCTGATCGATGAGCGCGCGTCCCTGCTGGCTCCTCGTCCTCGCCGTGATGGCGGCCTGCAAGGCGCAGAGCGGCGGTCCCGAAAGCACGCCCGACGCGACCCCGAGCCCACAGGCCACCGCGATCCCGGCGCCGCTCGCCACGCCGGCGGTCAACGCGAGCGCCGGCGTCGTCGTCACGCCCGAGGGCGGACCACCGCCCGTCTCGCTGCGGGGTGACGTGGCGCTCGGTCCCGACACGCTGGCGCGCGAGACGGTCGGATACACGCTCTCCGCGGTGTTCAAGCCGAGCGACCTCAACGGCCCGCCGCGCGCCAACGAGGTGAACGGCGCGGGCCTCGATGCCGCGCGCAAGAGGACGGAGCTGCGCGTCGCTATCGACCTCTCGCCGAGCCGCATGCGGATCGCGCTGCTCGGCAACGGCTGGGTGCTCCCGCCCGACACCGAGCTGCGTGCGCGCGCCGACCACTACGGGCACGTCGTGGTGTGGCCGGGCGCGCTCACGTACCGTCCGCTCGCGCCTGGAGCGCTCCGCGCGCTCCTCGGCGAGCGCCGCTTCGACGTCGCGCCCATGACGCTCGCGGAGATCACGACGAAGGACGAGCAGGGCAAGCGCATCGGCATCCGCACGCGCAAGGTCGAGGTGGCCACGCGCGCGGCAAAGGCCACCTTCGAGATCGGGCGCCTGCCGGAGCTCGGAGAAGGTGGCATCCTCCTCTGCCGCGCCTTGCTCGACCTCATGAACGCGCCGCCCTCGAGCGCGGTCTGCGCCGACGGCGAGCTCCCGGTCCGCGCGGAGCTGCGCTGGACGGCGCGCGGCGCGATCGGCTTCGAGCTCACCGGCGTCCTGAAGAAGGCGGACATGGCGACCGCTTCGCTCCTCGTGCCGCCGGTCAACGCCGCGTTCGCGGAGTCACCGCTCACCGCGGCCGGCGTGCAGGCAGCCCTCACCGCCGCCGAGCTCGCCGCGTTCCGCACCGGCCCGATCGACGTCTCACCCGTCCCGCACGGCACCGAGAGCGGGCTCGTGGTCGCGAACCCGAGCGATCAGCTGCGCGTCCTCCAGCTCGACGGCATCACCGTCGCGTGGGCGGCGCCCGGCGCACGCGACGTGCTGCAGGGGCTCCACCGCGGCCGCTACTTCGTGCAGTGGCGCACGTTCCTCGGCGAGAGCTTCGATCTGCCCTCGACGCAGACGGTGCCGGGGACCACGCAGCCCGGCGCCGCCGACGCGGGCAAGTAGCGCTCACCCGTAGTCGTCGCGGCTGAACCTCACGTCGCCGGTGCCGTTGGCCTCGGCGCGCGCGATGAGCGTCTCCGCCACCACCATCAGCACGTCGAAGCGCGTGGTGGGCAGGTAGTACTCGTCCTCGTCGACGTGCGGCATCACCGCGAGCCGCTCCTCGATGAGCTGCCGCTCCGCAGGATCGAGCTCGAGGTGGCCGTGCCACCCGACCGACTCCTCCATCGTGATCGCCTCGCGCGCCATGCCGATGGGATTGAATGCAAGGTACACGTTGTGGAAGTAGAGCCGCCACGCCTCGTGCGAGCCGTCGACGAACCACTCTGCGTCGAGCTCCTGGCGCATCACCTCGCCGAGGTACGAGCCGACCGCCGGTGCCACGAGGTCGATGCTCTCCGGACGCGTCTTGTAGGCTTCCCGCGCCTCGCGAACGTACTGGTCGACGAGGCTCAGCGTGTCGGGCGTGCCGTCGAGCGCCACCTTGTACTTCGAGGCCACGAACCGCATGCACGCCGCCACGAGCTCGGCGACGGCGGGCGGGGGAGGGGGCAGGTCGGCGGGCTCCTCGGCCGCCTCCGACGCGCGCGGCTCGGTGTCGGACGTGTCGGACGCGTCGGAGGCGTCGGACGTGTCGAGCTCTTCGGGCGTGTCGGACGTGCGGGACGTGTCGGGCGTGCGGTGGAAGCCGGCGCCGTTGGCGCTGCCATTCGCTGCGGCGCCGGGGAGCGGTTTGGAGGGCGGATCGGAGGAAGTCATTCGCGGGGCCATGCTTATACCCCTTCCGGTTTCACGCGATGACCGATAGCCTGGTATTCCATGCGGATCGGTGTCTTAAGCGACATCCATGCGAACCTCGAAGCCCTCTCTGCGGTGCTCGAGGCGTTCGGCAGGGAGAACATCGACGTCTACCACTGCCTCGGTGACACCGTCGGGTACGGCGGCTCGCCCAACGAATGTGCGGACCTCGTGCGCGAGGTGGCGAAGGTCACCATCCTCGGCAACCACGACGCCGCGGTCTCGGGGCGCATGGACTACTCGTACTACTACGAGGCTGCGCGCCACGCGCTCGACGTGCACGCCGCGATGATCTCCACCGAGAACATGGCGTGGCTCAAGCAGCTGCCCTACCAGCACAAGGTCGACGAGGGTGACGTGCTCCTCTGCCACGGCTCGCCCGTGCGCCTCGAGGAGTTCGAGTACATCTTCGCGCCCGAGCAGGCGCGCGAGTGCCTGCCGCTCTGGGACAAGCTCGGGCACATCACGCTCATCGGGCACTCGCACCTCTGCAAGGTCTTCGCGCTGACGAAGAACAGCGTCGAGGAGATGCCCGCGGTCGACTTCGAGCTCGCGCCCGACAAGAAGTACATCGTGTCGGTCGGCTCGGTTGGCCAGCCGCGCGACTTCGACAACCGCGCGAGCTACGTCGCGTTCGACACCGACAAGAGGCGCTTCGAGTTCAAGCGCATCGAGTACGACATCGAGCTCGCCGCCGACAAGGTGCTGCGCGCCCGCCTCGAGCGGAACTTCGCGCACCGCCTGTTCATCGGGGTCTGAGAACGAGTCTGAGAGCGAGTCCGAGCGCGCGTCGGTTCAGCGCCCCGCGTCGCGACCGAACGTCGGGTGCACGACCGGGAGCACCCGCCCGGCGCCGCCGCCGCCGCCCATCACGCTCTGCTCGCTGACGACGTCACGCACGAACGTCGCCAGGTCGACGTCGAGCTTGTAGCTCCGCGTTCCCGCGCTGATCGTGCCCTGGATGGCGAGCGCGATCTCCCCGCCGCGCGTGCGGTCGACGCGCGCCGTCGTGACCCGGCAATCGCAGCGCACGCCGGGATAGACGAGCGTCGCCTCGCCCGGGATCTCGAGCTCGAGCCTCTCGAGCAGCGGCTTCTGGGGATCCTTCGGGGTGGCGCCCGGCTCGAGCAGCACTGCGAGCCCGAGGCGTGCCCGGCGATTCGGTGAAGGCGCGATGCGCGACGTCTCGCTCTCGCCGATCATCCCGAGCTCGACGCGCGCCCGCTCCCGTGACGTGACCACCACACCACCATGGGCGAGCTCGCTCGCGAGATCGGCCTCCGGCGTCCCGGGGTCGGGGGTGCCCGAGTCCCCCTTCACGGAGAGCTTCCCGCGCGGCGCCGGCAGCTTCGGCATCCCGGTGAGCGGCGTCGCCAGGAGCGAGCGCCAGCGCGCGAGCTCGCGCTTGCAGCCCGGTCGATCCGCGGGGACGAGCGCGTCGCAGCGCGCCTCTTGACCCGACGCGAGCGCCTCGCACGTGCTGCGCGTCGCGGTGCGCGGCTCGCCCGCGCACAGGCGCGGATCCTTTCCCGCGACGGCGAGGCAGGTCATGTTGCGCCCGCGCGTGGCGACGCCCTCGAAGAGCAGCGGGCACGCGTCGGGCGTCTGCGCGACCATCGCCACCCAGCTCTGGCAGCGTGCGCGCATCGGGCTCGAGTCGATGCGGTCGCAGGTCTCGCGCTTCTTGTCCTTCGCGGCCTCGAGGAGGCGGCACGCGTCGCGCAGGAAGGTGTCGTAGCCGATGGCGCGCAGGCCGTCGCCCACGAGCGGGTCGACGTTCGCCCGCTCCTTCACGCACGTCTCCACGTTGACGAAGCGGTCGAGGTCGGCCTTCAGATCGCCGGCCGGCGCCGGTGGGTCCGACGTGTCGACGAGCCCGCCGGCATCGATGCCGAGCGTCTGGGCGATGCTCGAGGGGCTCGCCGGCGCGACGCTGGGCACCGGCCGCAGCCCGTTCGCCTTGTCGTCGCACGCGGCGGCGAGCGCGGCGGCGACCACCATGGCGAGGAGAGGACGCAGGCCCATGGCCCCGGACTACCATCCCGTCCGGAGCCCGGAAAGTCGTCCCTTGACACTCGAAAAGGAAGCGCTAGTGACTCAGTCATGAGTGACGGCGCGTCCATCAAGCTCTCTTTCCTGCTCGCCAGCCTGCTTGCCCTCGCCTCTGACGGCTGCGCGGCCCCCGCTGCCGCCACCGACGACGTCGAGATCGAGGTCGGCACGAGCGAGGCCGCGCTCGGCGAGGCCGGGACGCTGTCGTTCGGCGCCGACTTCCAGGTGAAGGTCACGGGCACGCTCGAGAAGGGGAAGAAGATCCGCGTCGCCTACGACGCGAACCGCCTGACCGCCTGCCGCGGGGACTTCAACGGCCAGGCGGGCTGGAGCATCACCGGCTACTGGATGATCGGCGGCGGCGCCGTCCACTCGTTCGAGGCCGGCGGCCTCTCCTCGTCGGGCGGCTCGGCCCCGCCGGAGCTCTCCCTCGATCAGTCTGGCGACCTCCAGATCTGGTTCCAGAACAACAGCCGTTGGGGCTGCAACGCGTACGACTCGAACTTCGGCGGCAACTACCACTTCGCGGTGCAGGCCGCGGCGAACGAGCCGGGCTGGATGGGCAACGTCCGCTACATCACGTCGCGCCAGACCTGCAACGGTCCGTGCGAGAGCGACCTGCACGACCTGACGAGCGAGGTCCTCTTCGGCACGTGGACGCGTCAGCGCGCCGCCATCAAGGCGATCTACTTCGAGGCGTGGAAGCAGGGCGTCACCGACTTCGACAACGCCGACCTGTGGAAGCAGCTCGACGTGCAGGTCCACAGCCGTCCGGTGGGCGCGGCCGCCTTCACCACCGCGTACGTCGGCTTCGATCGCCGCACCGGCAACAACGCGCGCTACGCGCTCGACCTCGGCGCGCTCGATCCCATCAAGGGACAGTCCGTCATCGCGACCGCCGCGGACTGCCCGGCCTTCACCATCACCGCGCCCACCGACAACGGCGGCCAGTACGTCGAGGCGGTCGTGGAGGTGTACTTCACGGTCAACGGCGCCGAGCTGCGACCCGCGCCTGGCGGCACCTACCGCGTGCGCTACCAGAACTACAGGTCGAGCTACGCGCTCTGCGTGAAGTAGCCGCTCGCGCGCGCTCCACGCTCAGCGCGAAGGGCCCGCCGCCGATCAACGCAGCGTGCACTGCACCTGGTGGGTCGTGATCTCGATCACGTCCCCGTCGGCGATGTTGCGCCGCGAGACCCGCTGTCCGTCGATGTAGCAGCCGTTCGTCGACCCGAGGTCGACGAGCACCCAGTCGTTGCCGACGCGCTCGATCGCTGCGTGCTGCCGCGAGACGTTTGGATCCTCGAGGACGAGGTCGGCCTGGGTCTTCGAGCGACCGAGGACGAAGCGCTCCTTCGTCACGTCGACGTGGTGGCCGTTGTAGGAGAGCGTCAGTTGCTGAGCGGTGCGCCCGCGCGGGCTTCCGTACCCGCCGCCGAGCATGGGATCCGACGGCGGCAGCGGCGGCGGCACCGAGCGTGAAGGCGCCTGCGGCATCGCTGCGGCGCGCATCGGCGGCGGCGCTCCTGCCATGGGGCGGGCGCGCTGCGGCGGCGGCGCGGGCATCTGGCCGAGCGGCTGCGTGTACGGGCGCTGCTGGGGCGGCGCCCCGCGCGAGCTCATGGGCGGCGGCGGCATGCCGATGCCCGAGGAGCGTCCGGGCGGCGGCATCGGCGCGCGGCGCATCGCCGGATCGTTCGGCGGCTGCAGGCGCTGCGTCGGCGGACGGAGCGCGCCGGTGCGCGCGAGATCGGCCGCCTCCGAGTCGTACGGATCTGCGCCCGCAGGCGCGTAGCCGGCGCTCGGGTTCGGTGCGCTCTGGGCCTCCGCGCCGTGCGACCGCTGCCGCGCGTACGAGCGCATCGCATCGGAAAGGACGTCGTCGATCGGCGCGCCTTGTTCGCGCGCGATCTCCTCGAACGTCTGCCACAGGGCCTCTCGACATAGGAACGTGCGCGCGTGCATCTCCGCCTCCACGGCAGGATAGAGCACTGCGGCCGCCGCATCGAGATCCTCGGCATTCGATCGGACGAAGGCCGGGCACCGGCCGTCCTGGCACACGAGGAGAGGCGCGGAAATCCCACGGGCGCGGCCCGGCGCGAGACCACCATCGTAGTGCGCGGCGGGCCGTTTGGTGCCAAAATGAGCGTGTGATGAGGCATGGAATCCGTGGATGGCTTGTCGGGCTCGCGCTCGTCGCGAGCTGCTCGTCGACCCCCGGCGACGGCGATTTCGCGGATCCGAACCTCCCCGGTCGCGACGTGAATCCGGAAAGCGTCCCGTACCCCACCGACCACCTCGGCGGGACGCCCCGCTCCGCGAAGAGCCCGGGCGACCGCATCCCGAATTTCACGTTCCAGGCCTATGTCGACGGGGACCACGCCGCCGGCCTGAAGACCATCTCGCTCGCGGACTACTTCGATCCGCAGCGCCTCCACCACAAGGTCCTCCATCTCGAGGTGGCGGCGACCTGGTGCGCGGTCTGCTCGGCGTACGCTGACGCGACGGTGCAGACGAAGGAGCCGCTCGGCAAGGAGGGCGTCGTCTACCTCGAGGTCATCGTCGCGGGGCCGCGCTCCACGACCGGCCCGAGCCTCGCCGACGTCGACGGCTGGGTGACGAGCCATCGCTCGAACTTCACCACCGCGATCGACGTCCGCGGCGCGCGCCTCTCGAGCATCGGCGTGCCCCCGCAAACCATGCCGTGGGACATCATGATCGACACGAGGACCATGGAGATCCTGGACTCCACCGCGGGCGCGCCCCTCGACCTGGTCGCCTACGACCGGAGCTACCTGACGCTGGTCGGAAAACGACCGCCCCCATACTGAACGGGTCATCAGCATCCGCTTTTTCCGCAGCTAAGAGGGCAAAACGGAGACCTTGCTACCTGAACATAAAACCAGTATACCTTCGGGTACGCCGCGCAAGTAGCCGACTCCTCCCGAGTCGCTCTGCAGCACGCAGCTCACGTCCGAACGAAAGGCTGCGCGCATGCTGATTTCACGCGACTCCACCGCCGCCGGAGCCCCCATGGACGACAAGAACCGTCAGAAGGCCATCGACCTCGCCCTCGCCAGCATCGAGAAGGAATACGGCAAGGGCGCGATCATGCGCCTCAAGGAGGGCGCGTCCATCGCGGACGACATCCAGGTCATCCCGACCGGCTCCATCGGCCTCGATATCGCGCTCGGCATCGGAGGCTACCCCAAGGGCCGTATCATCGAGATCTACGGACCGGAGTCGAGCGGCAAGACCACGCTGACCCTCCATGCGATCTCGCAGGTGCAGAAGGCCGGTGGCGTCGCGGCGTTCATCGACGCCGAGCACGCACTCGACCCCGCCTATGCCCGCAAGCTGGGCGTGAAGACGGACGAGCTGCTCGTCTCCCAGCCCGACTACGGCGAGCAGGCGCTCGAGATCGCCGACATGCTCGTCCGCTCGAACGCGGTCGACATCATCGTCGTCGACTCCGTCGCCGCGCTCGTCCCGAAGGCCGAGATCGAGGGCGACATGGGCGACAGCCACGTCGGCCTCCAGGCCCGCCTCATGAGCCAGGCGCTCCGCAAGCTCACCGGCACGGTCGCCCGCTCGAACTGCCTCCTGGTCTTCATCAACCAGATCCGCATGAAGATCGGCGTCATGTTCGGCTCGCCCGAGACCACCACGGGCGGCAACGCGCTGAAGTTCTACGCCTCGCAGCGCCTCGACATCCGCCGCATCGGCCAGATCAAGGAGGCGGCCACGAGCGACAAGAAGGACCCCGTCTCGATCGGCAACCGCACGCGCGTGAAGGTCGTGAAGAACAAGATGGCCCCTCCGTTCCGCGAGGTCGAGTTCGACATCCTCTACGGGCAGGGCATCAGCCGCTCGGGCGACATCCTCGACCTCGCGACCGAGCTCGGCCTCGTGGAGAAGAGCGGCGCGTGGTTCTCGTGCGGACCGGAGCGCATCGGCCAGGGCCGCGAGAACGCAAAGGCGTACCTCGAGAGCCACCCCGAGATGATGGAGCGCCTCGAGGGGCAAATCCTCGCGAAGCACAACATCCGCCGCGGACCCGTCGCGGGCGCCCCTGCGGCGGCGGCGGCGGAGGAGGAGGCTCCCGCGAAGGCGAAGGCCGCCGACGCGAAGCCGGATGTCGCGCCCGACGGCAAGCCCGTGGTGCGCATCGGGGCCACCCCTCCGGCCAAGAACGGTGCGGCACCGGAAGACACCACGAAGACCGCGGGTCGTCCTGCGCAGAAGCCCGCCAACTAACGGGCACTGCGCCGGCACCGGAATGGCGTAAGATGCCGCCGCGATGAAGCTGTATGTGATGCGCCACGGCTCCGCCGAGGACGACGCCCCGACCGGCCGTGATGCCGACCGGGTGCTGACCCCTGCGGGCCGCGAGCGCGTGCGGCTCGTGGCCGAGGCCCTCGAGCTCGCGGGCGAGGCGCCCTTCGCCATCCTCTCGAGCCCGCTCGCGCGGGCGCTGGAGACCGCCGAGATCGTCGCCGAGGTGACCCACCTCGCGCGGCGGGCCCGGGAAGACGAAAAGGCTCAGCTGGCCGGGGCGACCGGCGGCGTCGAGATCCGCCGTGAGCTCGGCATGGGCACGGAGAAGCTCGCGCTGCTCGCCGAGCTGGTGCGGGCCGGACGCAAGCGCGTGATGATCGTGGGTCACGAGCCCGACCTCTCGATGCTCGTGACCTCGCTGACGGGAGCGATGCCCGAGGGTGGAATGCAGAAGGCGATGGTGGTCGGCGTGAAGCTGACCGCCGATCCGCGGGTCGCAGGTCTCGAGTTCCGGTCGAAGGCGCGCTTCGTCCTCGAGCCGAAGACGCTGACCTGGCACCGCAACTGACCAGACGCCCCTGAGGGTGCGCCGGGCCCCGGTCAAGGGGTTCCGCGTAGGGTCATTTTAATAGCGTTAGCGACACCTGCCTACATTGGATCGGGGGCGCCAGCCCGCGCAGCTAACCCTATGAAACCAGGTCACAAAAGTGGCTTCCTTGACAAGGGATCCCTGGTCCCTTACCCCCAAATGCAGACGGCATCCTCATGAGCGCACGAACGGGGTCGAACATCGAAGCTTGGCTCGCCCCGCGATGGTCGCGGGGCGCCGCGGCGCTCGCTCGTCCGACGCTCCCGCCGCACGCCTCGGCCGCCGCCATCCGCATCCCGGAGCGGCTCAGCGCCCAGCTCGCGCTCGTCTTCCCCACCGCCGCGCCGCAGCTCTTCATCCACGAGGGGGCCCGGCAGGCCCTCGAACGGAAGCTCAAGGCCATGAGCCCGGGGCGGGTCGTGATCCTGTCGATCACCGACAATCGGCACTCGATCATCTCGCACTCGATGCGCCACGGCGTCCTCCACGCGCGCATCCACCACATGTTTCTCGACGCGCCGCTGCGTGTGGTCAACGCGCTCGTGCGGTACGTCACCCGCGGGGACAAGCGCGCGAGCGAGCTCGTCGGCAACTACATCGAGATGAACGGCGCCCGCCTCGCGCGCCGCCGGCCGCGCGCCATCCCGCTCGTCGCAAAGGGCACGCATCACGACCTCCTCGGGCTCTTCCAGGACATCAACACGAAGTACTTCGGCGGCGCCTGCCACGCCCTCATCACTTGGGGGAACAAGCAGCCGCGCCGTAGCGAAGGTCCGCGCAAGGCCATCAAGCTCGGGAGCTACTCGAACCTCGAGCGCCTCATCCGCATCCACCCCACGCTCGATCGATCGTGGGTGCCCCGCTACTTCGTGGCGTTCGTCGTCTACCACGAGATGCTGCACCACATGATCCCCGCCGCCCGCGGCGGGATGCGCGCGAGCACCGCGAACCTCACGTTCGACGCTGCGCGCAGCCGCGGTCAGCGGCGCGTCCTGCATCCGCCCGAGTTCCTCGATCGCGAGCGGCTCTTCCGCAAGTACGAGCGCGCCCTCGAATGGGAGCGGCGTCACATCGGTCGGCTCCTCCGTACGTCCTGAGCGCGCTCGAACGCGTGTGGTAACCTGCCCGGCCGTGACACGCCGGTTCGCTACCCTGTTCGGATCCTTCGCGCTCCTCGCGGTCGCCTGCGGCGGGGGCGGCGCTCCCGAGCCCGGCGCGCCTGGCGCAGCTGCGGCCAAGGGCGCCAGCGCGGCGGACGCCGGCGGCTCCGCAGGCAAGGCCGACGCCGCGCCGGCCTCGAAGCCGTTCGCCGGCTCGCCCATCGAGGCCACCCAGCTCATCGGCGAGGCGATCGACAAGAACGCGGCGGACATGAAGAAGTGCGTCTCCGACTACCGCGCGCGGAAGAAGATGCCCCACGAGCGGGTCGAGATCTCGGTGGGGATCGATCAAGACGGCCGCCTCCTCGGCGCGACGCTGAAGGGCGGCAAGCCGGACGCCCCGTTCTCGGACTGCGTCCAGCGCGCGCTCGCGAGCGCGCCGTTCCCGCGTAGCCACGCGGGCGTCATCCAGGTCACGAAGAGCTACGAGGAGATCGAGCAGTGACGCGGGCGCTCCGGGAGCGGGCGCCGCGCGCGGTCGTCCTGCTCCTCGCGCTGGTCATCGCCGCGTGCAGCAAGCCCGCGAAGGCGCCCGGCGGCACCGCCGACGAGGCGGACAACGCGGGCCGCAAGCCGGACATCGCCTCCCAGACCGTCGTCGGGCACGTGCTGGGGTCGATCGGAGAGCGCACCATCGGCCCGTTCCTGTCGCGCAGCGCCGATGCGCACGCCGGCATGGTCGGCTGGATCACGGGCGCCGAGGGAATGACCCGGCGCGTGATCGCGATCCCGATCACGGGCGTGGGCGAGCCGAAGGGCAGCGCGCGCTCGATCGCGACCGTCGGCATCGACGCCACGATGCTCGTCGTTCGACCGACCGGCGGCAAGAGCCCGGGCTTCGCGCTCGCGTGGACCGTGCTCACCGACCGCGGCGAGGCGCTGTGGTCGGTGGTGCTCAACGACGATGGCGTGCCGCGCGACAAGCCGATCGAGCTTGCCCGCACCACCGACGACATCGTGTGGGTCGACGTCATCCCCACCGACGCCGGCGCGGTCACGGTCTGGGCCGAGGAGACCCGCGGCGGCGACGCGAACGTGCTCGTGGCCGGCCTCGACGTCGACGGCAAGGTCCGCGGCGTGCCCGCGCGGGTCGCGCGAAACGTCACGGGGTGGCACGCGCTCGAGATCCCCGGCGGGGTCGGCCTCTCGACCGTATCCTCCACCACGAGCGCGCCCACGAAGCCCCAGCCCGCGAAGCCCGCGGGCGGTCCGTCGGCCGTCGTCACGCCGTCTGATGCGCGCGGCGGTCTACTCTCGTTCCAGAAGCTCGACGGCGAGGGACGTGTCGTGGGCGCGCCCGCCGCCGTGGTCACGAAGCCGGTGGTGAGCGGCGACGTCGAGGTGGTGCGCGGCCAGGGACGGCTCTTCTTCGCCTGGACCGACCGCACCACCGACGATCCCTCGGTGGCGATGGCCACCCTCGGGGACGACGGAACCGTCGAGGCGCCACGCAAGGTGGTCGAGGCCCGCGGCGGCGCGGCGCTCCTCGGCCTCGCCTCGGCCGCGCACGGCACCGCCATCCTCTACGAGGCGCCGTTCCGGCGCGGCGCCGGCGACGCGCGACACGTGTATAGCTCACGCATCGGTCCGGGCCTCGCCATCGAAGGCCGCCCCAATCCGGTCGAGGTGATGGGCCGCGCCACCCCCGAGCTCGTCGCGATCGACGGCGGCTTCGCGATCCTCGCGCCGCAGCGCGACTGCGAACCGGGCTCGCCGCGATGCCTGGACGCGCCGGTGATCCCCACGCTGGTCCGCACCGATGCGCGCCTCTCGCCCGTCCAGCGCGAGCCCTTCGCATTCGGCGCCGACCCGGCCTCGATGGCCTGGGGGATGACGTGCGCCAAGGATCTCTGCCTCGCGCTCGCCGCCTCGGGCTCGGCGCCCGCGCGCGTTCGCGCCGCCGAGGTCCGGGCCCGCGCGAACATCCAGGCGCCGGTCGCCGCCACCGCGACGCCCACCGACGGTCCGCGCGTCAGCGACATCGCGGCCGTCGTGATCGGCGAGACGGTCGTCGATCTCGCGGTCACGCACGTCGCCGACGCCACCATCGTCGCTACCCTGGGCACCAAGGCCGAGCCGCCCGGCGCCAAGGCCAAGGTCGCGCTCGACGACGCGCGCAACGTCCCGCTGACCCTCTCCACCCGCACCATCGATGCCGCAGGCGTCGTCTCGACCACGGCCACGATGATCACGAACCGCGCGCTCGCCGTGGGCGGCGTGGCGATGGCGGCGGCCGAGAAGCCCGAGGACGGCGCCGCCATCGTCTGGGTGGCGCGCGACAACGGCGACCCCGAGGTCCACGTCACGAAGATCGACAAGAAGGGCAAGAAGACCACCGAGATCCAGCTCACCACCGCGAAGGGCGACGCCAGCGACGTCGCGATCGCCTGGGCGGGCAACGGCTGGATCGTCGCGTGGGTCGACGGCCGCGACGGCAACGGCGAGGTCTACGCCACGCGCTTGGGCGTCGATCTCTCGCGCAACGCGGGTGAGCGCATCACGAACGCCCCAGGCGACGCGAGCGATCTCGTGGCGCTCGCGTCCGGCGATCTCGTGTGGCTCGCCTGGGCCGACCCCCGCGAGAGCCCGAAGGACGGCATGGCCGACGTGTTCGTGGGCGCCGTGAACAAGAAGGACGCAAAGCCCGCCGTCGCCGAGCAGCGCCTGCTCGCCACCGCCGCGCACTCGCGCACCCCGCAGCTCGCGGCGCTTCCCGCGCTCGGCGCCGCGGCCGGCGGCGTCGTCGTCGCGTGGATCGAGGAGGCGCCGCTCGGCGTCGAGACCCCCGCGTCGAGCGGCTACGGCGCGATGTGGGCGACCGTCGGTCCGGACGGCAAGACGACGCAGCGCCCGGTGAAGCTGCCCTCGGGCGGCGACGGCGCGGCCACCTCGGTCGCGCTCGAGCGCCACGCGAAGGGGCTGCACGCCGTGGTCGCCCGCAGCATGGCCGACGCCATCGCGCTCGACGGCATGGAGCTCTCGGGCGACCCCCCGCGGGCCTACCCGCTCGTCACGCTCGACGGTCCGCCGTCGCTCGATGTCGCGCTCGTGCTCGACGGAGGTGCGCTGTACTTCAACGACGACGGACCAGCCCTCGCCGACAAGCGCGTCCGGCGCGCCCGCATCACCTGGCTGCTTGGATCGCCCTGAAATACCGGGTCGGCTCGAGGGTCTCGCGACAATCCGCCGGCCCTCCGCCGATGGTACGCAACCGCGAGGCCGCCCGGCCGACAGGCACCACAGGGCGGACATCATCGTGCGCCACCGAGGAGAGTCATGTCCGAGCCGTCGAGCATTTCTGCACGTGCCGATGTCACCGTCGCCACCACGCAGCCGCGCGTCACGCCGACGTCGGCGCGCGGCGCCTTCAAGCAGGTCCTCGCGCAGTCCTTGGTGCGCGGCGCCGAGACCGCGATCAAGGTCCTCCCCGGCGGGCCGCTCATGGCGGTCGCGGTCCGCGGTAGCAGCGGCGGTGCCGCGTCCCTCGGCATTCCCCTCGGCGGCATCGGCGCCCAGCCGACGCGCGGGGCTCCCGAGGGCCCCGGCGGCGCGGGCATCCGTTCCGGCGGCGTCGCGAACGCGGCGCTCAACGCCACCGGCATCACGGGCGGCGCGGGCACGCCGGGCGCCCCCGGCGGGGACGCGGGGATCGAGTCCTCGCTCCAGCAGAGTCAGGAGATCAATCTCTACTACCTCCAGATCCAGGAGACCGTGAACGCGCAGAACCGCACGTTCTCCACGCTCTCGAACGTCCTCAAGGCCGAGCACGACACGGTCAAGACCGCGATCGGCAACATCCGCTAGACTGGAGACTCCCATGGCGATCGACCGCATCGGAAAAGGTGGCGCGCTTCCTCCCACGCCCGAGACCGGGGGGCCGGCGGGCGCGACGAAGGCTGGAGGTCCCGCTGCGCCGTTCACGGTCGAGCGGAGCGAGAAGGCGGGACCTGCCGCGCCCACGCAGAACACACACGCAACAGAAGCAACTTCGCCGCTGGCGCGGCTCCGCTCGGGAGAGGTCGACGTGAACGGATATGTCGATCTGAAGGTGGACGAGGCCACCAAGGGCCTCAAAGGCGTTCCCGCCGCCGAGCTCGCCGAGATCAAGAGCGTGCTGCGCGATCAGCTGCGAAACGACCCGGGCCTCGTGGACCTCGTCCGCACCGTCGCTGGGAAGAGCCCCTCGCCCCCCGAGGATTGACGGAAGAGCCGTCCGATGAGGTAACTTCACGGCGTGATTGGTCGCCGGGCTTTCCTTGCATCGCTCGCGCTCGCTGGATGCTCGGACTGTCGCCGGCGCGGCAACGGTCACCCGCCGCCGCCCGTCCCTACCACTCTGCCCGAGATGCCGACCCTCGTGCCGGACGCCGCGCCGCTCCCGCGGGGGCAGGTCGGCACCGAGACCTGGACCTTCGAGGGCAACGGCCGCGCGGTCGTCGTGGTGCCGTCGTGGCGCAAGAGCGACGAGAAGCTGCCCGTGCTGGTCGCGCTGCACGGACGCGGCGAGGCGAACAAGGGGCCCGTGGAGGGCGTGATGGGCTGGCCGCGCGACTACGCGCTGCTCCGCGCCATCGAGCGCCTGTGCGCGCCGCCGCTCATCGGTGACGACTACGAGGGCTTCTTCGACGAGACGCGCCTGAAGGAGACGAACGCTTCGCTCGTGACCACCCCGTTCCAGGGGCTCATCGTGGTGTGCCCGTACCTGCCCGACGTCGATCTGCACAAGCCCGCGCCGGTGAAGGACTACGCGCGCTACCTCCTCGAGGTGGTGCTGCCGCGCGTGCGCGCCGAGCTGCCCGCGCTCGCCGACCCTGCGGCCACCGGCATCGACGGGGTCTCGCTCGGGGGCGCGGTCTCGCTGCGCGTCGGGCTCGGCAACCCGACCGCGTTCGGCGCGGTGGGCAGCCTCCAGGCCGCGCTCGGCGAGGATCAGGTGCCGGAGTTCACCGAGCTCGCGCGCGCCGCGCGCGCCAGAAACCCCAAGCTCTCGCTCCGCCTCCTCACGAGCAAGGACGACTACTTCCGCGGGGCTATCTCGCACACGTCCGCAGCCTGGCGATCCGCGAAGATCGAGCACGACTTCGCCGACGTGCCCGGTCCGCACGACTACCCGTTCAACCGCGGCCCGGGCGCGCTGGAGATGCTGCTCTGGCACGACCGCATGCTCGCCCGCGCGTGACTGGAAGCTCCTGCTAGGATGCTTCGCCGATGGCAGTCGTCGCGAGCAAAGGCGTGAAGAGCAAGGCGCAGGGCGCGCAGTGGCTGCTCACGCTCGATTCGCTGGCGCGCGACGAGAGCCTCTCCGATCGCAAGAACGTGGGCGGCAAGGCCGCGCGTCTCGCCTGGCTGCGCCGTCACGGCTTCCTCGTGCCCGAGACCTGGGTGCTCCCGCAGAAGGCGTTCACCGCCGCGCTCCGCGAGCTCTCGCCTGCCTGCGAGCCGCGCTCGCTGCTCCGCGCGGCGAGTGGCCGCGCGGTCTACGCGCGCGCCGCCGAGGCCCGGCAGGAGATCCTCTCCGCGAAGCTCCCGCCGGAGCTCCAGCAGGAGCTCGAGCAGCTCTGGAACGAGCACGGCGCGAGCGCGCCGTGGGGCTTCGCGGTGCGCTCGAGCGCGACCTGCGAGGACGGCGCGCTCGTCTCGATGGCGGGCCTCGCGGAGTCGGTGCTCGGCGTGCGCGGCGCGGCCGAGCTGAGCGAGGCGGTGCGCCGGGTCTGGGCGTCGATCGCCTCGGGCCGTGCGCTCGGCTACCTGGCGACGCACGGCGTGCGCGACGTCGGCATGGCGGTCGTGATCCAGCCCATCGTGCAGGCCACGGCGGCGGGCGTCATGTTCACGCGCCGCCACGACTCCGCGATCGGCAAGCCCCGCGAGCGCATCATCAACGCGGGCTTCGGCCTGGGCTCGCCCGTCGTCGACGGCATCACGACGCCCGACATGCTCACCATCGCCGAGGACGGCACCACCATCGAGAGCACCATCGCCCGCAAGCAGCGGGCGGCGGTGGTGGGGCCGAACGGCGTCATGGAGATCGCGGTGGACGACCCCGACGCGCCGGCGCTCGACGGCGCACGCATCACCGAGCTCGCGTCGGTGGCGAAGCGCCTCGAGGCCATCGAGGACGTGCCGTGGGACGTCGAGTTCGCCTGCGAGGGCGATCGCGTGTGGATCGTGCAGGCGCGCCACGTCACCGGCCGCGGCTTCCCCGAGGGCGGCGAGGCCGACACCGTGTGGAGCAGCTGCAACGTCGGCGAGGCGCTGCCCGGCGTGGCGACGCCGTTCACGTGGTCGATCGCCGGCGACTACAGCGAGTCGGGCTTCCGCAAGGCCTTCGGCACGCTCGGCTGCGCGGTCCCGAAGCACGCGCGCCTCGTGGGCAACGTGCACGGGCGCTTCTATCTGAACCTGACCGAGTTCATGCGGATCGCCGCGCAGGTGCCGTGGCTCGATCCCCGCACCCTCGTCGAGCTGGGCGGCGGGTCCGGGGGCGACGAGCTCGCGAACCAGATCGGCGACGTCTCGCGCGGCGGGTTCTACGCCCGCTTGCCCCTCACCGCGACGCGCCTCCTCCGCGAACAGCTCCGCCTCGACGATCACGTCGCGAAGTACGAGGCGGAAGCGGAGCAGTCGTTCCGCCTCCACAACGCGCTCGATCTGGCGATCCTCCCCGACGAGGGCGTGGCGCGGAAGATCCGCGACGTGCAGCTCCTGCTCGAGCGCACCGGCGACGTCATGCTCACCTGCGCCTCGAGCGCGCTCGGCACACACATCATCCTGAAGGGCGTGCTCTCCCGGGTCGAGCCGGCGGGCGCGGCGCGGCTCGCGCACGATCTCACGCGCGGCATCCGCGACCTCGAGAGCGCGCGGCCGGCGATCGGCGTCATGCGGCTCGTCGAGCTCGCGCGGCGCGACCCCGAGGCGCGTGACGTGCTCGTGACGGAGAACGCGACCGTCGGCGCCATCCCCGACGGTCCGACGAAGCGCGCGCTCGTCAGCTTCCTCGATCTCTATGGCGACCGCGCGGTGCGCGAGGCCGAGCTGTCGACGCCGCGCTGGAAGGAAGATCCGCGGCCCGTGCTGGCGATGCTGCGCGTCTCGCTGCGGGGTGAGGCGCGGGATGTCGAGCCGCAGATCGCGCGCGCGAAGTCCGCCTCCGATGCCGAGATGCAGCGCCTGGTCCCGCGCATGAAGTTCGCCGAGCAGACGCTCGTGCGTCACCTCGTGGCGCGCGCGCAGAAGGCCGCGCGCCGCCGCGAGCAGATGCGCACGTGGGTGACCCGCGTGCTCGGCATGCTGCGGGACGTCGCGCTCGACGCGGATCGCCGCATCCTGCGCCTCGTGCCCGAGCTCGCGAAGGACTGGGCGGAGCTCCGGGCCAAGGGCTCGCCACTCGCCGGCACGCACACCGTGTTCTTCCTCACCGTCGACGAGGTGGTGAACGCGCTTCGCGCCTCGCGCACCGACCTCGCGCCGCTCGTGCGCGCGCGTCGCGCCGAGTACCTGCGCGATCAGGCGCGGCCCGACCCGCCGGCCACGTTCATCGGGGCGCCGCCTTCCGTGCAGCTGCCGCCGGCGGGAGGCGACGTATTGAAGGGCACGGGCGCGAGCTCGGGCGTCGTCGAGGGCCTCGCGCGGGTGCTGCTCTCCGCGGCCGACATGAGCGAGCTCCAGCCGGGCGAGATCCTCGTGGTGCGCACGACCGACGTCGGGTGGACGCCGCTGTTCTGCATCGCGGCGGGCGTCGTGACCGAGCTCGGTGGACCCCTCAGCCACGCCGCGGTGGTGGCGCGTGAGCTCGGCGTCCCGAGCGTCGTCAACGTCGACGGCGTGACGCGCGCGCTCAAGACCGGCGATCGCGTCCGCGTCGACGGCGAGCGCGGGATCGTCGAGCGGCTGCCCGCGACGTGACGACGCGTACGCCGCGGCAGAAGCGCTGGGTGGTGCGCGAGGGCGACGGGAAGACCGTCGCCGAGATCGTGCGCAAGGCGGGGGAGCCGGAGCGCGCGCTGGTCGAAGGGCGCGTGTTCCTGGGGCGCCGGCGGGTGACGAGCGGCGCGCTGCCCGTGAAGCCCGGTGACGAGGTGGTCATCGGGCCGGCGCAGGGCGCCCCGAGCGCGAGCGCCACGTGGCGCGTGATCTGGGAGCGGCCCGGGCTCATCGCGTGCCTCAAGCCCGCCGGGATGCCCACTGTCCCCGATCACGCCGGGGCCTCGCACGCGCTCGTTGCGCTCGTCGCGGCTCACCTGGGGAAGACCGCGAACGATCTCTTCGTCACCTCGCGGCTCGATCGCGAGGTGAGCGGCGTCGTCGTGTTCGCGACCTCGCTCGATGCCGAGGAGCGGCTCAAGGAGGCGCGTGCGCAGGGCCGCTACGAGCGGCGCTACGTGGCGATCGCGCGCGACGGCGCGACCGGCGAGAGGCCCTGGAGCGCGCCGATCGGCCAGGGAAAGGACGCGCGGCATCGCGCGGCCTTCGGGCCCGACGCGAAGGAGTCGCTCACGCTCTGGGCCGCGGTGGCGCGCGCCGGCGGCTTCGCGCTCCTCGCGGTCGCGCCGCAGACGGGGCGCACGCACCAGATCCGCGTCCATGCGAGCCACGCCGGCGCTCCGCTGCTCGGGGACCGCGACTACGGCGGGCCCACGCGCGTGACCCTCCAAGGTGGCCGCGTCGTCTCCCTCGCGCGCATCGCGCTCCACGCCGCGCGCGTCACGATCCCGGGCGAGGCCGGCGCGCCGCTTACCGCCTCCGCGCCCATCCCGCCCGAGCTGCTCCGCGCATGGACGGACCTTGGCGGCGCCGCCGAAGCGTGGGATACGGCCGTGACGTGCGCGCTCGGAACCTGAAGCTGTCGGCCCTTCCTGTCCTCGTCGTCGCGTGCGGGGCGCTCCTGGTGCTCGCTGCGTCGAGCGGCGATGCCTCGGCCGACGGCCGCGACGCCGGGCTCGACGCCGCGCCCGCGCGCGACGCAGGCTCGCCGATCTCGAGGACGCCCCCCGATCCGCCGCCGATGACGGAGCGCCAGCAGTGGGTGTTCGATCTGCGGTGGGACCGCGGCGACATCTACCTCATCGAAATTCACAAGGTTGACATGGCCGGCCCGCACCAGACGCCGCGCGTGATGGGCCGCTTCGCTCTCGAGCTCTTCGAGGGGCCCACGGTCATCGAGCGCGTACGCTTCGACTTCCCGATGCTCGGCCCGCCACCCGAGGCCTCCGACGCTGGCTTGAAGACGCCGCCGCGCTTCGAACCGAAGCTGCGGACCCGCATCGGCGTGCTCTTTCCGGCGACGAAGCGCGGCACGAAGCTGGAGCTCTGGGACCGCGCGACGAACGTGCGGATGCCGCTGCCCTGGCCCCCGACCGAGGGGCCGGCTGCGTCGGACGCGGGCGCGCCGTAGCTCGGCCTTCGGGCGGAAAGACCCCTTGGAGGGCCGGCCCGTACAAGCCGGGACATGTCCACGCGATCCCTCCTGGAGGCCCATGATCCTCGGCAAGAACGCGCCTTCTGTGCGACCCTTCACGAGATGACTCAGGGAGAAGTGACAGAGCCCGATCCCCTCGTCGGCACGCTGGTCGCCGGCAAGTATCGCATCGTCAGGCAGCTGGGCGAGGGCGGCATGGGCTGCGTCTATCTCGCGGAGCAGCAGCTCGGATCGACGGCCCGGAAGGTCGCGCTCAAGACCCTCCACAAGCACCTCTCCCACGACCCCGCCATCAAGGCGCGCTTCGATCGCGAGGCCGGCACCGTCGCCGCGCTCGAGCACCCGAACACCATCCAGGTCTACGACTTCGGCTCGATGGAGGACGGCACCCTCTATCTCGTCATGGAGTTCGTGCAGGGCCGCAGCGTGGCCGACATCCTCGAGAAGGACGGCGCGATGCCGCCGGCGCGCGTCGAGAACATCATGCGCCAGGTGTGCGGCTCCCTGCAGGAGGCGCACGGCCACGGCATCGTCCATCGCGACCTCAAGCCGGACAACGTCGTGCTCTGCGAGCGCGCTGGGACCAAGGACTGGGTCGAGGTGCTCGACTTCGGCATCGCGAAGCGCTCCAGCGAGCACGACCCGAACGAGGCGAAGCTCACGCAGCAGGGCATGGTGCTCGGTACGCCGCCGTACATGAGCCCGGAGCAGTTCACCGGTCAGCCGGTCGACTCGCGCAGCGACATCTACGCGCTCGGCATCATGGCGTACGAGATGCTCGTGGGTAAGTACCCCTTCGAGGCGAACACCGCCTGGGAGTGGGCCTCGAAGCACATGACCGAGTCGCCGCGTCCCATCGAGACGCAGGCGCTCGGCACGAACGTCCCCGAGCGCATGCGCAGCGCCATCACGCGCGCGCTCGCGAAGAACAAGGACGAGCGGTTCGCCACGGTGAAGGAGTTCTACGAGGCGTTTGCGAGCGGCGGCGCCGGCGCAGGCGCTCCCCACACCGCGGTGATGGGCGCGCCCGCGCACGACAACGGCGCGGCGGCGGTCTCCGCGCCCGGCGCCGCGCGCCCGATGACGGAGATGGCGGCTCCGGTGATGGGCGGCATGGGCCCGAACCCGAACGCGATGACGCCCCCGCCGTACGCCGGCGCCGGCTCCGGCTCCAGCAGCCACCAGGGGGCGCCGATCGCCATCCCCGCGGGACCCGCGCACGTCGGGTCGCACGGCGGCGGCGAGAAGAAGGGCGGGATGGGCCTCATCATCGGCCTCGGCGCGCTCGCCATCCTCCTCATCGGCGGTGGCATCACCGCCTTCGCGCTGCGCGGCGAGCCGAAGACCGGCCCCGGCGGCGACCCGCTCGCGGGCATCAGCGCGACCGCGCAGACCGCGCCCGTCGAGTCGGCCGTCACGCCGCCGCCGCCGCCCGACGACTCGTCGGCGATCGGAACCACCCCGCTCAACGGCACCACCACCACCGCCGTCGCGGCGAACACCGGCGCAAAGGCCGGGACGCCGCCGCCGAAGACCGGAACTGCGGCGGCCATCCCCACCCCGAAGCCGAAGGATCCGCCTCCTCCGCCGCCGCCGAAGGTCGACCCGCCGATCTGCGCGCGCGCCCGCGACGCGCTCGCTCGAAAGAGCTCGGCGGCCTCGAACCTCGTTGCGCAGTGCAAGGCAGCGGGCGGAAATCCCTGAAAACCAACCGGTAATCATCGTTGGATCGGGCGAGCGGGTCGTCCGTCCAACCTCCTGCCGCCAAGCTGCTATTCTCGCCGCGATTCTACGATGCAATGCCCGTCGTGCCACGTCGCCGTAGAAGGCGGTCCCCCGTTCTGTCCGTCGTGCGGAGCTCCGCTCCCGCGTGCGCCAGGGCCCGATCCGCTGCTCGGGCGGGTCTTCCAGGACAAGTACAAGATCATCAAGCTGCTCGGCGAGGGCGGCATGGGCGCTGTGTACGTCGGCGAGCAGTCGCTCGGCCAGCACACGCGCAAGGTCGCCATCAAGACGCTGCACGCGCACCTCTCGCGCGACGAGAAGGTCCGCGACCGGTTCCAGCGCGAGGTCGGCACGCTCGCCACGCTCGAGCACCCGAACACCGTCCAGGTCTTCGACTTCGGTACGAGCCCCGACGGCGTGCTCTACATCGTCATGGAGTTCGTGCAGGGCCGCAGCATCGCGGACCACCTCGCGAAGGAAGGCGCGATGTCGGCCGCGCGCGTGGAGAAGATCCTCGCGCAGATCTGCGGCTCGCTCGCCGAGGCGCACGGCAAGGGGATCATCCATCGCGATCTCAAGCCGGACAACATCATCCTCACCGAGCGCGCGGGCCAGAAGGACTTTGTGAAGGTCCTCGACTTCGGCATCGCGAAGCGCAGCGGCGAGGCGGATCGCAACGAGAAGCAGCTCACGCAGCAGGGCATGGTGCTCGGCACGCCGCCGTACATGAGCCCGGAGCAGTTCACCGGTCAGCCGCTCGATGCCCGGAGCGACATCTACTCGCTCGCCGTGATGGCGTACGAGATGCTCACCGCCACGCTCCCGTTCGACGCGAAGACCGCCTGGGAGTGGGCGACCCTCCACATGACCGCCGCGCCGAAGGCCATCGAGGCGACGCCGAACGGGGCCGCGCTCCCCGAGTCGATGCGCAACGCGATCATGCGCGCGCTCGCGAAGGACAAGGAGCAGCGGTTCGCGAACATCAGCGAGTTCAACGATCGCTTCTCCGGCAAGATCGGTCCGTCGGCGTCCGAGTCCGCGCAGAAGGAGGCGACTTCGAACCACAAGTCGATGGCGCAGGTCGAGTCGCCGATGGATGCGCGACCGGCGGGCACGAAGGACATGCCCAACGCGCCCTCGCAGCTCGCTGCGCCGATCGCCTCCGCCTATGCGGCGCCTCCGCCTGCGCTCGCGCCGCCCGCGCCCGCGCCCGCGCAAGCTCCGGTGGTCGAGGCAGCGGCCGGCGCCGAGCTGCTCAAGGGCAAGACGCAGATGGGCGAGCCCATGGCGTTCCCGGGCGACTTCGGCGCGAGCCCGACCCCCGGCCCCGGTCCGTACGCCCCGCCGCCGCCGGTGCTGGCGAACGCACCGCCGGCCCCTGTGCCGCCCGCGTATGCGCCGCAGCAGCAGCCGCCGAGCTACGCCACGCCCGGTGGCGCCTCGGTGCCGCGCGGTCCTGCGCACGGCGGCGGTGGCAACGAGGCCAGCGGCAGCAACAAGGGGCTCATCCTCGGCGTGGCTGGCGTCGTCGCCGTGCTCAGCATCGGGCTCGTGGCGTGGGGCGCAGGCGCGTTCGGCAAGGGCTCGAGCAGCACCACGGTGGCTCCGATCGATCTCGGGACATCGGCCCCGGTCACCAGCGTGCAGCCCGTCGTCACCCCGGACCCGGGCACCGCCGTTCCCGCGTCGCCGCTCGGCGGTGCCGTCGCGCCGCTCAACCCGGTCGCGCCCGGCGGAGCCGTGAAGCCGCCGGCGACCGCGCCGAAGCCGACCACGAACCCGGCCACGCCGCCTGGCACCACGCCGACGAAGCCGCCCGCGACGCCGCCCGCGACGGCGCCCACGCCCACGCCCACGCCGCGGCCGCCCCCTCCGCCTCCGCCGCCGCCGCCTCCGCCGCCGCCGCCGGTCGTCCCCGTGCCGACGCCCGTGCCTCCTCCGCCCACGCGCGTCGATCCTCCGATCTGCGCGCGCGCTCGCGACGCGCGGGCCCGCAACAGTCCCGTCGCGCAAACGCTCGAGGCGCAATGCCGCGCCGCCGGCGGAACACCGTGAGCGCGCGAGCGCGCGTCCCAGGAGTCCCTTCATGAACTCTCGTCTCGCGATGCCGCTCGTCTTCGTCGTCTTCGCGCTCGCGTGCAACAAGGACAAGGAGGGCGGCGCTGATGCCGCGCCCGAGGCCGCGGCGCCGGTCGTCGTCGCGGATGCCGCGCCCGAGGCCGAGGCGCCCGCCGCGACCCTCTCCGCGGCGCCGCCGCCCACCGCGCCGGTGGTGGTGAAGACCGCTCCGAAGCCCGCGGCCCCCGACCCGCCGATCTGCGCGCGCGCTCGTGATGCGCGCGCGCGGAGCTCGCCCGCGGCGACGAACCTCGAAGCGCAGTGCAAGGCCGCGGGCGGCAAGCCCTGAGCTGAGCGGGCGGCCGCTCAGACGAGGCGCGCGAGGAGCCTCTTCGCGAACAGGAACGCGTGGCCCGGCCAGCGCGCCCAGACATAGGTGCCCGTGCTCGCTCGCGAACACCACCTCGTGGCTCGCGCGCGCGTGAGCGTGTGCCACGGCACCGCGGCCTCGGTGGGATCGAAGTCGCGGTCGGGAGGGGGACAGAGGACGCGCGCCATCGCGGGTCAGGCTAACGTGCGCAGCGGCCGCCGGTCGCCCAGTACTTGTTCGTCGCGTTGGTGCTCAGGGCCCCGTAGGGGATCTGGTGACCCTGCCACGACCCGCTCTTCGACCAGTCGACCTGGTAGCCCGTGGCCGGCGGCTTCGCGGGAGTGATCGACTCGTACTGGAATAGCCCCGCCAGGTCCTGATGGCCCTGCGGGCCGGCGCCGGTCGGGAAGCGTCCCGGCTCCGCGATGAAGACCGCGTAGTCGGTGCCGAGCTTGGTCGCAGGCGACCAGTAGTTGTAATTGTAGTTTGCACGCTTCACGTCGCCGCTCGCGGGCGTGAAGGGGGTGCCGGTCGCGTCGCTGTCGTAGGCGATGGTCCAGCCCGCGGCCGCGGGCGCTGCGCCCCACGGGTACGTCGCTGCGCCCCACGCGGCGTTGAACTCGACGCGCGTGGGCAGGCGTCCGCCGTCCCAGAAGCAGAAGGCGGCCATCATGTACGCGGGGACGCAGTTGAGCGGCTTCGCGTCGTAGATCTCCTGCGTGTAGAACTGCTTGTCGCCGATGCGCGTGTTGACCGCGTCGGGAAGGCGGAAGGTGCGCGCGCCGTTACCCTTGATGTCGCAGCCCTCGTTCGCGCCGGTCGCGCCGGGCACGTGCACGTACGGACCGAGCTCCTGATAGACGCCCGAGAAGGGCGTGCTGTCGTCCGGAGTGGTGCCGCCGTTGTCGAGCATGGTGGGAAGGAAGGTGTCCCACGCGTGGTCCCAGCCGGGCGCGTTCTGCCCCATGGCCCAGGCCCGGAGGTTGCCGTTGGTGCGCTCCACGAACTGCCGGAAGCGGCCCGCGGTGACATTGTACTTGTCGAGCGGCGAGCCAGCGATGCGCGTGCAGCAGTTCTCGTGGTTCGCGTCGTTCGTGGTCGGGCCGCACGTGTCGCCGCCGCTGTGGGGGACGCAGCTCTTGTACTCGAGGCAGACCTTCTTGTAGCTGCACGCGTCGGACGTGCAGTCTGCATGCGCCGCGCACGCCTTGCCCACCGCGCACTTCGGCGCGCCGGTGGCGGTGCCACCGCAGTCGAGATCGGTCTCGTCGCCGTTCTTGAAGCCGTCGGTGCCGGTCGGTACCGCGCACTTCTTGTCGGCGCCGCAGACCTGGCTCACGCAGTCCTTGCCTGCCGCGCAGCCCTTGCCGTCGACGCACGCCGGAGCGACCGACCCGCCGCAGTCGAGGTCGGTCTCGTCGCCGTTCTTGAGACCGTCGTTCGCGGTGCCGGCCGCGCACAGCCCGTCGACGCACGCGCCGGTGGTGCAGTCGTCGGGCACCAGGCACCCCTTGCCCAGGGGACAGCGGGGGGCGTTCTTGCCGCCGCAGTCGAGGCCGGTCTCGTCGCCGTTCCGGATGCCGTCGGTCGCGGTGGGCGCCGCGCATTTCGTGTCCGTGCAGACGCCCGACTTGCAATCGTTGCCCACGCCGCACCCGCCGCCGGTGTCCTTGCCATTCGGGTTGCCGGCCGGCAGGCCGTCGGGACCCGTGCCGTCGCCCGGGGTGTA
Organism: Polyangiaceae bacterium; assembly: GCA_043732195.1. Lineage (GTDB taxonomy): Bacteria > Myxococcota_A > Polyangia > Polyangiales > Polyangiaceae > Labilithrix. The sequence goes on from JAYTHX010000517.1 coordinate 51,147, forward strand.
GTCATCGGCGACGGTGCGGCAGGCCGCGGCGATCGCGCCGATCGAGAGGGCGAGCGCGACGCGGGTCAGGACGGTTCGCATGGATGAAATGAGGGTATCTCATCTGCGAGCCGATGCCCGTGCGGCATCCCGTCACCGGCCGTGCCGACGCAACGCGCGGCCCGCGTTCACTCGAGCGCGTCGAGGAGCGAACGCGCCTCGGCCGGGCGGTAGCTTCCGGGCGGTGCCTCGGCGAGCGCGCGGTTGTAGCGAGCCTCGGGTGTGCGCTCGCGGCGGGCGCGGGCGCAGGCGGCGCCGACTCGGCCGCGAGCGTCAAAGCGTGGAGCTGATGGTTGCGCGCCGGTCGTTCGTGGCCTGGAGCGTGATGCGCAGCCGTCGTAGCTGGCCGGCCTCGTCACGCGCGG
>JAYTHX010000518.1:0-21935 GCA_043732195.1 Polyangiaceae bacterium
CTTGCGGGCGGCAAGCGTCTCCTCGCCGAGCGCGACGTCGCGGCCGATCAGGAGATCGCCGAGCTCGCCTTCGAGATCGCGCCCGAGCACGCCGATGACGCGGTGGAGCTCCGGACCTCGTTCGGCAGCTGCGCCTTCACGCTGCGCGGGCTGGATCTGAAGCGCCCGCTCACGGCGCCGGGGCGTTCAGCTCCATGATGGCGTAGCCGTACATCTCGTGCACCTGGCGGTAGCCGAACGGGATGAAGTACGCGGGCGCGGCCAGCGCGGGCGGGTCGCCCCAGTGCATGTCAGGTCGCGGGAGGATCGCCACGACCCAGCGCGGCTTGATCCGTTCGAGGTCGGCGCGGTCCTGGGCCAGCCACTCGTCGCGGCGGCGCCGCGGATCCGTGAGGTAGGCGTCCCAGAAGAATCGCCCACCGTACGAGAGCCCCGAGGACGCGTAGATCGTCGGGTGGAACTCGCGCACCACGAGTCGATCGTCGGGGCGCGCGTGGGCCCGTAGCCACAGCCCCACCGCCTCCTCGTCCTTCGCGAAGAAGTGGAACGGATGCTCGACGCGGAACGGATCGAGGAAGGCCACGCGGTCTCCGCTCCAGACGTAGCGGACGGTCGCCATCACGCGCTCGTGCCACCCCCACACGTAGCCGCTCAGCGCAAACAGAAGCAGAGGCGTCCCCACGCAGACGAGGCGTGCCCGCACCGTGCTCATGCGCAGCGTCGCGAGGTGCTCGACGAGCTGGCGTGCGATGACCACCGCCGCCAGGGTCTCGCCGACGATCATGATGCCCCAGTGATAGGGGTAGAATTTCAGCTGCGCGATCACGCCCGCCGCCGCCGCCACGATGATCAGCGCCGGCAGCACGAGCGGACTCTCGACGTACCGCCGCCCGCTCCTGCCGACCTGCACGATGCCGACGACGATCCAGAGGTGGAGGAAGCTCGCGAGCGGGTCGAACAGGTGGTGGGCCGCCAGGACCGTCCGGGCGACGTCCTCGAAATCGTTCACGCGGCGCTCCTGCGCGACGTACGCGCGGTTGAACGTCACGAGGATGTCGTAGGCGGCCGGGCCTGCGCCGCGCAGCACCAGCCACAGCACGCACGCGCCGACGATCAGCGTTCCACCACCGGCGAACGCCGCGCTGGCGACGAGCCGCTCGCGCCACGACCCGCGTGCCGCCACGACCGCGCCGAGCACGACGACGACGAGCAGCCCGACCGTCGGCTTGAAGAGCATGGCGGTGCCGCACGCGACGCCCGCCAGGAACGCGCCCAGGAGCGGTCGCACCGGTGCGCGAAGGCCCGCCCAGAGCGCCAGCGCGACGAGCAGCGCGCACCAGAACTCGCACTGCCCGGTATGCCAGTAATCGAAGAAGCCGAAATAGAAGACGTTCGCGGCGAGGACCGAGAAGCCCGCGAGCCAGTCGGGCGTCTTCTCCTCGCGCGGCGTCGCCACGCGGGCGAGGCACAGCGCGAACGGCACGATCACGAGCCACTCGGCGACGCGGATCCCCCACACGTGCTCGCCGAACAGGCGGACCAACGCGGCGTAGAGCAGGTAGATCGCGGGGGTCTTCTGGTCGAGCATGTCGCGATAGGGCATCGCGCCGTGCCGGACCATCTCGCGGCCCATGTAGAAGTAGAGCCCGTGATCCGGTCCCGGCGGATACGGCAGGGAGATCGCGCCGAACAGCATCCCCGCCGCCGCCGTGACGAGCCCGAACCGCCGCGAGCGCGCCTCTACTTCTTGTCGCGGCATGTCCTCAGCTCGAGGATGTCCTGCTCGCGGAGGTCGCGCTCCTGCGGAGAAAGCCGCGTCAGCGTCTGGCGGGCGCCCGCGCAGTCGCCCTCGGCCGCCTGCACCGTCGCGAGACCGACCGACGCCACCAGCGCGTTGACCTCTGCCGCGCCGCCGGCCTGCTTCAGGCGCACCGCCTCCTCGTACGCGCTCAGCGCGCTCTGAAAGCAGGCGCGCGCATCGCTCAGCTTGCGCTCCACGATGAAGACCCACCCGAGGCCGATGTTCGCCTGCATCGCGTCGTAGGCGAGCGCGCGCGTGAAGCTCGTCTTCGCGTCCTCGAGGCGGCCCGTCGCGAGCGCCAGGTGCGCGGCCTGCATCTCGAGCTGCGGGTGGTCCTCGAGGCGGCGCGCGCGCTCGACGTGCTCGCGTGCGCGGTCGAGGTTGCCGAGGTCCGCCTCGTAGGAGGCGCGCCACGCGTCGACCTGGCCGGGATGCTCCGCGAGCCCGCGGTACACGCGCTTCACCGAATCACGGCCGCGCAGCGAGTCCTCGATGATCCCGAACTCCGCGCTGCGCGCCTCGTCGCCGCGCGCCGCGTAGGTGAGGGAGAGGAGGACCTGCACGACCGGGATATCGAGCAGCGGAAAGCGCACGAGCGGCGTGCGCGCCTGGGGGTAGACGTCCTTCGCGTACGCCTTCTGGATCGCGCCGAGGTCGATCGTGTAGCGCGCCCACTCGCCGCGGGGCCCCGGGAGCACCTCGTAGGGCGTGCCGTCGCGCAGCACGCCGCGCCCGGGCTCCCCGCCGAGCGCGATGAACGCGGGCTGATGGTTGAACGTCAGCGAGATGCCGTAGCGCTCCTCCCACGCGGGCGGGCGGTTCGCGGCGAGCGGCGCCTTCGCCCAGATGGTGAAGGGCTCGGGCCGCGCCGAGAGCTCGGTCATCGCGGAGACGACGTGCTCGTCACCAGGCCCCACGTCGCCCGCGGTGAAGCGGCCGATCGCGCCGGCCATCGCGTAGCAGGAGGGCAGCGCCGGACAGTACATGAACGACTTGCGGGCGGTGCTCGCGGCGTCCCCGTCGAGGTGGAGCGTGAGCACGGCGTGCGAGGCGTCGCTCGCGGGCATCAGGTAGGCGCCGGGGCTGCGGTCCTGCACGAGCTTCCAGTACGTGGGGGCCGCGATGCTCACGTCCCACGCGCGGAAGCTCGCGTTCGGGATCTCCTCCGGCGAGAACGCCGCCGCGTCCGGCTCGAAGCGGATCATCTTGCGGAAGGACGAGCGGAGATCGGTGACGGTGAGGTTGCCGCCGCTCGCGAGCTCGAACTCGGTGATGGTCTGCACCGCCGAGACCGAGTACCGCGACGTCGCCCCCGGCGCGAGGACGCGCGGCCCCGCGTCGATGCGCCACGACAGGGGCTGGAAGCTGACCCCCTGCGCCCAGAAGCGCGGCCAGAAATCGTGCGAGCTGCGGTTCGTGATCTGGAGGTCGATGCGCTGGACGTTCGTTCCCCACGTCCGCACGGGTGAGAGGACCTCGATGTCAATGAGGCCGTTCACCTGCCGCGCCTGCGCCGTGGTGACCACGATGGCCACCGCCACCACCGCCCCGCCGACCGCCGCGATGGTCCGGCCGCGAATGCGATACGGCCAGTGGAACGCGCTCGGCGGCAGCGCCGCGCGGCACAGCTCCAGCGCGAGCGGCAGCACGTTGTAGATCCAGTAGCTCGTGAAGCTGCGGTAGTTCAGGACGAAGGCGAGGCTCGGCCCGATCCACATGAGCAGGTAGCCGGCCGACCAGCTCGCCGACACGACGAGCAGCGCGACGTACGCGCTCCAGAACGCGAGCGCGAAGGCCACCTTCGGGATCGCGACGCCGCTCTGCGGGAGGAACGCCGAAGGCCCCTCCCCGAGGGGCACCATCCGCGCCACGAGGGGCTCGAGCACGCCGGTCATCCACGCGCGCGGATTCCAGAGTATGAACGGCAGCTGCGTCACGAGGAACGTCGCGCCCACCACGCCCGCGAACCGCACCACGGACCGCCAGCGCTGTTCGGGCGTGGCCTCCTTCGCGACGCGCACGAGGATGAACGGCACGAGCAGCCAGGCATGCTGCTTGTAGCTGCACGCCAGCCCCACGAGCACGGCGGCGGTCAGCGGCCGCTTCCAGGCGACGACGACGAGGCACAGGATGAGCGCCCACGTCGCGTCGGTCAGGCCGCCGAACGAGTACGCGAGGTAGGTCGTGTCGGCGAAGAACGGCACCAGCACGAGCGGCCGCAGCTCGACGGGGGCGCGGCGGAAGAGGATGAACAGGCAGCCGCACAGCGCGAGCCCGTAGAAGAGCGTGGTGGGGATGCCGAGCGCCACGAACGGCACGAGCAGCAGGAAGGAGAGGCTCGGGTATGCGAGCCGATCGGAGAACCCGCCGTCGGCGAGGGGCGTCTGGAGCTCGATGGGCACGCGATGCGCGACCATCGCCCCGTACAGCGACGTGTCGTACGGGTTCTTCCCCGCGAGCAGGAGGCGAGCGCCGTAGTCGGTGAACACGTCGGCGTCGGTGGTGAACGTGTAGATGACGTGCGACCGCGCGAGCACGTCGACGACGACGTACGCGGTGACGAAGAAGGCGAAGAGGCCGAGGATGCGCGGCGACCGCAGCCACGTGCCGGCGCGGTCGGAGATCGCGATCGCGAGCGCCGCGACGCCCACCATCGCTCCGAGGACGATCATCAGCACCGCGAGCGGCTCGGCCGAGCTCACCCCGCGCTGCTCACCGAGCTGCGAGAACTTCCACGACAGCGCGGCCAGCACGAGCCACGTCAGACGCTCGCTCGTCTTCGGCGAATCCGGCGCGGACATCGGGGCGCGAGGTACCACGGATGGCAGGAGCGGTCACGCCCGCTTGCCGGCGCTGCTCGGCCGGGAATCGCACCCCCTGTCCTTCGCGACGGAGCTCGGCTAAGGGTCGCGCGCGATGCCGGACGCGCCTGAGGTCCCCGCCACGTCGGGCGTCAGCCCGGCGGACCGCCTGCTGCGCCTCGTGGTGCTCGGCGGCGCGCTCGCCTCCCTGGTCGCGGCGCACGCGACACTCATCGGCTACCGCACGTTCGCGAACGTCGACGAGGCGTACGCGGCCGCGCTCGCGGGTCGCATCCTCGACGGGCACAAGCTGTACGAGGGCGCGATCAGCCAGCGCGGTCCGCTCATGTACTACGCGTACGCCGCCATCGCGCGCGTCGGGGGCTGGGACAACGTCGTCGCCCTGCGGCTGTGCACGCTCGCCGTCGTGCTCGCGCAGGTGCTGATCGTCGCGTGGGCGGGCACGCGCCTCGTCTCGCATCGCGTGGGCAGCCTCGCGGCCGCGCTCATGACGTACATCCTCGTCGCCGGCCTGCCGCCGATCGACGGGCTCGCGCTCCACGGCGAGACGATGCAGGCGCCGCTCCTTCTGGGCGGCGCAGCAGTGGCGTGGCTCGCGGGCGGCGGGAAGCACGAGCGCCGCCTCCTCTTCCTCGCCGGCGTGCTCTTCGGCGCGGCCATCGCCATCAAGCAGTCGGCCTTGCTCCAGCCGGCGCCGGTGGTGCTGCTGCTGTTCGCGCGGGCCCGGAGAACGCGCCCGCGGACCGCGCCGTGGGGATCGCTCGCGGCGCTCCTCGGTGGCATCGTTTTCGTGCTGGCGGGCTTCGCGATCCACGCCGCGCTGTCGGGGACGCTGGGCGGGCTCGTCTACTACTGCTTCACGTACAACGTCCGCGTGCACCTCCGCCCCGCGGACGCGCTGTTCTCCCACACCACGCTCGAGCCCCTCGCGGACCACGTGAAGCGCATGACGTCGTTCGTGTTCGTGGGCGTCACGCTGCTCGCCGCGACCGTCGCCTACGCGTGGCAGCGCACGCGGGCGGCGCTGCGCGAGCGCTCGCGGCACGCGCTGCTGCGCGGCTTCGGCGCGGAGCGTTACCTCGGCGCGCATGCGCTCGTGGCGACCGTCGCCGCGTCCTCGATGTATCGCTTCTTCCCGCACTACTACCTGCCGGCGCTGCCGTTCGTGGCGCTCGCGCTCGCGGCCTGGATCGCGCGCCGCGTGCGCACGCGCCTCCGCCGCGCGGACGTCCTGCGCGTCGCCACCGGCATCCTGGTGGCAGGCACGGTGATAGCGGGCGGCCTGCAGGCGTACGCGTTCGAGAAGATCGACGGGCAGGTCACGCACGGGCCGATGGTGAAGCGCGTGGCGCGCTACATCGAGGTCACGACCGCCCCCGGCTCCTCGGTGTTCGTGTGGGGCTTCTCGCCGTGGCTCCACGAGTACTCGCACCGCAAGGCGGCGGGTCGCTACGTGTTCGAGACCTACGTGACCGGCTTCGTCCCCTGGTTCTTCGACGCTTCGCCGCAGACCGAGCGGGCGCGCGTGGTGCCGGGCTCGCTCGAGGCGCTGCTCGGCGATCTCGATCGCGAGCAGCCCGAGCTCGTGATCGATGCAGGCAGCGTGATCCTCGCCCGGCCCATGCGCGCCTACCCGCAGGCGGCGACGTGGCTGCACCAGCACTACTGCTTCGAGCTGCGCATCAGCGGCTACGACGTCTACCGCCGCAAGCCCGCCAGCGGCTGCGCCGACGACACGTTCCCGCGCGTGCACGCGCCGATCGACTTCTACGGGCTGCCGATGCAAATCCCCATGCCCCTCGCCGTCGACGAGGCCAGCGCGCGGCTCCTCTGCCCGCACGACGACGCCGACCCGATGTGGTTCCCCGGCGCGACGCCGCCGCCGGCCGCGGGCCTCGAGCTCTTCGTCTCGCCGAACCGCGCGCGCGACACCGCGAACAATCGCGCGGCGGGCATCGCCTACCCGAGCGAGCTCGGGGCCTACGCGCCGTGCGGACCGGGCCCATGACGGCACCCGACGACCGCCCGAGCGATCTCGGCCGCGCCGCGCCGCTGCTCCTGGCGCTGCTGGGCGTCGCGATCGCGCGGCTCATCGGTCACTTCGCGCTCGACGACGTCCCGCACGTCATGGACGAGATCGCCTATTCGCTCCAGGCCCGCACCTTCGCGAGCGGCCACCTCTCCGAGGCGGTGCACCTGCCGCGGGCGGCGTTCGCGATGTGGTTCGTCGACGATCGCGTGCGCACGTTCAGCGTGTTCCCGCCGGGCTGGCCCGCGGTGCTCTCGGTGGGGTACCTGCTCGGGCTCGCCTCGTGGGTGAACCCGCTGCTCCACGGCGGCGCGGTGCTGCTCGTGGGGCGTTCGGCGCGGCTGCTCGCGGGGCGGCGTGCCGGCATCGTGGCCGCAGCGCTCTACGCCCTGTCGCCCCAGGCGTTGCTCCTCGCCGCCACGTTCATGTCTCACTCGCTGGTGGCCTTCGCCGGGGCGCTCGTCCTCGCGGTGGGGCTGCATGCGACCGCGAAGGACGAGCCGGCGCCCGCTCTCGCCTTCTTCGCGATCGTCGGCGCCGCGCTCGGCCTCACCGCCGCCACGCGCCCGCTGTGCGCGCTCGTGCTGCTCGTGCTGGTGGCCGCGTTCGCCGTCGTCGCACGCCTTCGCGGGCGGGCGCGGCTCGCGCAGGCCATGGCGCTCGCCGCTCCGCTGCTGCTGGCGGTGCTGCTGCTCGGCCTCTACAACGCGCACCTCACGGGCAGCATGCTGCGCTTCCCGCAGAACGCGTTCTTCGACGAGCACGCCGGCCCCGTCGACATCCCGCTCTTCGCGTACCACGCGGGGTGCAACCAGCTCGGCTTCGGCCCGGGCCACGGCTGCGAGGCGACCGGGGCCGGCCCGCACTCGCTGACGAACGCCTTCAGCAACTTCGGCGACAACGTGACCGCCTGGTTCTGGCTCGCGGGCGGCGGCCCGGTGGTGTTCGCGCTGGCGACGTTCGTGATCGTGGTCGGCGGTCGCGAGGATCGCGCGGGCCTCCGCGTGCTGTTCGCGGCGCTCCCGCTCACCTTCGTGCTGTACGGCCTCTACTGGTATGCGGGCACGGCGTACGGCGCGCGCTTCTATCACGTCGCCCTGCCCTCGCTGCTGGTGCTGGCGGCGCTCGGAGTGGAGCGGCTCGCGCAGCGGCAGGCGCGGATCCTCACGGGCATCGTCGGGGCCACGCTGCTGTGGAACGCGTTCTTTGCCGTGCGCGCAGCGCGCGAAGTGGCGCAAGGGTACTGGGGCACCGACGCGCGCTTCGCGAAGCTCGCCGCGAGCTGGAAGGACGAGCGCTCCCTCGTGCTCGTCGCGTTCGGGCCCGGGGATCTGCGCTCGCACAACGACGTCACGACGTTCATGGAGAACGTCGTATGGTTGAAGAACATCCGTGCGCTCGGCGCGCTCGCCGCGAACACGCCCGATCTCTCGGGCCCGGTGGTCTTCGCGCGCTATCACCCTGGCCTCATGCGCGAGCTCCGCGCGCGCTTCCCCGATCGCCGGCTCCAGCTCTACGTCGTGGGGACCGACGTCCCCGACCGGCTCGTCCCCTACGAGACGTCCGGCCTGCCCGCGCTCGAGGAAGGCGCCCGCGCGCCCGTCGACAACTTCGACGCTTACGTCGTCCCGCAGTAGTGTGACCGGCGATGAGGGCGAATGCCGACCGCGCCTGGCAGCGCGCCGTGCTCACGGCGTGCGTCGTCGCGCTCGTGGCGGTGCACGCGCCGCTCATCGGTTACGAGGCCTACGCGAACGTGGACGAGGCCTATGCCTCGGCGCTCGCCGAGCGTCTGAACGAGGGCTTCAAGCTCTACGAGGGCGCGGTCAGCCAGCGCGGCCCGCTGATGTATTACTTCTTCGCCGCGCTCGCGCGCGTCTTCGGCTGGGACAACGTCGCCGCAGTGCGCGTGGCGGCGCTGGTGCTCGTCGTGCTCCACGTCGCGCTCGTCACGTGGATCGCCCGGCGGCTCGTCTCGCCGCGCGCGGGCGTGGTGGCGGCGGTCATCTCGACGTACGCGCTGGTGGCCGGGCTGCCGCCGCTCGACGGCATGGCGCTCCACGGTGAGGCGATCCAGGTGCCGCTGCTGGTGGGCGCGGCAGCGGCCGGGGTGCTGGCCACGCGCGCTCGCGCGAGCACGCGGCGGCGCTGGCTGATCGGCTCGGGCCTCCTCTTCGGCGCCGCGATCACCATCAAGCAGTCCGCGGTGCTCCAGCCGCTGCCCACGGTGCTCTGGCTGTGCGTCGAGGCGCGGCGAAGGCGCCCGCGGCGGGTACCGCTCGGGTCGCTCGCGATCTTCGCGGCGGCGCTGGCCGCGGTGCCGCTCGCGTTCGTGGTGCATGCCGCGGCGAGCGGCACGCTGAGCGCGCTCGTCTACTACACGCTCACGTACAACCTGAGCGTCCACCTGCGGCCTTCGGAGACGCTCCTCTCGAGCGCCTCGCTCATCCCCCTCTCGGATCACGTGATGCGCCTCACGTCGTTCATCGCGGCGACCGTGGCAGTGCTGGGCGCGGCCGGGACGTTCCTCTGGCGCAGGGTGGCGGCGGCGCGCTCGGCCCGCTCGGCGAGCCCGCTCACGCGCGGCTTCGACGTACGCGTGTACTTTGCACTTCACTTCCTCGTGGCGCTGCTCTCCGCGTCGGCGATGTATCGCTTCTTCCCGCACTACTACGTGTCGGCGGTGCCGTTCCTCGCGCTCGCGCTGGCCGCATGGACGCACCGGCCACTCGCGCGCGTCGGCGCGCACCGCCTCCTCGGGGGCAGCGCGGCGGCGGTGCTGCTCGTGGCGGCGGGGTTCACGGCATACCTCAACGAGAAGATCGACGGCCGGCTCACCCACGACGAGCTCCCGCAGCGCCTCGGCCGCTACCTCGAGGTCACCACCGCGAAGGACGCGCGCCTCTTCGTGTGGGGCTTCTCGCCCTGGCTCCATGCCTATGCGCATCGCCGGCCGGCAGGACGCTACGTGTTCGAGACCTACGTGACGGGCTTCGTGCCGTGGTTTCACGACTCGCTGAAGAAGGAGCCCGCGCGCGTGGTGCCGGGCTCGATGGAGGCGCTCCTCGGCGATCTCGATCGCGAGGCGCCCGAGGTGGTGGTGGACACGGGCTCGATCGTGCTCGGGCGCCCGATGCGCGCGTATGCGCCGGCCGCGCGCTGGCTCGCGGCGAGCTTCTGCTTCGAGGTGCGCGTCGGCGCGTACGACGTCTACCGGCGCAAGGCTCCCGGCGCGACCTGCCCGAGCGCATCGCTGCCGACCCCGCATCCGCCGGTCGACTTCGCAGGCGGCACGATGGTGGTCCCGATGCCCGACCTCGCCCCCGGCGAGCTCGGCACGCCGCTGTGCACGACGTTCTACGAGGGCGTGGTCTGGTTCCCCGACCAGCCACCGCCGGCGCGGGTCGATCTCCTCGCCGACAAGCTGCATCCGCACGCGGCCGCGATCCGCTGCGTCCCGGCGCCCTAGGCCTGGCCCCCCGCGGAACAGCAAAAAGGCGCGGCAAAGCGGACCCGGGAGGGGTGCAGGGAGGGCCGGCGAGGAAGGCAGGTGTCGCCGGGCCCGATCGCGTGTAGAAAGGAGAGGTGAGCGAGAAGGGCGGAGCGCCGGAGTCCCCGCATCTTCCACACGCGGAGAGCGCCAAACTCTGGGCGAAATTCCGAGCGGGAGACGTCATCTATTGCCCGCGCGACTCCTTCGGGATGGCGCTCGCGGTCGACGGAGCCGCCAAGGCGTACCGCATCGTCTGCACGCAGTGCGGCCTCGCCTCTCATTGGTTCGGGACGACGCCCTCGGGCCTCGTCTTCCGCAGCCCCCCGCCGACCGTCAATCCGGGCGGCGCCCCCGAAGGCTGAGCGAGCGCGACTTCGCGGTGGCTTCGTTGCGCCGGCGACGACGAAGAGGCTCGCGAGCAGGTACGGCCCGACGGTGCAGTAGTTCCGGTACTGCGTGCCGCCGATGGTGGCCGACGCGAGATCGGCGATCACGGTGCTGCTTCCGTTCGCGACCGTGCGCAGCTGGTACGTGGCGGGCGTCCCTTGCCAAAGAGTATCTTCGACTGCGCGGCGCGACCCTGCAGATCGCGCCGGATCCGCGCCGCCACGACGCGCGGGTCCGCATCGACGGCGACTGGCTCTCCCGCACCGCAGACGGCACGCGCATCGGCCAGATCCTCGAGGGCCAGACGCACGTGAGAGTGGGCACGATCCTCGGCTTCGCGTTCTACCGCGCCGGGCTCGTCACGATGTCGCTTCTCTTCGACACGCGCCGTGGCCCGCTCCGGCAGCTCGCGCTCCCTCACCTCGAGGGCAAGCTCGTGGAGTGGAGCGTCGCCTTCGACGACGGCCATGCGCTCTTCTCCGCCACCACCGAGCAGGCGGGGCGCGTCGTCCACGTCGCGCACCTCGTCGATGCGCGGGGCGAGCTCCTCGCCAGCGAGACCGGCCCCGCGGGCTCCTCGACGATCCTCGCCGCGGTCTCGGGCAAGTGCCTCGCCAACGGCGCGGTGCTCGTCGCCACCGACCACCGCCTCGTGCTCCTCCGTGCCGATCGCGCCACGCGGTCGTTCGTCACCGTCCGCGCGTTTCCCGGGACGCGCGACCTCGTTCCCCCCGACGCCGACCTCCTTGTCGGCCTGGGAGGTTCCGTCTACGTCGTTACCCACGACGCGATCGTCCACCTCTGCTTCGAAGGGAATCCGTCATCATGATGCCGCTGCCCACGTTCTACGATCCGTCCAAGGTCCGAGACGTCTACGTCGAGCGCGTCGCGCTCGTGGCCGAGGCGGCCGACGCCTACCAGCGCACGGCGAAGGTCGCGCCCTCGTCGAGCGACACGCTGCGCATCGCGGCCTTCGGCATCGACTGCCAGGTCGGCTTCTGCACGCCGGGCGCGAGCCTCTTCGTCCCGGGCGCGGTCGAGGACACCTCGCGCACCATCGAGTGGCTGTACCGGAACCTCGACCGCATCACCCAGGTCGCGTTCTCGCTCGACACCCACCGCGTGTTCCAGATCTTCCACCCGGCGTGGTGGATCGACGACAGCGGCCAGCACCCCGCGCCGTTCACGAACATCGCGCTCAGCGACGTGCGGGCGGGCAAGTGGAAGCCGGTCGCGCATCCCGCCGAGTGCCTCGAGTACGTGAAGCGCCTCGAGGCGGCGGGCAAGTACACGCTGACGGTGTGGCCGTACCACACGCTCCTCGGCGGCGTGAGCCACGCGCTCGTGCCCGCGCTCATGGAGGCGGCGATGTTCCACGCGCTGGTGCGCTCGTCGCAGACGCACTTCGAGACGAAGGGCACGCACGCGATGACCGAGAACTACTCGGTGCTCGCGCCCGAGGTCCGTGAGCTCGGGGGCAAGAGCGTTGGCACGTTCAACGCGGCGTTCTTCAAGATGCTGATGGAGTTCGACCGCGTCTACGTGTTCGGCCAGGCGAAATCGCACTGCGTGCTCTCCACGCTCAAGGACATGAAGGAGCACATCGCCGGCACCGACCCGAAGCTCATGGAGAAGATCTACATCCTCGAGGAGGCGACCAGCCCCGTGCCCGCTCCGCCGCTCGACCCACTGCCGCCCGCCCTCGACTTCCCGCGCATCGCCGAGCGGGCCTTCGTCGAGCTGAAGGCCGCGGGCATGCACATCGTCAAGACCACCGAGCCCATCGCCTGAAAGGAAGGGAGCCAGCCATGTCGAACCCTACGAAGACCCCGCCGCAGAGCCTCCCTTCGCTCCTCGCATCCGCCGCCCAGAAGGGCACGATCAGCCCGGCCACGTCGGCGCTGCTCACCGGCAACCTCGGCGCCGTGGTCATCGCCGGCGCGGCCGGCAAGGACGCCGAGGACATCGTCGCCTCGGACGTCACCCTCGTGACCTTGCTCGTCGACGCCTCCTCGAGCATCCACGATCGCGGCCTCGAGGACGCGGTGCGGGAGGGTCAGAACCTTCTCGTCGATGCGCTCGGCGACACGCGCGAGAAGGAGTCGATCCTGATGGCGCTCTGGACGTTCAACGACGACGTGCGCGTCGTGCACTCGTACGTCGGGCTCGACGACGTCACGCGCCTCGACCGGCACAGCTACCGCGGCCTCGGCTGCACGCGCCTCTACGACACGTGGTGCGATGCGCTGACCGCGAACGTCGCCTACGCGGAGCAGCTCCGGAGCTCGGGAACGCCGTGCAAGAGCGTGGTGGTGATCATCACCGACGGCGAGGACGTCGGCTCGAAGCGCCGCGCCTCGGACTGCGAGCGCATCAGCCGCGATCTCCTCGCCTCCGAGCAGTTCACGCTCGCGTTCGTGGGCGTGGGCAACGCGGTCGACTTGCAGAAGGTCGCGAAGGAGATGGGCGTGCCCGACGGCTGCATCGCGGTGCAGGCGCAGGCGACGCCGAGCGCAATCCGGAAGGTGTTCCGCATGGTGAGCCAGTCGGCGATCCGCGCGAGCCAGGGCCGCGTCGCGCCAGGCCCGAACGCCGGCTTCTTCTCGCCCTGACCGCGCGGGGGGCGGCGTCGGGTGCAAGTGCCCGCCACGACGAGCATCGAGCCGGGGACCGGGAGCCGCATTCGCGGTCGAAGACCGGCGCAGCCCGCGTGGAACATGCACGATCCAGCTGCATTTTGCAGCGATCCGCGATCACGAATGCGTTCGATTTGCGCGAGCGCGAGCGCGGTCGCCATGACAGATCGGGATGGTGATCCGAGCCCATTCCGTCCTCGCCGCTGGTGCCTTGCTCCTCGCCGGTATGCTGCTCGTGCCCGCATGCTCGTCCGCGGCGTCGGACACGCCCGCCCCCGGCTGCGCCAGCGGCGCGAAGGACGAAGGCGAAGAGGGCATCGACTGCGGCGGGATCTGCCCCACCAAGTGCACGGGCTCCGGCTGCACGACGGGCGCCGAGTGCGCGAGCGGCACGTGCGAGAGCGGCACGTGCGGCGCGCCCGACGGCAAGCCGTGCGGCGTCGGCGACACGTGCGGCGCCGTCGAGCTCGCCGACAACGCCGACGTGCGCGAGAGCTGCTGCAGGAGCCTGCCGGTCCCGGGCTTCTCCGACGCCGCGCGTCCCGGCAAGGCCGTCTCGCTCGACAAGTACGAGATCACGGCAGGCCGCATCCGCGCCTTCATCGAGGACGTCACCGCGAAGAACGGCGGCAAGCCGAACCTCAAGGCGTGGGTCGCGGCGAACACGCCCCCCATCTGGAACGCCAGCTGGAACATGTTCCTGCCCACCCAGGTCGAGGGCGACAGCATCGTCGTCCCGCACAACCCGAGCAACAACACCGAGGCCGCGCCCTGGAACCGCGACGCGGGACTGAGCTTCCAGTTCAACGGCCAGCTCTTCGTCTACGTGCACGGACACAACACCAACAACTCCGCCGGCTCCTACGGCTTCCCGACGTACTGGCTCCCGCCCGACGTGATGGTGAAGAACGGCGGGCTCGCCCGGCGCGACGCGATCGTCAACGGCAAGGTGTTCCTCGCGAAGGACTACCTCGACGTGAAGTCGGCAACGGCGATCCCCAACGCGATCCTCGCGGCGTTCTGTCACTGGGACGGCGGTCAGCTCGCGACCGACGAGGTGCTCGACTTCGTCACCGCGAGCCCGCCCTCGCTCGCCAACGGCAACGACTGCGGGACGCAGACCGGCGGCGTGACGACCGGCGGCCGCTGCGCGCCGCTCGCGTCGATCAACGCGACCTCCGACTCGGGTCAGGGCGCCAACCTCCCCTACTACTATCCGTACTTCGCCGACCCGCAGCCGACGAGCGAGGCGGCCTCGAAGATCGCCGCGCCCGGCCGCATGACCGCCGACGTCGTCAAGCTCAACGCGGGCGACGCCGAGGGCTGGATGGACCTGCACGGCAACCTCGAGGAGGCCGTGCTCGACGTGACCGGCGCGACCTTCACGGGCAACTTCGGCCTGAAGTACCGCGGCATCGGCTACAACAGCTCGCGCGCGCTGACGAACCCAACCGCGCTCAAGTACCCCGAGTACAAGGCCGGCTACACGGGCGGGCGCTGCATGCGTTTCAAGTGACGACCCTGTCGCGTGCGGGTTATCGTGCGCGCGTCGATGAAGAAGAGGCGTGACCCGGAGGAAGAACGCTTCCTCGAGAAATACCGGCCGGGTGACTGGCCGCGTCCCTCGGTCACCGTCGACCTCGTGATTCTCACCGTGCAGGACCACGATCTCCAGGTCCTCCTCGTGAAGCGCAGCGAGCACCCCTTCAAGGATCGCTGGGCGTTGCCGGGCGGCTTCGTGCGCGTCTCGGACGACCGCAAGAATCAGGGCGAGGACCTCGACGCCGCTGCGCTCCGCGAGCTCGAGGAGGAGACGGGCCTCTCGCAGGCCGTCTCCGGGCGCTTCTTCCTCGAGCAGGTGAAGACCTTCGGGCGACCCGGACGCGATCCGCGCATGCGCGTCATCAGCGTCGCGTACTTCGCGCTCGTGCGCCCCACGCTGGTGCCGCTCATCCGCGCTGGCGGTGACGTAGCGGGCGCGCGCTGGTTCAGCGTTGCCGACCTCGATCAAGCAGGAGGAGCGCACGACGAAGCGCTGGCCTTCGACCACGCCGAGATCCTCGCCGCAACGCTCGCGCGAGCGCGCGCTGACCTCGACCGCAGCACCATCGCCTTCGAGCTCGTCGCCGAGACGTTCACCATCCAGGAGCTCCGCGGCGTCCACGAGACGATCGGCGGCGCGCCGCTCGACCCCGGCAACTTCCGGAAGAAATTCCTGCGGATGATCGAGGATGGGCTCATCGAGCAGGCGCGCGGCAAGCGCGCCACGGCCTCGAAGCCAGCGAACATCTATCGATTCGTGCGCGCCGCGGTTTGACGCAGCGAGACTCGTCTGTCGCCACGCGGGTCCGCGTCTCGACCTGCCGTTTCGACGGCAAGGACGACACCTGACCGCGCCAGCCCGTTCTCCCGGACCCCCGGACGCCTGGCGCGTCATCCCAGGGCGGTCCGGAGCGAGAGAACGGTCATGAATGCACCCGAAGGCCTCGAGGCCTCACGGAAGCGACGGAAACGACAGGTCGCCCACGAGCAGACGCGACTCATCGCGCTCGAGGGGCGACCCGAAGCGACCAAAGTTTCGTGCGAGAACAAGCAGAAGCGTGTCACCCCGACCCGCGAGCTCGTCGCGCTTGCGTGGCCCATCGCCGCCGCCATGCTCGGTGAGACCGCGCTCGGCCTCGTCGACACCAAGCTCGTCGGTGGACTGGGTCCGGGTGCACTGGGCGGCGTCGGCATCGCGACGACGTTCATGTTCCTCGGCTACGCGGTGGTGTTCGGCATCATGCGCGGGGTCAAGGTGCGGACGGCGCACGCCATCGGAGAGGGCCGCGCCCTCGACGGCTACGTCTACGCGCGCTCGGGGATGATCTTCGGGTTCGTGCTGGGCGTCGCGATCCTGATCGCATGCCGTGACGTGAGCGGGCTGTTACGCGCGCTCGGCACCGATCCCGCGATCGTGCCCTATGCGAGCGATTTCCTCGCCGCCGTCACGCTCGGCGCGCCGCAGACCTGCGCGCTGTGCGCGCTCATCCAGCATCGCCAGGCGATCGGCGACTCGCGCACCCCCATGGTGATCGGGATCGCCGGCAACGCCTTCAACGCGGTCTTCGCGTGGTCACTCATCTACGGGCACCTCGGGCTCCCGGCGATGGGCGTCCGCGGCGGCGGCTGGGCGACGGCCACCACCGAGACCCTCGAGCTCGCGGCGATGGCCGTGCTCCTCGTGCGCGCCGAGAAGCGCGCGCGCGCCGCGCAGGTCGTCGAGCTCCCGGTGATGTCCCTGAAGCAAGCGACCCGTGACGTCGCCGAGCTCGGTGTGCCCACGGGCCTCCAGTTCGGCGTCGAGTCGCTGGCCTTCGCCACGTTCACGGCGGTGCTCGGCGGGATCGGCGGCGCCCAGATCGCAGCGCACACGATCGCGCTCAACGTCATCCGGGTGTCATTCCTTCCCGGCGTGGCGATCGCCGAGGCGGCGAGCGTGATGGTCGGCAGAGCGCTCGGCAAGCGGAGCATCCCCGAGGCCGATGCGGCGGCGAAGAGCGCGGTGCTCGTCGCCATCGCCTTCATGGCGGCGTGCGGGGTGGTCTTCGCGCTCGCCGGCGGGCTCATCGCGGCGTTCTTCTCGAAGGACGCCGAGGTCGTGACCGTCGCGCGGCGGCTGCTCTTCATGGCTGCGGCGTTCCAGGTGCTCGACGCCGTGAACCTCGTCTATCGCGGCGCCCTGCGCGGCGCGAAGGACGTGCGCATCGCGGCGGCCATCGGCATCGGCACGATGTGGCTGTTCATCCCGACCGCCGCCTGGTTCCTCGGCCGGCAAGCGGGCCTCGGCGCGCTCGGCGGCTGGATCGGCTTCCTCTGCGAGACGACGGTCGGCGGCATCCTGGTGTGGCTCCGCTGGACGAAGGGCTCATGGAGGAAGAACTACGCACCGAAATAAGGAAAGCCCGCATGGCCGGGGATGCCATGCGGGCTTGGTGTTCGGTGCTACGCGGAGGGAGGGAGGAGGACGTTGAGCCCTCGGCGTACCCGAAGTCTGTGTGGCTCGATCAGGCCGCGTTGCGGCGGCGGCGGACGAGGACGAGAGCGCCGAGCCCGAGGAGGCCGATGCCGGCCCAGCCACCCGTGGAGGTGGTGGTGCCGGCCGTCTTGCAGCCGCAGCCGCTGGCCGAGGGGCCGTCGGGAAGGTCAGCGTTCTCGCTGCCCTTGGTGCTACCGACGTCGGCGCCGTTCGCGCCGATCTTGAACGTCTGCACCGGAGAATCCGGGTCGTTGGAGGCGATCGCGATGTCCGAGGACGCCGCGCCGGCGCCCGCCGAGTTGAACTTCACCTGCATCTCGTACGACGCCTTCGGCGCGACCGTGATGCTGCCACCGGGCACGGAGAACGCCGCGTCCGACGACTTGAAGGACATGACGGCAGCCTTCTCGCCGCTGTTCGTGATGGTGACCGTCTTCGAGGCCGAGCCGCCCGACTTCACGTTGCCGAGGTCGATGCCTTCGGTCGGAGCGTGGACGTTCGGGAGCGGGATGTGGACGAGCGTGCTCTGGTAGGAGACCTTCGAGGTCGGGACCGTATAGGCCTTCGAGTACGCGTCGATGCCGACGCTGGTGCCGAAGCTGTAGCCGAACGCCTTCGAGATCGAGACGAAGGGCTGGATGGCCATCGAGCCGGAGACCTTCATCTCGCCCTCGACCTGCGCCATGATCTCCATGAAGTCGCCGTCCTCGGCATCGACGACCGCCTGGCCGGTGCCCACGGTGATCGGCTCGTTCGAGCCCGCGAGCATGACCTTCGTGGTCTTGTACTCGAACGTCGGCTTCGTGGAGGCGCGGATGCCGATCTGGCCTTCCCACTTCGCGGGGTCGAGGATGGCGTCGAACTTCGAGAAGGGCTCGGAGAAGAGCACCGAGTTCGCGAGGTCGGGCGCGTTCAGCTTCGTCTGCACGAGCGTGAAGCCCCAGGGGGCGAACTGCTGGGTGGCCTTCGAGTCGTAGGCGAACTTGGCGCCGGGGAGCTTGTTGACGATCTTGTCCGCGTCGAACGCGAACGTCGCGTTGAGACCGAACGCGGAGACCTTGAGCTGGAGCGAGGGGGTCAGCGTGTGGCGGACCTTGACCGTGCCGTCCGTCTGCGAGCCGTTCGCCGCCTTGAGGACGATCTTCTTGTCGCCGGCCCACGAGGCCTCGACGACGGCGCCCTTCGGCATGTCGATGCTGTAGAGCGGGCCACCCGCGGTGACGGGGTCGATCGTGATGATCGCGCGGACCTGCGCGATGCTCGGTCCGAGGTAACCGGTGTCGATCGACGTGTCGAGACCCTGGTTGTAGTCGAACTTGAGCGCGGCAGAGCCGGTCGAGGAGTTATCACCGGCCGCGGGCGTCGTCGACGTGTCGGCACGGGCCGAGGCTGCGGCGAACGAAACGCCGGCCGTGACGGCCATCATCATCCCGAAGTGAAACGCGGTCCGAAGCGTGGTGTGCGAGCGCATGATGAAATCCTCCTGGCCGATCGCCG
The DNA here is from genome assembly GCA_043732195.1 of Polyangiaceae bacterium. GTDB lineage: Bacteria > Myxococcota_A > Polyangia > Polyangiales > Polyangiaceae > Labilithrix. Next base: position 18,684 of record JAYTHX010000518.1, read on the forward strand.
ATGGCGAACGGGTCCTTGTCCCTGTTGGTCCTTTCTCGATGCCCACGTTGCCCCGAGGCTCCGAGTCAGGTTGTACGAGTCTCTCCAGCACGCACCGTGCCGCCGATGTAGGACATCACGGCCGTAGAAAATTCGCGTGCTTACGGACTTCCACAGCCAAACTTACACGTAAGCTGTAGTGGCTCTGCGGAATACATGATCCAGGGGTGGATCCCTTCGAGGGATCAGAACTCTCGCGAATCGCGTAGTCCGTCGCTCAAGGGGCGCGCTCTCCTCCTAGGATCGAGCCCGTGGTGAACGTCTCGGCACGCACGGCGCTCGCGGAGAAGTCGTGCCCGCGTTGCGGGGCGACCTTCGAGATCGACGCCGTCTTCTGCGCGAAGGACGGCAGCAAGCTCGAACCGGAGGACGAGCGGCCGCCCGACAGCGACCCGTACATCGGACAGGTGATCTCCGGGGACATCGAGATCCTGAGCGTCGCCGGCGTGGGGGCCATGGGCCGGGTGTACCGGGCCCACCAGCGCGGCATCGACCGCGACGTGGCCGTGAAGATCCTCCACCGCGAGCTCTCGGGCAACACGCAGCTGGTCCAGCGCTTCCACCGCGAGGCGAAGATCGCGAGCAAGCTCCAGCACCCTCACGTCGTCGAGGTGTACCTCGCGGGTCAGCTGCCCGACAAAGCGCTCTTCATCGTCATGGAGTTCCTGGACGGCATGTCGCTGGGCGCCGCCCTCACCGCGGCCGGCGGCACGTTCAACCCCGCGCGTGCGCTCTCCATCGCGCTCCAGATCTGTGACGCCGTCGGCGAGGGGCATGCGCGCGGGATCGTGCACCGCGACCTCAAGCCCGAGAACGTGATGCTCGTGCGCCGCGCCGAGATGGGCGACTGGGCGAAGGTCCTCGATTTCGGGATCGCGAAGGTGGCGGTCGGCGAGCAGTCGATGCAGACCGCCGCCGGGCTCGTCTTCGGGACGGCGCGCTACATCTCGCCCGAGGGCGCGCAGGGCGCGAACGTCGGGCCCTCGGGCGACGTCTACTCGCTCGCCACCATCGTCTACCAGATGCTCGCGGGGCGGACGCCGTTCGACGCCGAGCCGGTGGGCCTCCTCATCAAGCACATTCACGAGGCGCCGCCTCCCCTCACCTCGTGGCCGCGCGCCGCCGACATCCCGGCGCCGCTCGCCAAGGTGGTGATGGACAACCTCGCGAAGGATCCGAAGCAGCGGGCCCAGGGCGCGCGTGCGTTCGGAGCGCAGCTCGCGAAGGAGGCGAAGGAGGCGAACATCGCCATCTCCGAGGTGGGGATCGTCGCGCGCCTCGGCAATGTCGACATCGGGCAGCGCATGTCGCTCGATCCCACGCTCGAAGACGCGGCGTCGCTTCACCCGCCGCTGCCGCAGGTCGTGGTGACGATGCCCACGCCCGGGCCGACCCCGGTGATCGGCTCGCTGCTGCCTCCGCACCCGACGCCGGTCATCTCGCTCGCCCCGCCGCCTACCACCACGCCTTCTCAGGCGCCGCCGAAGGTCGAGCCGAAGAAGCGCCCCATCGCGATCGTCGTCCTCGCGTTCTTGCTGGGGGCAGCGCTCGCCGTGCTCATCACGCAGCAGGTGGCGAAGCGCGCGGATGCCGAGCACGACGCGTACGTGATCAAGACGCGCACAGCGCTCGCGGACAGCCGCTACGTCACGCCGCCCGGCGACTGCGTGCGGGACCTGGTGGTGGCCGGCCTGAAGCGCTGGCCGAACGACATCGATCTCCTCCAGATCCGCTCCACGGCCTCGATGGAGCTCGTGTCGCGCGCGATGGTGGCGCAGAACGGCGGGGACGTGGGCGGGGCGCGCGATCTCGCGCACGACGCCACGCAGCTCGACCCCACCGATCACTCCGCCGCCCTCCTGCTCAGTCAGTACGACGACGAGGTGAATGCGGTGGGTGCCGATGCGAGCGCGACGACCGGCAAGCCGCGGGTGCTGTTCGACGCGCTGCCGGTCACGCACGCCGGCAAGCGGGTCGACCTCGCGGCGCACATCGCGGTCGGCAACGTCGGGCCGCTCGCGAGGATCTCCGACGTGCGCATGACGCTCTTCGATCACAGCTTGACGGTCGACGGTGTGAAGATCCCCGTGCTTCCCGCCGGCCAGGCGCTCTACCGCGCGACGATGCGCGCGCCGAAGGCCGGCAACTACGACGTGGTCTTCGAGGCGACGCTCGAGGGCACGAACATCCGCGCCATCCGCGAGCTCACGGTGCTGCCGTAGCTACTTCAGCGCCTTCGCGCAGCGGAAGCCGATGCCGTGGCTGCGCAGCGTGGGCTCGCTCTTGAAGCGGTACGTCGGGCGCACCCACCCGGGGTCGCCGCCGTTCCACGCGCCGCCGCGGAGCACGCGCTCGGTGCCGCTGCCGCCCACGGGGTCGGCCTGCGGGCCCGGCGTGTACGGCGCGTACCAATCGTGCGCCCACTCCCAGACGTTGCCGACGACGTCCTGAAGGCCGAACGGCGACGCGCCCTTGGGGAACGAGCCGACGGGCGCGGTCGTCGCGAAGCCGTCGTCGACGGGGTACATCGCCGCGACCTCCTCGTTGTTCTTCTTGCCCCACGCGAGGCATTCCTTGCCGCAGGCGTTGAGGCGGTTGCCCGACGTCGGCGGGTCGTCGCCCCACGGGTACTTGCGGCCGTCGGAGCCGCGCGTCGCGAACTCCCACTCTGCCTCGGTGGGGAGGCGGCGGCCCGAGGCCTTGCAGAAGGCGTCCGACAGCTCGTAGTCCACGCAGTTGATCGGGTACTGAGCCTTCGTCTCGGCGTCGCGGACGTTGCAGAGCGGGTCGTAGATCTTGCGCTCGCGCGCGGTGATTCCCGGCCACTCGTTGTCACGCGGCGCGCGCTTGCACTCGCCCTGGTCGCTGCACTGTTTGTATTGCGCAACCGTCACCTCGGTGGTGTCGATGCAGTAGGGCGAGAGCGTGACCTGATGGGCGGGGCGCTCGGCCTCGTCGTCCTTCTTGTCGTCCGAGCCCATGAAGAACTTGCCGCCCTCGATGGTGATCATCCCGGGCGGGCACGTGAGCGCCGGCGGGAGGGCAGGCGCCGCGGACACCGGGGCGGGGCTCGCGCTGGCGAAGGGCGCCTGCACCTCGGCCTTACCGCGCAGCGCGAACAGGTAGACGCCGCCGGCGAGGAGGCCGGCGAGCACCACCACGCCGGCGCCGAGGCCCGCGAAGAGCGCGCCCGTCGACGTCGACGTCGAGGGC
>JAYTHX010000519.1:0-7977 GCA_043732195.1 Polyangiaceae bacterium
GCGTCCTCCGCGGGGAGCGGCTCGCCGTTGACCTCCTGCGCCGCGACGCGCAGCGCCAGCCGCAAGAGGTCCTCGACCTCGGTGAGCCCGACCATCGCCGGTGACGATGCGGGCAGACCGCCCACCACGGTGAGACCGCGCTTCATCTGCGCGACCGCGGCGACGAGCTGCGCGATGACCTCGGGCGCCTCCTCGACGAACGCCGGCAGCGGCCCGCCCCGCACCTCGAGCGGCCGCAACGACGCGACGCGCGGCGGCAGCGCGCGCGTGAGCGGCTCGCCATCGTGGCGCGCGAACGTCCACGCGGCGAGCGCGGACTCGATCGCTGCGCGCTGCGCCGCAGGAGAGGCGAGCGCGCGGGGCGCGTCCGGCGCGAGCCAGGTCATGAGCACGTCGAGCAGGGAGCCGTGCACCGACGCATGACGCGACGCCGACGCCTCGTTCGGCCGCATGGCGATGGCCTTCGCGAGCGCGCCCTCGTAGCCGGGCGCGGCGTCGTACCCGCTCTCGTGGAGCGCGGCGCGTCCCTCGCGCGCGCCGAGCCACACCGGGAGATCGAGCGGTGACGGCAGCCCGCGCCCGGCGCCGAGCGTGACGAGGGCCACCGAGTCGACGGGCGCGTGACCGCCGAAGAGGCGGAGCGAGATCCCCGGCTTGCCGGGCGCCCCCGCGCCGTCGAACAGGAGAGGCGCGCGGCCCTGGACGGCGCGCCGGCGCAGGCGATCGACGCTCACCACGTTCGCGATCTGCTTCGGATCCTCGACGGCGATCCCGACGGCGGTCCCCACCTCGGCGAGCTCGGGACCGGTGAGATCGTCGGAGGGTCCCCAGACGAACGTGAGCACGCGGCGGATGCGCGTCCAGAGGGCATGGGTGGCGGGATCGACCTCGCGCAGCGTGAGGCGCGACAGCACCATCGCTGCGCGCGCGTGGAGCCGCGACGTGCCGACCCCGACGACGGCCCCACGCGCCTCGCTCTGCGCAGCGAAGAGGAGCGGCGCCTCGGCGAGCCAGGCGAGCGCGCGGTAGGAGCCGGGATGCGCCGCCGCGGCCGGCGCGACGAAGCGCGCGTAGTCCATGGGCGCCCCGAGCAGCGGACTGCTCGCCGCCCCCGCGTGGGCGTTGACGCGCGCGATCTCGGCGACGACGTCCTCCCTCACGACCGGCCCTGCACCTGCGCTTGCGCCCGCGCCTCCGCCCGGAAGCAACGCGACCGGCGCCGCCAGCCCCTTCGCCACCGCCACCATCGCTCGCGCGAGGCCAATCGCCTCCGACAGCTCGACCCCCGCGCCCTTCTGCTCCGCCGCGAGCCTGGTCTCGAGCTGCTCGAGCAGCGCGTCCAGCCCGGGCGCGAGCAGCGTGTCGTCCACCTCCGCGAGCGCCCGCTCCCACGCGACGTGCAGGGCATACGCGAGGGCATCGAGCGTGATCACGTAGGGCACGCGCAGCTCCCGCAGCTCCGTGTAGAACGCACCCATCTTCAGGCGCGCCTCGCCGTTCGCGGTCACCACCAGCCCGTCGCGCAGCAGCCGCTCGCGCCCGGCGACGCCGAGCTCCTCCCAGACGCGCTTCGCCCCCTCTTCACGCACCAGCGCCGACTCCATCACTGGCAGCGCGAGCGGCGCCGCCGAGCTGCGTGGATCGATCTCGACGGGCTCCCAGTACCACTCCGGCGCGGCCTGGAGGCGAGGCGCCCGCCGCGGCTCGGGCAGCGCCTGGAGCGGGGTGCGCCCCGGGCGCACGCGCCCGTGACTGCACGAAGCGAGCACCAGCATCGCACCGAGCATCACCTGCCTGCACCGCCCGGGAGCCAACGGGCCGATGATACCCGTGGTCAGCCGGCGACGGGGCGCCGCGTCTTCACGAGGCAGCGAAGCACCTCGGCCACGCCCCACGCCTGCGCGATGCAGCCGCGCGGCGTGAACGGCGCCTCGGCGTCGAAGACCTCGCTGATCGAGCCCATTCCGGCCTCGCCGAGGTGCGGACCGAAGCCCGCGAGGAACTTGCTCGCCTCCTCTTCCCGGCCCGGGTTGAGCTCCAGCCAGGCGTCGATGAACGGGCCGATGAGCCACGACCAGACCGTGCCCTGGTGGTAGGCGGCGTCGCGCGAGCGGAGATCCCCGTCGTAGCTCGCCTTGTAATCGGGGTGATTGCGCCCGAGCGAACGCAGCCCCACGGGCGTCAGCAGCTCGCGCTCCACGATCTCCATCACCGGCTGCCACCGCGCGCGGTCGAGCACGGGATGCGGCAGCGCGATGGCGAAGATCTGGTTCGGGCGAAGCGCGGGATCGCTCTTCCCGTCGGGACCGTCGATCACGTCGTAGAGGTGGTTGCCCTCCGCGTACCAGAAGCGCTCGTTGAACGATCGCTGCACGCGATCGGCGGCGGCGGTGATCGGCGCGGCGCCGGCGGCGTCTCCCTCCTCGCCCAGCCACTGCGCGAGCAAGCGGAGCGCGTTGTAGAAGAGCGCGTTGATCTCCACCGCCTTGCCGCGCCGCGGGGTGACGACCCAGTCGCCGACCTTGGCGTCCATCCAGGTGAGCTGGTAGCCCTCCTGTCCCTGCGTGAGCAGGCCGTCCTCGGGGTCGACGCCGATCCCGAAGAGTGTACCTTGCACGTGTTTCTGCACGATGTCCTGCAGCGCGGGTAGCAGCAGCTGGAGCGTGAGGCGGTCACCGGTCGCGCGCAGGTAGCGATCGATGGCGTGGAAGAACCAGAGGGTGGCATCGGCGGTGTGGTAGAGCCCCGCCGACTCTCCTTCGGGGAACATGTTGGGGATGAGACCGTCTCGCACGTACTGGCCGAACGTGCGGAGGATGTAGCCCGCCTCCTGGTGACGCCCGGTGGAGAGCGTGAGGCCCTCGAGGCTGATCATCGTGTCGCGTCCCCAGTCGGTGAACCAGTGGTAGCCGGCGATCACGGTCTTGACCTGGTCGCCGGCGGCGAGCGCGCGCGCCGTGTCCTCGACGCGGCTCGCCGGCGTGATGATGAACTGGTCGGCGGCGAGCGCGAGCTCCTGGCCCATGCCGTGGCGGGCGCGCGCGTCGGCATTGCTCACCAGGCGATCCCGGCGCACGCGCTCGGCGTGATCGGCGGCGGGTGGGTCGAGCGCGAGGAGCGTCTCCCACGACTCGGTGGAGGCGATGAGGACGACGTCGTTACCCTGCTGCAGCTCGGCGCGGAAGTAGCCGGGGCTCCAGAGCGTGCCCGTGTGGTCGTACCCGCGCGCCTTCTCGATGCGGTAGACGAGGTTGTGCACCTCGTGCCCGTCGATGGTGAACGACGGAGACTCTCCGCAGATCCGCAGGCGCAGCACGGGATACGGAGCGGGCCCGCAGATCTCGTAGCGCCCGCCAGTCGCGTTCAGCGAGTAGTCGGCGGGCGCGGCGCCCGCCACCGCGCCCTCGTGCGGCCGGAACGAGACCGAGGGGCGCAGGTCGAGCGCGAGCGGGCCAGTCCCTTCCAGCACGCGATACGAGATGTGCACGGTGTTCTGCATGTTGACGAGCAGCACGCGCTTCTCGACCACGAAGCGTCCGGCGCCGCTGCCGAGCTCGAAGCGCCACACCGGGAGACCGTGGTCGAGGCGAAACTCGCGCAGCACGGGCGCGGCGAACACCTCGAGTGAACCCGCCTCGTGCTCGTACCCGCCGAGCTTCACCAGCGAGCCGTCCGGGAGGTGGAGCGTCTCGAAGAGGTGGTTGAGCATCATCGCGCGGCCGATGGGCGTCGGTAGCGCCGCGATCAGCAGGCCGTGGAAGCGCCGCGTGGGGACGCCGGCGATCGAGCCGGACGCGTAGCCGCCGCGACCGTTGGTCACCAGCCACTCGCGGGTGACGAGCGGATCCGGATCCCGCTCCCCCGACCAGTCCATCGTTCGCACGGACACGGGCTTCATCGTTCGATCTCCTGCGGTGCGAGGACGAGCGCCGACGCGCCCACGAGGCTGCGCTGGCCGCATGGGCCGAGCGGCGGGGTGCCGACGCCGCCGTAGCGAGGATCCTCGCTCGAGAAGAGGACGCTCCAGCGCTGGCCCGCCGGCGGCGCGAGCAGCGGCTCGGCGATCTCTCCGAGGTCGAGGTCGCGGCCGAGATTCACGAGGACGAGCCGGTCACCCTGGTCCCGGCCGCGCGTCACGTAGCGCAGGAGGAAGGCCTCGAGGCCGAGGATCGCGCCGTGCATCCAGTCGGCGCGCTGGGCAGCGAAGGTCGGGTCCTCGCGGCGGAGGCGGAGGAGATCCTTCACGAGGTCATAGGCGGCGCGGTGCGTCTCGCGCTCGCGGAGGTCGAGCTTCGAGGAGGTGAACGCGACGTCGGCCTGGGGCGGCACGAACAGGCGGTGCGCCCGCTCGTCCTTCAGCGTGGGGAACTGCGCGAGGAAGTCCACGCGCCCCTTCTCGACCAGCGCCGCGAGGTCCGGCTCGTGATCGGCGAAGTAGAGGAACGGCGTGGACGCTGCGAACTCCTGCCCCTGGAAGAGCATCGGCGTGCCGGGCGCGAGCAGCGTGGCCGCGGTGATGGCGCGGTAGCGGCCGGGGCTGGTCTGCCGATCGAGCCGGTGGCCGGTCGCCGAGTTCGCGACCTGGTCATGGTTCTGGAGGTAGACGATGAAGCTCGCGGGATCGAGATCGAGCGCGGGCATGCCGCGGCACTGCTTCTGCCACGGGTAGTACTGGCCCTGGAACAGGTAGCCCCACTTCAGCGCGGAGACGAGCTCCTGCGGGGTGCCCTTGGTGCTCGAGTAGTAGGCCTCGGCGTGCCCCGTCACGGCCACGCGCGCGGCGTGGTGGAAGTCGTCGTTCCAGAGCGCGTCGAGCCCGTAGCCGCCCTCGGCTCGCGGGCGCGCGAGCCGCGTGAGCTGAGGCTCGTTCTCGGAGACGATCACGATGGCGCGTTTCCCCGCGGCCGCGCGCGCGCGCTCACCGATCTCGGCGATGACGTGCTTCGGCGAGGAGTCCTCGATGTTCTGCGTGGCGTCGAGGCGGAGGCCGTCGAAGTGCAGCTCGTCGATCCAGTAGGCGGCGTTGTCGACGAAGTAGCTGCGGGCGCCGGGCGCGGTCTCGAAGTTCAGCGCCGCGCCCCAGTCGTTCTGGTACTTCTCGGTGAAGTACTGGGGCGAGAACTGCGTGAGGTAGTTTCCGCGGGGCCCGAGGTGGTTGTAGACGACATCGAGGATCACGCCGAGACCGACGGCGTGCGCGCGGTCGACGAAGGCACGCAGATCATCGGGCCGGCCATAGAGATGGCTAGGCGCGTAGAGGTCGACGCCGTCGTAGCCCCAGCCGAAGCGCCCCGGGAACTCGGCGAGCGGCATGATCTCGAGGAGCGTGATCCCGGCGGCCTTCAGCTCCTCGAGCTCGCGCATCGCGCTCGCGTAGGTGCCCTCCTGCGTGAAGGTCCCCACGTGCAGCTCGTAGATCACCTGCCCGCGCATGGTGACGCCGGGCCACGCGGCGTCGGTCCACGCGAAGGCGTACGGGTCGACGACCTCGGAGGGGCCGTGCGGCCCTTCGGGCTGGAAGCGGGAGGCGGGGTCGGGGTAGAGCCGCTCGTCGTCATCGAGGCGGATGCGGTAGCGCGCGCCGGGGCCGACGCCGTCGGCGAGGCCGCCATGAAAGCCGGCGGCCTCACGCCCGAGCTCCAGCGTGCGCGGCGGCGCCGCTGAGCCCGATTCGATCACGATCGTCACGCGCCTTCGCTCCGGCGCATAGACCCGGAAGTGCGTTCCGCCCGGTACGACCTCGGCTCCCATCGACAACCGGCGTGCGACGCTCCGCATCCGCGTGAACGTACCTTGCTGGTCGGGCGATTCCATGCGGCAAGGTCACGCACGCAGCATCGCGCCGCAGGCCGAACGCGCTAAGGTTCGCGGCGTCGTGCAGAAGCGGAGCAAGAAGAAGCGCAACATCGACCTTGCGAAGCCCGTGGAGCGCCCGCGCATGCCGTTCGGCGTGCTGCTGCGGATGTTCTTGCTCGGGTCGGTGGCGATCGGCGCGTCGGGCTACGCCATCTACCGTCACTACTTCGTGCCGCGCCCCTCGATGCTCGCGCCGGTGCCCGCACCGGATCCGGCGACGCCCGAGCTCGTCCCGGTGCCGGAGGTGATCCCGGTTCCGGGCGACTGAAGCTCCGCGAGCAGGCTCGCGAGCGCCGCGAGGATCGCGCCCGGCACCAGCACCACCGCCGCGAAGCGCAGGAGCACGAGCGTGACCGCGAGCAGCGCCGCGCTGATGGGCGGCGCGCCGTTGCCGGAGCCGAGCAGCACGTGCGCGACATGCCCGTGTGCCATCAGCCGCACCAGTACGAGATGACCGAGCAGCGTCACGAGCGAGCCTGCGAGGACGACGAGCGCGCGGCGCGGGCTCACGACGACCGCGCGATCGCGCCCGTGGTGCCGAGCTTCGCGAGCAGCGCCCGATGGGGCGCGGTCGTCATCGCAAAGAGAATGGCGTCGCCCAGCGGGCCGCCGGTGGCGAACGTGCGCGTCCCCCCTTCGTCGAAGGGCGCGCCGAACAGGTGCGCGGTGGCGTAGAGCGAGACGAACGTGTCGCGGTCGTCGTTGGCGCGGCTCGCGCCGAGCGCGAAGCCGGTGGCCGAGACCCCGAAGCCCAGGAACGTGGGTCCGGAATCGATATCCACCCGACCCGTGCATTCCACACACGACGCGGGGTGCTCGAGGACGGCGCCGAAGCCGAGCACCGTCCGGAACAGCTCGCGCCGCAGCGCGTGATGGAGCGCCGCCGAGAGCGAGGGATCGGCGTAGGCGAGGAAGTACGAGGCGAGCGCGGTGCCCGAGCCGCGTCCGGGATCGCGCGGCGAGCCGTCCGCGGGCGAAGCGGCCTGCGCGAGCAGCCCCGTCGCCGGCTGCACGGCGCGCGACCGCAACGTCTCGAGGCCCCGCGCGAGCCCGGCGCTGGGCGCGGCGTGCGTGGCCTTCGCGTGCAGCGCGAGCGCGCCGAGCGCGGCTGCGTTGTCGACCGGGTAGACCTCGCCGGGGTATGTCTCGAGGAGCCCCGTGGGCGACGCCACGAAGCGGCGCCCCAGCGCGGCGGCGAGTCGGTCGTGGGCGGCATCGAAGCGCGAGATCGGCACGACGAGACGATGCAGCCCCAGCGCGAGCCCGGCGTAGCCGAGGTAGGCGACGTGCCCGAGGTCCTGCGCGCTGCCCGCCGGCGCGTCGAGGGACGTGAGGGCATCGAAGCTCCAGGCGTCGCGATCGAAGACGCGGCTGGCGGGCGCGAGCATCGCATCGAGGCAGCGCTCCATCCGTGCGGCGCTCTCGGCACGGCGCGTGGGGTCGTCGGTGGCGAGCGCCACCTGGCCGAAGCCCATCGCTGCCATCATGTACGTGCCGAAGAGCCACTCGCCGTCGAAGCGCCGCGAGCCGGTGGCGAAGGAGCCGGCGGCGAGCTCGGTCGCGGTCCAGGTGGAGACCGAGGAGGCGAGGGCCTCGATTTGCCGTGCTTCCCCGTCGAAGTAGGACGCGGCGTCGCGCTCACACACCCGGTGGGGAATGGTCCCGAGGCCGAGCACGAAGGCGAGCATCGCGAAGAGGGCGCGGGTGGGGAGAGGCCGGCGGGCGGGTCCAGAGGGCATGACCATTCGACGCGCGAGGACGCCCGATCGTGCCTCCGCTCACCGGCGCCCAGCGACCGGTCAGCCCCGGGCCGCGACGCTTGGGGTCCGCGCCCCCGACTGTGCTACGTGGGGCGGGCTGTGAAGGAAGATAGCCTCGTCATCCACGAGATCTACGCGAGCATCCAGGGCGAATCGACCTTCGCCGGGCTGCCCTGCACCTTCGTGCGCACCACGGGCTGCAACCTCCGCTGCTCGTGGTGCGACACCACGCAGGCGTTCTACGGGGGCACGCGCATGCCCCGCGCCGAGGTGCTCGCGCAGGCGCTGGCCACGGGGACGGCGCTGGTCGAGCTGACGGGCGGCGAGCCGCTCCTCCAGCCCGGCGTGCTCCCGCTGCTGA
>JAYTHX010000520.1:0-7972 GCA_043732195.1 Polyangiaceae bacterium
ACCTCGATGCCCACGCGGCGCGGGCCGTCGTTCTCGAGGCGCGCGAGGACGCGGAGCGCCTCGCGGTCGGCGGTCGGTTTCTGCGCCTGGAACTGGAGCAGCGCGGTCGCGCTGAGCGGCGCGCGCGCATCGGGATCGAGCAGTGAGATCATCAGGCCGCCGGCGCGCACCTGCATGCGGTACTCGATGGTCTTCGGGGCGGGAGGCATGGGCTCGGGGAGCCACGCATCGACCCCGTGTCCGCTCGCGCCACTCGCGCCGCTCGCGCCGCCGCCGCGACCGTGATCGCCGCGCGCGCCGTGATCGCCGCGCGCGCCGTGATCGCGATGGCTCGGTCCGTCGACCGAGAAGCCAGGGCGGCCGCCGGGTGCGCCACCGTGACCGGCACTTCCTTGCCCCTGCCCTTGCCCCTGTGCTTGGCCCGGTCGCTGCGCCGCGAGCTTCCGCGCCCGTCGACGGGCGCGCCGGCTACCCCCCATGCCGTCCATGTCGCCTCCGCGGTCCTGACCTCCACGGTCCTGACCTCCGCGCTCACCGCCGCCGACGCCGAGGCTGCCGGGCCCGCTCGGCCGATCGCCGGCGCCCTCGCTGCGTCCCTCGCTGCGTCCCTCACCCCGCACCGACGTGCCGGGCATGAGCAGCGGGGTCGACGCCGGCCCGTTACCGTTACCGTTGGCCTCGGTCCGCGGCTGCTTCGGCCGGACCTGATCGCGCAGCGCGATCAGGAGCGCCGCCACGTGCTTGCAATGACCGTTGATCTTCGGGAATGCCGGGCAGGAGCACTCGCTCGTGAAGCCCGCCGGGGTGACCTGCAGCCTGACCTGGTAGGGCTCGGGATCCGTCCCGCGCACGCTGCCGCGCGCCGAGAGGTCCTCCATGACGATGTCCGTCACCGCCTGGCGGCGCACGTAGTCGTAGCCACGCAGGAATGCGCGGGCGCCGAGGAGCCTCCGGAGGGCCCGGTCGTTGAGCTGGCTCAGCGCCTCCGTGAAGGGGGTCGACCGAGATTCGCGTGCTTCGCGAGGTTCGCGAGATTCCAAAAGGAGCGTCGCGCCTTCGACAGGCGCGCCTTTCGTGAGGCGTTTTTATGCGTGCGTAGAAGACGGAGCGCGCGCGAGGCGCTCGTTCGCAGGTGAACGAACGGGGCGCTCGTCACGAGCGAGCCTCGCCGTTACGCGGCCGAGGGCGAGTTAGCATCGAGCCGGGGGGAGAGCAACAGGAGTTCTTTCGCGCCGGATCATGGGCACCGGTAGCGCTCGGCGAGCATCCCCGCGTCGTTGCCGCTGACGATGCAAGCGTTGAAGAAATCGGGGGGCCGGTAGCGGGCGCCGGCCATTGCGGGGCGCGCGACGAACGTCGTGGTCGCGGAGATGGCGTCGCACGTCGCCTTCGGGTCGAAGTCGACCTGCTTGCTCGAGGCGATGTCGCGCTGCTTGCAGAGCTCGCTCTTCACCACCGCGAAGACGGCGCTCTGGCAGAGGTACTTCTGATCGGGGCCCGAGTCGGCGCTGCCCGGCGTGCGGAGCGCGCCGGCGACGGCAAGCATGCTCGAGGCCGGAATGCGGCCGGCGAGGACGCCATCGTCGAGGCGGAAGTTGCCGTCGCTTCGTCCGCTCGGCGGCAGGCTCGGATCCCGGAGGTTTCCCGCAGCGTCGAGCGGCACGATGGTGGCGACGACGATCGGCGAGAACATCGTGAGCGACACGTCACCGAACGGGATCTGGAACGAGCCCTTCTCGTTGTCGATGACGAGCCGGTGATCGTTCACGTACGCGGTGGCGGCGATCGACGGCGTGTACGGCGGCGCGGCGCCGATCACGGCGTCCGGATCGACCGTCCACCGGTCCCGGCCGCAGTAGCCGGGCGGGTACGGCGGCCTGGGCCGGCCCACGTCGGTCCCGCAGCCCGTGCCGTCCTGGATGCCGTGCGAGAGGAGGATCCCGACCGTGACCTCCTTGTCGTTGGCGCGGCCGTTGTAATTGCTGATCGCGAAGAGGAGCGTCTCGTCGCCCACCGCGATGCGCGTGTTGAGGCTCGCGGCGGTATCGAGGTCGGTGCCGGGCGGGAGGAACGCGCCGAAGACGTCGAGGAGCGAGAGCGTGCCGTTGTCGATGCCGCCATCGCGATCGCAGCTCCTCGGGCCGAGGCATGCCGCGCCGCCCGCGTGCGCGGAGCCGGGCCGCGTATCGCACGTGCAGACGCCGTCGAGATCGAAGCCCTGGACCGCGCCCGCGCCGCCGTCGGGCTTGCCGAAGAGGTGGATCTCGCTGGTCGCGACGTAGAAAGGCGCGAGCTGGTTGTCGAGCACCGGGTCGTCGTCCGTGTCGGGTGGCGGCGGCGGCGCGGCGTGCGCGCAGGGATCCGGAATGATGGAGGTCTCGGGCCCCGCGTCGGGTCCGTCGCCCGGCGCGCTCTCCTTCTGGACGCGATCGATGCCGGCCACGAGCTGACACGCCACGAGCAGCAGGCACGGCACGGCGACGAAGAGCGCGCACGTCCGTCGGGCTCGCGGCCCTCGCCCGCTCGGATCGCGCATCACCACCACCCCGTGACGTCGAGTCCCGCGCCGTTCACCGACGCGCGCGGGAGCACCGCCACCTTCTTCGCGGGGCCTGCGGTGAGCACCAGGTACACGCCCGCGATCAGCCCGACGGCGCCCAGCGGCACGGTGACGTTCGCCACGTTCGCGAAGACGAGCGCGCGGTCGGTGGCCTGGTCGCTCGCCTCGCCCGCGGGCTGATCGCGGTAGCAGGGCGCGGCGCACGACCTCGCGTCCTTATCGTTGACCACCGCGGCGATCCCGAACGCGGCGCCGGTGAGCAGCACCGCCGCGCCGAGCCCGCCGATCACGTAGCCGGTCGTGCGGCGCGCGCGGCTCGCCGCGTACTGCTCGACGCTCGCGGCGTCGCCCCCCGCGCTTGCGCTCGCCGACTCCGGCAGATCGTCGAGCGGCGCGAGCCTGACGTTCTGGACGACGCCCTCGTCGTTGACCTCGACCCGGGTGGTGGCGCTCCGCTTGCGAGGCGCGTTGGCCTCGACCACGCGCGTGCCCGGGTCGACGGCGATCCCCGTCGACCACAGCCCCTCCGCCTTCTCCTCGCCGTCGATCGTGACCACCAGCCCTGGAGCGCGTGACGCCGGCGGGACCATGAGCTTGATTCGCGAGACTTGCGGCTGGAGCTTCTCCGCGTGCTCGTGCGCGAGCCTCGCGCGGGTCTCGTTGGGCGGCGTGGCGGCGCGTGCCTGCTGCTCGACCGAGCGGAACTCGCCCCACGCCGAGGCGGTCTTGCCGATCTGCTCGTGGCAAAGCGCGAGGTTCAGCAGCGTGCCCATCCCCGGGTCGAGCTTGTAGCTCTGCGCGAGCAGCGGGTACGCCTCCTGGTGCTTGCCCTGCGCGACGAGCGCCTTGGCGCGCCGGAAGAGATCCTCGGCGTCGGTCACGCGATCGGCATGCGCGGGCGTAGCGATGCCGGGCGTAGCGATGCCGAGCATCGCGATAGCGAGCGCGGCGGTGGACCAGCGTGCGCGCACTGCTCCTCAGCGTATCACCTGCGCCGATCGCCGCACGAAGTAGGGGCATCCGGCAGAAGGATGGCCGGTGGTTCATGACCACGATCGTGCTGCTCCCGGGGCTCGAGGTCGACGGCGCGTTCGGCGGGCGCGGAGATCGCCCTAGTGCTCGCTTTCTCCCTCGCCGTTCATCACCCAATTGGACGATGCGCCGTCGAAACGACGGAGACCCCGAGCGCGTCGAGCGCGTGAAGCCCGCGTCAGAAACGAGAGTCGAGGTTCGCGCCGGGCGGAGGCGCAGGCTCTCCGCTGCCGGGCAGCTTGCGCGGATGCCGGAGGCGGCGCGAGCTCGTCGTCGGCGCGACCGAGGGCACGGGCGGCGGCGCAGGGCTGGCGCAGGGCTGGCGGCGGCGGCGCGGGCGTGGTCTCGGGCGGCGGCGGGCTCGACGCGGCGCTCGTCGCGGCGGGAAGCGCGTCGTCCTTGCCCGTGCCCATGATGCCGACCGTGATCGCCACCACCACGCCGACCCCGCCCGCCAGCGCGAGGAAGATGCCCATGCGGCGGGCGACGTTGCGATGCGCGAGGAGCTCGGCCGGTCCGGTTGCCGAGAGGTCCGTCTCGGTGGTGCCGAACGCGGGCGGCGGGATGCTCGGCATGCTGCCCGAGGGCGGGTAGCTCGCGTTCAGCGTGCTGGCGGCGAGCGGCGGCGGCGGCGTGAGGCTCTGGGCGTCGCCACGCGCCATGCGATCCATGCGGGTGGCCAGGAGCGCGCCGGCGGGGCTCGCGAACGGCTTGAGGCGCACGGCGAGCTCGAACGCGGAGGCGATGCGCTTGTTCGGATCCTTCGCGAGGCACGCGTGGACGATGGCCTCGAGCTCCGCGGGCACGGACGGGGCGAACTGCGTGAGCGGGAACGGCGGGTCCGCGATCACCGAGGCGAGCAGCCCGGCGACGTTGTCGGCGACGAACGGAAGCTTCTTCGTGAGCAGCTCGAAGAGCGCGACGCCGAGCGACCACACGTCGCTCCGGGCATCCACGTTCTTGGAGCTACGGATCTGCTCGGGGGACATGTACGTGGGCGAGCCGAACACCGCCTGCGTCTCCGTGAGCTGCGGATCGGGAACGCCGTCCTCGCTGCCGGCCTTGGAGATGCCGAAGTCGAGGACCTTCACCAGCGGCGAGCCGTCAGCGCGCTTCGTGAGGAAGAAGTTCGAGGGCTTGAGGTCGCGATAAATGATCCCGAGCGCGTGCGCGGCGCCGACCGCCTCGCAGATCTGGATGATGCAGTCGACGGCCATGGGCACGGTGAGCGCGCCGTGGTGGGTGAGCATTTGCCCGAGGTCGAGGCCCTCGAGGTGCTCCATGACGATGAACGGCGCGCCGCTCGACTCCTCGACTCCGGCGTCGAGCACGCGCACCACGTGCTCGCTCTTGATGCGGACGATGGCGCGCGCCTCGCGCACGAAGCGCTCGCGCTGGATGGCGTCCTTCGCGGCCTTCGCGTGGAGCAACTTGATCGCGACCTGCTCCTTGAAGCGCTCGTGGCGCGCCGCTACGACCACGCCCATGCCGCCCCGACCGAGCGTCTTGATGACGACGTACTTGCCGATGCGCTCGCCGGGCACAGGCGAGACCCGCAGCGACGTGCTGACGGGCCCGAGCGGGGAGATGACGGTCGCGCCCTCCTCCTGACTCAGGACGCCCGTCCCGGTGTGGCCGTCGTCCTGCACGGTCACATTGTAGCTGACAGGTCACTGGTCACGGCTCACAGTTTCGGCCGTGATATACAGCGACACGAGAATGCGCCGCCTTCCCGCCACCGCAGTCGGTCGTCTCGCTGTCGTGCCCGCGCTGCTGGGGCTGCTCGCGCTCTCCGGGTGCGCAGTACCCGTCGCCGCCGGGCTCGAGGAGGGCGACGCGAACCGCGTCGTGGTCGCGCTCGATCACGCGGGCATCGATGCCGCGAAGGAGATCGATCCCACCATCGAGGGCCGCTTCCGCGTCACCGTCCCGCACGACGACGCCTCGCGCGCGCTCGTGACCATGGCCGACGAGCAGCTCCCGCGCACGAAGTCGCGCGGGATCCTGGAGGCCGCCGATCGCGGACAGCTCGTGCCGAGCCAGGCCGCCGAGCACGCTCAGCTGGTGGCCGGCCTCTCCGGCGAGCTCGAGCGAACGCTCTCGAACGTGGAAGGGGTGCTCGCGGCGCGCGTGCACATGAACCTCCCGCCGCGGGATGGCCTGCGCGACGGGCCGGTGCCCAAGGCGACGGCGAGCGTGCTCGTCGAGCACCGTGGGAGCACTCCTCCCCTCTCGCCCGAGGCGGTGCAGCGGCTGGTCGCCGGGGGCGCGCCGGGCCTCGCGCCGGCCGACGTGGCGGTGGTCTTCATCGCGCATGCGGTCCGACCCGCCGGCGCCCGCCCCGACGTCGCGCACGTGGGTCCCATCGCGGTGGCGCGCGGCTCGATGAACACGTTGAAGGCCGCGCTCGCCGGGCTGGTGCTCGTGGTCATCGTCTTCGCCGGGCTGGCGCTCGGTCTCTACGCGAAGCTCGCGCGCGTGCGGCGCGAACAGGCCGACGCCGAGCGCGCCGCCGCAGTCGCGGCTGCCAACGCGCGTCCACGGATGTCCGGACCGCCGTGATCACGATCGAGGGGATCTCGAAGTCGTTCCGTCCCTCGGCCGGCGGACCTCCGAACCACGTCCTGAAGAACGTCTCGCTGCACGTGCCGACCGGCTGCCTCTACGGCCTCATCGGGCCCGGCGCGGCCGGCAAGAGCGTGCTGCTGAAGATGGTGACGGGGCTCATGAAGCCCGATCAGGGCCGCGTCGTGCTCGACGGCGACGACGTCACGAACGCCGGCGAGCTCGACCTCCAGAAGATGCGCCTGAAGATCGGAATGCTCTTCCAGAACAACGCGCTGTTCGATCACCTCACCGTCGCCGACAACATCGCGTTCCCGCTGCGGCGCCTCACGAGCCTGCCCGAGGACGAGATCAAGGTGCGCGTCGAGGAGCGCCTCAAGTGCGTCGCGATGACGGGGTTCGACGCGCGCATGCCCGCGGGCCTCTCGGGCGGGCAGAAGAAGCGCATCGGCGTGGCGCGCGCCACCATCGCGCAGGCTTCGTACGTGCTCTACGACGAGCCCGCCGCCGGCCTCGATCCCGTCACCTCGCAGAAAATCTTCGAGCTGCTGCGCGAGGAGCAGCGCGCGAAGAACGCCACCGTGATCATGGTCTCGAGTGATCTCGATCGCCTGCTCACCGTCACCGATCGCGTGGGGATGATGTATCGCGGGGAGCTCATCTTCGACGGCACCACGGGCGAGGCCCAGAACAGCGTCGAGCCGCGCGTGAAGCAGTTCGTGCACGGCCTCGTCGAGGGTCCGCTCTGAAGCCGCCGAAGCCGCCCGACAACCCGTTCGAGGTCGTCATCATGGTGGTGTCGCTCGTGGTGATGATCACCGTGAGCTCGCTGATCGTGCGCTGGGACGAGCGGCGCCTCGAGCGCCAGGCGGAGGCCGGCGATCTGCGCGCCGAGCAGCGCCTCGAGCGCGCGTGGTCTCCGCCGAGCCGCGACAACGCGCTGATCGGCCTGGCGTTCCTGGCCGCGCCGCTGATCGGGCTGTTCGGCGTGTTCTACTACTTCTTCCGGACACGCTCGCGAAGCGTGCTCCTGCCGTGGACGTGGAGCCCGGTGGGGTTCGTGATGGGGGTCGCGGCGGTGATCGTGGTGATGGTCGCCAATGTGGCGGTCGTGGCGCCGCTGGCGTGGTTGGTGGGGATTCCGCTGGAGCAATGAGAGGAGATAACGGGGAACAGGCGCGCATGCAGGCCGCCTCCCCACGATCGAACATCCTGCTCCGCACGAGCGGCTCGTCGGGCCATGGCATCGGCACGTCGCTGGACGAACAGATCGAGGAACAGGTCGAGAGCATCGGAGCACTGGATACGCAGCTCGGCCGCGCCCCGACCGCTCGCGGCAACCTGCTGTCAGGTCGGACCAAAAAAAAGTGCTCCGAGCCTCCTGTGATCTCGTCCGGCTCGCCTCGCTCTCTCACAGGCGCGTGGTGCCCTTCGCGGGCGCGACGGTCGGCGCCTCCTTGCTCGCGCCGCCTGCCTTCGCCTTGAACGCGTAGCCCATCCCGTTCAGCGTCGAGACGCTGTTCGACGCCACCACCGCGCCCGTCTTGCCGTTGACCGTGACGAAGTCGACGCCGCCGAAGCCCGCCACCACCACCAGGTTGCCGCCGAGCGCCTTCGTCGCCTTCTGGAGCGTCTCCACGATGTCCGCGCGACGCTCCTCCTCGGTGCCCGCGCCGACGCGGCACGGGTAGTACGTCGGCACGAACCACGACCACATCGTGAGCGTCACCCACGAGAGCGGAACCTGCCAGGCGCAGAAGCCCGTGCGCCACTTCTCGGTGTCCTTGTACCCATAGAACCACAGGCCCATGTTCA
>JAYTHX010000521.1:0-51143 GCA_043732195.1 Polyangiaceae bacterium
GCCCTGGAGATCGGTCGCGCCGCCGAAGCTCACCGTCTGGAACGTGGCGCCCGCATCGGCCGAGCGAAGCACGGTGCCGCGATCGCCGACGACGAGCGCGAGGCCTCGATCCGCGGCGACGGCCACGCCGCGCAGCGTGCGGCTCGTTCCCGAGGCGGCCGCCGTCCACGTCGCTCCGCCGTCGTGCGTGACGCGGATGACGCCGCCATCACCGACCGCGACGCCGAGCGTGAGTCCGCCGAAACGCACCGAGCGCAGCGCTGAGGTGACGCCGCTCTCCTGCTTCGTCCAGGTGTGGCCGCCGTCGGTGGTGTGACCGATGGCGCCGCCCGCACCGGCCGCCCAGCCGAGCTGGTTGCCCACGCATGCGACGCCGAAGAGGTCGACGCTGCCCGCGCTCCTCGTCTCCCACGTGAGGTCGTCGAAGGTCTGCACGAAGACGCCGCCGCCGCCGACCGCCGCGCGCCAGCCGACCGGCTCGGGCGCGGGCTTGGGCGCGCCGCCTTCGCCAGCGGGCACGGTCGACGTGCTCGTCGCGGTGGGTGCCGGCGAACCCGTCTTCGTCGAGTCACTCTTGCCGCTGCACGCCGCGACGATTCCGACGAGCAGACCCAGGCCGCCGAGCAGGAGGATTCGCATCTCCAAAGTCTGCGCCCGGACGGCGCTCCGGTAAAGGCGGAGGCGGGAAAGGGACCCTTGCCTTCCGAGCAACAGCTGCACGCCCGCGCGCCGAGCCCGCGCGCCGAGCTCGCGGAAAGGTCAGCCGACGCCCAGCAGCTCGACCTCGAAGACCAGCGTCGATCCCGGCGGGATGACCGGCGGGAAACCACGCTCGCCGTACGCGAGGTCCGGCGGGATCGTCAGCTTGCGCATGCCGCCGATCTTCATGCCGGCAACTCCCTGGTCCCAGCCCTTGATGACCTGACCGCGACCGAGCTCGAACGAGAAGCCCTTGCCGCGATCGCGCGAGCTGTCGAACTTGTTGCCGCTCGTGAGCGTGCCCACGTAGTGCACGGTGACCTTCTTGCCGCTGGTCGCCTCGGTGCCGTCGCCAACCTTGATGTCCTCGATCTGGAGTTCCGCCATGGCCTGACTCCTAACGGGGATGCGCCGGCCTGGCTAGCGTTTCTGGCGGTGAGATCTGGTGGTCGGCGCCGGGCTGCTCGACCACCGACGCCGAGCCGCCGGATCCGCGGAGTACCTTGGACGTGCGAGCGCTCATGTCGCGAACGCCACGTACCCCACGATTCCGGCCATCGTTGGATGCTTTCTCGCGCGCTGAGCTAGAGCGTGACGGTCGAGCGGAGCAGCGAGCGCAGCACGTACGGGAGGATGCCGCCGTGCTTGTAGTAGAGGACCTCCTGCGGCGTGTCGATGCGGACCACGGCGCGGAACGTCTTCGTCGTACCGTCGGCCGCCTTCGCCTTCACGGTGACCTCGCGGCCGTCCTTGAATCCGGCATCGAGCAGGTCGGGGAGGCCATCGACGTCGTAGACCTCCTCGCCAGTGATTCCGATCGACGCGGCGGTCTCGCCGGTCTCGTACTGCAGCGGCAGGATGCCCATCCCGACGAGGTTCGATCGATGGATGCGCTCGTAGCTCTCGGCGATGACGGCGCGCACGCCGAGGAGCTTCGGGCCCTTCGCCGCCCAGTCGCGCGACGAACCGGAGCCGTACTCCTTGCCCGCGAGCACCATGAGCGGGACCTTCGCGGCGATGTACTTCACCGACGCGTCGAAGATGCTCATGACCTCGTTCGAGGGCATGTGCTTCGTCAAGCCGCCTTCGGTGCCGGGCGCGAGCTGGTTCCTGAGCCGCACGTTCGCGAACGTGCCGCGCACCATGACCTCGTGGTTGCCGCGGCGTGAGCCGTAGGAGTTGAAGTCCTCCTTCTTCACGCCGTGCTCGATGAGGTACTTGCCGGCAGGACCGTCGGCCTTGATCGATCCGGCGGGCGAGATGTGGTCGGTGGTGATGCTGTCGCCGAGGACCGCGAGAACGCGTGCGCCATGCACGGGATCGACGGCGCCGGGCTGCGCGGTCATGCCGTCGAAGTAGGGCGGGTTCTTGACGTAGGTGCTGTCCGCCTCCCACGCGTAGAGATCGCCCTCGGGGACGACGAGCGACTGCCACTGCGGGTCGCCCGCGTAGACGTCGGCGTAGACGCTCTTGAACATCGGCGGCGTGACCGACTTCTCGATCGCGTCGCTGACCTCCTTCTGCGAGGGCCAGATGTCCTTGAGAAAGACGGGCTTGCCGTCCTTGCCCGTGCCGAGCGGCTCGGTGACGAGGTCGATGTCGGCGGTGCCGGCGAGCGCGTACGCGACGACCAGCGGGGGCGACGCGAGGTAGTTCGCGCGCACCTCGGCGTGGACGCGCCCCTCGAAGTTGCGGTTGCCCGAGAGCACGGAGACGACGAAGAGATCCTTCTCGTCGATCTGCTTGGAGACGGCGGGCGGGAGCGGGCCGCTGTTGCCGATGCAGGTCGTGCAGCCGTACCCGACGACATAGAAGTTGAGCCGCTCGAGGTACGTGAGGAGGCCGGCGGCGGTGAGGTACTCGGTGACCACCTTCGAACCGGGTCCGAGGCTGGTCTTGACCCACGGCTTCGACTGGAGCCCCTTCTCGACCGCCTTCTTCGCGAGGATTCCTGCGGCCATCAGGACCGACGGGTTCGAGGTATTCGTGCAGCTCGTGATGGCGGCGATGACGACGCTGCCGTTGGCGACCTGCTGCGCGGCCTCTTCCTCGGCGGGCGTGCTGGGCATGACGTGCCCGGCCTCGACGAGGCTCCTCTTCTTCGGAGACTTGGTGCGGGCCTGGTACGCGTCGTTCGCGGCGTTGTACGAGGTCTTCACGCCGGGGACGGTCACGCGATCCTGCGGGCGAGCAGGGCCAGCGAGGCTCGGCTCGACGGTGGAGAGATCGAGCGACAGCGTGTCGGAGTACGTCGCGGCGGGCGTGTTCTCGTCGGCCCAGAAGCCCTGCTCCTTCGCATACGACTCGACGAGCTGGAGCTGCGGCTCGCTGCGGCCGGTGAAGCGGAGGTAGCGGATGGTCTCGGCGTCGATGGGGAAGATGCCGCAGGTGGCGCCGTACTCGGGCGCCATGTTCGCGATGGTGGCGCGGTCGGCGAGCGGGAGCTCGGCGAGGCCGGGACCGAATAACTCGACGAACTTCCCGACCACGCCGCGCTTGCGCAGCAGCTGGGTGACGGTGAGGACGAGGTCGGTGGCGGTGGTGCCCTCGACGAGCTTGCCCGAGAGCTTCACGCCCACGACGTGCGGCAGGAGCATGCTGACGGGCTGGCCGAGCATCGCGGCCTCGGCCTCGATGCCGCCGACACCCCAGCCGAGCACGCCGAGGCCGTTGATCATGGTGGTGTGCGAGTCGGTCCCGACGAGCGTGTCGGGATAGGCGAGCGGCACGGAGCCGAGCTGCGCCGGCGCGGTCATGACGACGCGCGCGAGGAACTCGAGGTTCACCTGGTGGACGATGCCGGTGTCGGGCGGGACGGCCTTGAAGTTGCGGAAGCCGTGCTGGCCCCACTTGAGGAAGCGGTAACGCTCCTGGTTGCGCTCGAACTCGAGCTCGGCGTTCTTGTCGAGCGCGGTCTTGCTGCCGTACTCGTCCACCTGCACGGAGTGGTCGATGACGAGCTCGACGGGCTGGAGCGGGTTGATGCGCTTCGGGTCGCCGCCCATGCGCTTCATCGCGTCGCGCATGGCGGCGAGGTCGACGACGCACGGGACGCCGGTGAAGTCCTGGAGGAGGACGCGGCTCGGGGTGAACGCGATCTCCTGCGTGGGCTCGGCGGTGGCCTTCCAGGTGGCGATGGCCGCGATGTCGGCCTCGTCGACGGCGACGCCGTCCTCGGTGCGAAGCAGGTTCTCGAGGAGGATCTTCAGCGAGAAGGGCAGCTTCGCCGCCTCGGGGTGCTTCTTGTAAACCGCGTCGAGCCGGTAGATCGTGTACGCGTCGGGGCCGACCTGGAACGTCGCCTGGCTCCCGTAGGAATTCTTGGACATGGGGGGTGGCGGAATATAGGCGCGCCGCGTCACGGCGGGCAATGGGTGAGGCGCCCGGTGCTAGATTGCAGCGGTGACCGCCAAAGCTCCACGATGGGCCGTCATCGCGGGCGAGATCGTAGGTCCGGCGCGAGCTCGAGCTCTGGACGCGCGTCTCGGGGACGTGAGCGCGTTCGCTCGTGACGGAAGGAGCCTTTGACTGGCCGGAGGGGTGGTCGAGCGAGATGACCCGGATCCGCACGCCGTCGACCTCGGCGTCGACGGCTTGCTCGAAGAGGTCGCGCGCGGCGACTCCGTCGATGGAGCGCAGCACGTCCACGCGCAGCGGGGGGCTGCCCCATGAAGACGACCTCGCTCTTCTTCATCGACCGGACGGAGCTCACGGTCTCCCTGCGGCATACGCATCTCCTAGATCAGCTGCGTCACGCCGCGGAGGCGCTCCTGGGGCGTGGCGGCCAGCCAGAACTCGAGGTCCATCTGCTCCGCGTCGGCGAACGAACGGAGCGTGCGCAGGGCCCACGCCACGAAGCGATAGCCGAGGGTCGACTGCACCCGAGGGTCCGTGCACGAAGCGGCGACCCGCGCGAGGTCCGCAGGGTGAAGCCCGCGAGGTCGAGCGGGCCGGCCTCGTAGCTGGCGTGCTCCGGATCGTGGTGCTGCGCGAGCGCGAAACAGGCCTTCGCGTGCGCGCTCTCGTCGAGGCCCGCGCGCTGCGCGTCGGTCACCAGCTCGCGCGGCGCGCCCACCGCGAGGAGCTCCAGCGTGAAGCGGACGAACGAGGCGTCGCGCAGCGCCGTGCGGAGCGCGTGCCCGAGCGGCGACGGCATCGCGGCCTCGCGCGGCCCGGCGTCGGTCCGCACCGCCCGCGCGACGCGTGGTGCGCCGTTGGCGGTCATCACCAGCGGGCGCCCGCACGGCGCGGGGATGCCGCGGCAGATCTGGTAGCAGCACTGTCCGCCCGCGGCGGCCGGTCCGGAGAGGACGTCGTCGACCCCGTTGCAGCCGTCGTGCACGATGGCCGCGGCGACGCAGCCGTTCGCGTCCATCGGCGGCGGAGGCGCGGGCGCGCGCATGGGCTGCGGGGGCAGCGTGTTCTTCGCGAAGCAGTAGCGCTCGGCCTTCGTTCCGGGCTGGCAGGTGCGGGCCGAGGATGCGGACTGCCGCGCAGGCGGCGCGAGCGCGGTGTCGCTCGTGGGCGTGCTCGTGGGCGTGAGCAGCCGGCGCCGGAGGAGGTCTCGGTCCATCGCTCCACGCTAGCAGCGAGCAGCGCTCGCGCTCCCTCGCCGAGGGCGCCGCTACTGGCAGCCGATCTGCGTGTCGTCGATCGCGAGGTCGTCGAACCACGTGACGAGCGGCGATGGAAGCGTGGGCGTGTAGAAGATCGTGCCGAGCCCCACCGCGGTGAATGCGGCGGGCATGTTCGCCTTCGTCGAGCCGGCGCCGTAATCGAACTTCAGCGCAGCGATCTCGGCGCCGTCCAGGAAGAAGCGGTAGCTCTGCGTCGCCGGCGCAACATGCCATTCCGCGCAATGCCACGTTCCTTCGTAGAGCGTATATTTGAAATCCGTGCCCGTGCAGCACTGGTCATCGGGGGTATTGGCCAGGAGCTGGATCTTCCCCGTCGTCGCCTGCTGGGTGTCGACCACGCGCAGCTCGTTGGCGCGCAGGTTGCCCTGGAGCGCCACGAACGTGGCGTGCGGCCCCTGGCTCGTGAGCTGCGGCGCGGGCGACTGCACCTTGAAGAAGATGCGTCCCCAGTGGGTGCCCGCGGTGGCGCCGAGGCCCGCGAGGGACTTCTGCACGCGGCTCGCGCCGGCGACGCCGGAGCTGGTCTTGAGCGCGTGCGCGCCGGAGTGGAATGCGTCGGCGGCGACGAGCGTCTTTGGAGGATTCGCTCCGTACCCGTCGAGCACCGTCCAGCCGGTCGGCGTCTGCCCGACCGTCGAGGACTCGAAGTCCTCGCAGAGCTTGTAGCGCTTGCCCGCGCAGCCCGCGCCGGACGGCACGGGCGCGCCGTCCCTGCCGGCGTCGATCGGGACCGCGGCGTCGGCCGGCGCGGGAGACGCGCCGTCCGCGCCGGGCGAGGGATCGCGCGCGGCGTCGGGCTGTTCGGTGGGCGCCACCGGATCCGTGGCGTCGCTTCCGGAACAGGCGATCGCCGCGAGGAGCACGGCGGCCGCGAACCATGGTGTGAGTCGTCGCATCGCGGTGATGAGGAGCGTAGCGTCTCTCCATGAGGCGAGCTGCTCTTCTCTCGCTCGGTCCGGTGGCGACGCTGTGCGCGTGTCGCTGGCATCCGAAGCCCGAGGCGGTGAAACCCGATGTCGCGGTTGCGCCCGATGCTGAGCCGCCGCCGCCGCAGGCCGCCGAGGTGGCGCGTGGCCACATCGGGCGACTCGTGGCGCGGTCGAGCGCCTGCCGGACGGTCGCGCCGCGATGGTGAGGATGCTGGGGACGGAGATCGGACTGGAGGAGTGAGCATGCGCGCCAGGCCCGGCGTGTCAATTGGCGAGGTGCGACGCTCCCCCGACGCGCGCCCGGCGTGTCACTCCCCCGGGTGGTACGTCCGCTCGATGTGCCCGACCAGCGACTCCTCCGTGCGCCACGTCGGCTTCAGCGCGCGCTTCACGAAGTACGGGGCCTGGTCCGCGTGGTGCGGAGAGGCCGGACGGCTCGACGCGCCGTACTGATGGATCGACGACGAGTACACGCCGTCCGCGCGGAACTCCGCGATCACCACCAGCGAGTCGCCCTGCCGGCCCACGAGGTGGCCGTCCACCGTGCGCGCGTTGATGCCGTTCAGTACGTCCGGGCCGCCGCCCAGCGCGAGGTCCGCGCTGCCGCGGCGCAGGCGTTGCACGTTTCCCCAGGGCACGCGCACCGAGGCGTAGTTGAGCATCAGCCACCTCACCGCATCCCGGAACGCGTTCACGACGTCCGTGGGCTGCGCCGTGCCGCCCGCTTTCTCCGGGTTCACCCCGCGCCACGTGAGGATGGCGAGCGTGGCGCCCGTGGACGTCTCGTCGGTCACGAAGTTCCACGCGTTCAGCACGCCCAGCGCCTCGCGCTCGTTCGCGTCGGCCGAGGCCACCTCGCGCAGGGGCAACACCACCTGCCGCATGATCTCGGAGTCGGCCGCGTAGCTGCGGTCCCACTTGAACTGGAAGAACTGGTCGCGCGTGATCGGCGCGCTACCACCGAACAGCGCGAGCGAGCGCAGCGCGCGGTTCGTGAGGTTCGTCTCGATGCCGAGGTTTGCGTCGAAGGCCTGGGCGCGCGGATTCCCCTCCCCCGTCGTGGTCTTCCACGGCGTGGAGTTGCAGGTCTGCACGAATCCCGACACGGGGTCCTCGACCTGCGGCAGGCCATCGAATGGCAGGTAGTCCTGCCACACCAGCGCGCGCTCGTTGCCTGGAAGCACCGCCTGCCAGTCGTGCCCGGCGGGTCGCACCGGCAAGAGTGCATTGTACACGTACAGGATGTGCTCCCGGTCCGCGTAAACGGTATTGAACATGGGAATGGCCTGCATCCGCATAGCGGATTTCCACTCCGCGAGGTCCCGCGCCTTGTTCATGCGGAACCACTGCTCGCCGGCCTGGAGCGCGCGGCCGATACCCGCATAGCGAATGGCCCAGGCGCCCTGATCGGTCTTCATCACCGGACCGTGCACGCTCCAGTGGACCGGCTTGTGCACCGTGAGGACGAAGAACCCAGTGTCGATGCTGATCGGCGCCTGCTTCTCCTCGAGCGGCTCCGCCTTCCCGTCGAGCTGGTAGGTCCCGGGATGCTTCGGATCGAGCTCCAGCTCGTAGACGTCGACGAGGTCCGGCGAGTTCACGGTGTGCGCCCAGCCGAGGTGATCGTTGTGGCCGTGCAGGATCATCGGCGCGCCCGGGAAGAGGCCGCCGGTCATGTTCCAGCCCTCCTCGCTCGTGACGTTCGCCTCGTACCAGGCGACCGGCCCCTCCCACGGCTGGTGCGAGTTCACGTTGAGGCGCGCGACGCCGTCCGCCGAGCGCTTGGCCGACACCGCGTGGGCGTTCGACCCGGGGAACGCGCTGTCGGCGCGCCTCTCCTCCTCGCGCTGCGAGAGGAGGCGCTGACCGGCGTGCTTCGGCGGACCGTCCACGATCGCGCCCAGCACCTTGTTGATGTCCAACATCAGCGGCACCTTGTGCGCGAAGCCCGCCGCGACGTCCTTCCCGCTCATCGGAAAAAGGCGGCCATCGGCCTCCTCGGGATGCCGCGACGCATAGAGGTTGAGGCCCCGCGCATAGCCCTCGAGCACCGCGCGGTAGTCCGCGCCCAGCGTGTCGTACTGCTCGGCGACCTGCTCGCGCACGCGCACCAGCGACACGTAGTAGTCGTTCGCGAGCGCCTCCTTCGAGAGGACGACGAGCGACAGGCGCCCGGTCGCCGCGGCGAGCGCGCCCTGGATGAGCGGGAAGTCGTCCTCGGCGTGCGCGTACGCGAGGCCGAACGCGGCGTCGGCGTCGCTCTTGCCGAAGACATGCGGCACGCCCCATGTGTCGCGCACGATGCGCACGCGCTGCGCCTGCGCGAGCGTCGCGGCGTCGGGCGGCGGCGGCTTCGGCAGGAGGTAGGGTCTCCGCACCACGCGGAAGACCGCGACCACGGTCATCACCACCAGGAGCCAGCGAATCCACTGCTTCACGGACGTTCCGTCTCGGCGCTCAGCGGGCTCGCGCCGCACGGAGCGCAGCACGGTACTCACGCACTGCGCGGGTCATCGGGATGACATCGACGAATCGGACGAGCGTGACGCTCTTCTTGGATTCATGCGTCCACGATCCGTAAGCGTGACGTCGATTTCATTCTCCGTGCACCACGCCTCGACGAGACGGCCGAGCGTCGACGTGACGGACTGGTGCGACTTCGACGGGCTCGTCAGCTCCAGTACCCCCTCCAGATACGTCAGCCTCGGGACGGCCGCGTCCGCCCGCACCTCGAGCAGACGTTGGTAGTCAGCCCACGAGGCGCCGCGAAGCACGACGATGTCGTCGGGTGCCAGCTCCGAGGTGGGCAAAACGGGAGCCTGAGCCATCGGTAGAAGTATAGCAGGCCACTTCAGGGACGCAGCATCTCGCCGGGCCGCACGTGCGCGTCGAACTGCTGCGCCGTCACGAGCCCCGAGGCGATCGCGGCCTCGCGCAGCGACACGTTCTGCGCGAGCGCGCTCTTCGCGATCGTCGCCGAGAGGTCGTAGCCGATGAGCGGCGCGAGCGCGGTGACGAGCATGAGTGAGTTGCCGACGTGGCGCGCGATGGTCTCGCGGTTCGGCTCGATGCCGACCACGCAGTTCTCGCGGAAGCTGTCGCACGCGTCGGCGAGGAGCTCGATGCTCTCCAGCAAGTCGTGGATGAGCATCGGCTTGAACACGTTGAGCTGGAGGTGGCCGCTCGCGCCGGCGATGCCGATGCCCACGTCGTTGCCCATCACGTGCGCCGCTACCATGGTGAGCGCCTCGCACTGCGTGGGGTTCACCTTGCCGGGCATGATCGAGCTGCCTGGCTCGTTCGCGGGGAGGATCAGCTCGCCGAGGCCGCAGCGCGGGCCGCTCGCGAGGAGGCGAACGTCGTTCGCGATCTTCATGCAGGCGACGGCGAGCACGCGCGTGGCGCTGCTCGCCGAGACAATGGCCTCGTGTCCCGCGAGCGCGGCGAACTTGTTGGGGGCGCTGCGGAACGGCAGGCCGGTCAGGTCGGCGATCTTCGCGGCCACGCGCCCCGCCCACGCGGGGTGCGAGTTGAGGCCGGTGCCGACCGCCGTGCCGCCGAGCGCGAGATCGAGGAGGTCGTCCTTCGCCTCCTCGAGCTTCTTCTCCGCGAACGCGAGCTGCGCGGCCCACGCGCTCATCTCCTGGCCGAGCGTGAGGGGCGTCGCGTCCATGAGGTGCGTGCGGCCGATCTTCACGAGGTCGGCGAAGGCGTCGCTCTTCGCGGTGATGGCCAGCCGGAGCGCCGCAACGGCGCGGAGCAGGCGGTGCGCGAGGCGGGTCGCGGCGGCGACGTGCATGACGGTCGGGAACACGTCGTTCGACGACTGCGACATGTTCACGTGGTCGTTCGGGTGAATCGGCCCCTTCTGGCCGCTGCCCAGGGCCACGCCGCCGATCTCGTTCGCGACGTTCGCGATCACCTCGTTGGCGTTCATGTTCGTCTGCGTTCCGCTGCCGGTCTGCCAGACCACGAGCGGAAAGTGCTCGTCGAGATCGCCGGCCTCCACCTTGCCCGCCGCCTCTGCGATGAGCGCCGCGAGCCTCGCATCGAGCTTGCCGAGGTCGCGATTCACGTGCGCGGCGGCCATCTTGACCACCCCGAAGGCGCCGATCACGGGGCGCCCGAAGCGCTGGCCGCCGATCTTGAAGTTCTCCAGACTGCGCTGGGTCTGCGCTCCCCAGTAGCGCCCTTCGGCCACCTCGACGTTGCCCATGCTGTCCGTCTCGATCCGACTCGCCATGCAGCGGGATAGCACTTGCACACGGGCGGGGCGCGAGCGATCGTTCGCCGCGCATGGGGAACACCACCATAGAGATGCTGGCCGATGTCTCGCTCTTCGCGTTGCTCGACGAGCAGGAGCGAGGCCTGCTCGCCGAGCGCGTCGAGACGGTGAAGTTCGAGGAGGGAAAGGTCGTCTTCAACGTCGGCGACCCCGGCACGTCGATGTACATCGTGACCGAGGGCGAGGTCGTTCTCTCCATCAAGACGAAGACCGGCGAGGAGATGTTCTTCGAGAGCCCTGGCCCGGGTGACTTCTTCGGCGAGATCTCCCTGCTCGACGAGGGGCCTCGCACCGCCACCGCGCGCTGCAAGACCGCCGTCACCGCCATCGAGGTCGATCGCGGCGATCTCGACGAGCTGTTCCGCCTCAAGCCCGCCGCCGCGATGGACCTCCTCGCCGCCACGGGCCGTCGCCTCCGGCACAACGCGATGCTGATCCGCAACGCGGCGACGCGGAATCCCAACGCGGAGGAGACCGATACCCGCTCGATGGTCATGAAGACCGCGGACTGGATCGCCGAGTTCTCCGGCAGCTTGCCGTTCCTCTTCATCCACCTCGGCATCTTCTCGGTGTGGATCCTCCTCAACGTCAAGCTGCTGCCGTTCGGGGGCTTCGATCCATTTCCCTTCGGCTTCCTCACGCTCGTGGTGTCGCTCGAGGCCATCATCCTCAGCGTGTTCGTGCTCCTCAGCCAGAACCGTCAGGTCCAGCGCGAAAAGGTACGCAACGACATCGAGTACGACGTCAACCTGAAGTCGGAGATGGAGATCGCGCACATGCACGAGAAGGTCGACGGCATCTACTCGGAGCTCACGCGGCGCCTCGAGCGCATCGAGAACAAGATCACGGCGGCGAAGTGAGGCGCGCGTCCGCGCTCGCAGCGCTGGCGATGGCGCTCTCGTCAGCGCCGGCGAGCGCCGCGCCGCCGACCCCGATCGACGGCATCGCCGCCGTCGTCGACGACGTGGTGATCTTCCGCTCCGACGTCGCCGTTCGCATGCGCCCGCACGAGACGCGGCTCTCGAAGGACCCCGGCAAGCGCCGCGACGAGCTCGGTGAGCTCTACTTCGTGACCGTCCGCCACATGGTCGACGAGACGCTCATCGCGAAGGATGCGCGGCGCATTCACGTCGACGTGACCGACGCCGAGGTCGCCGCCGGCATCGTCGCGGTGGCCGCGCAGAACAAGCTCACGCCCGCCGAGCTGGAGGCCGAGGTCGTCAAGGCCGGCTTCACCATCGCTTCTTACGAGGCCGAGGTCCGCCGCCAGATCGTCGACGGCAAGTGGTCCGTCGCGCGGGCGATGGGCAAGGTCGATCGCAAGAAGACGAGCGACCCGGCCGCGTTCGACGCGGCGCTCGAGAAGCTGCGTGCAAAGGCGCTCGGCGAGCTGAAGAAGCAGGCCTTCGTGGAGATCCGGTGACGCGCCTCGAGGCGCTCGCTGCGCTGGCGATGCTCACGGCGGCCGCCGGCTGTGCGGACGCACCGCCCCCCGCTGCGCGTGCGCCGGTGGTGGCGGACGCTGCGCTGCCGGCCTGTCCCGAGCGCGTGGAGCGCGGCGGCAAGCCGTTCGAGTCGGCGGCGCTCGAGGGCAAGCCGATCGCGCGCGTATGCCTCGTGGGTGGCTCGCGCCAGACACGCGCGCGCGCCGAGAAGCTCGCGCTCCTCCACGACGGCGACACGCTGACCCCCGAGGCCGTGCGCGCCGACCTCGCGGCGCTCCTGAAGCTCGAGGTGTTCGCGGAGGTGGCGGCGTATGGCCTGCTCGCACAGCGCGATGCGAGCGTCGTGCTGCTGTACGAGGTGGCCGACCGTCCGCTCGTCCTCGACGTGCGCGTCGAGGGCGCCAAGGCGCTCGGGGATGCCGCGGTCGAGCGGCAGCTGCTGATCAAGAAGGGCGCGCCCTTCGATCCGCAGGCCGCGCATCGCGTCGCCCTGGGCGTACGCGATGGGTACATCACGCTCGGCTACGAGGCGTGCAAGGTGGCGGTGATCGCCGAGCCCGAGGGCGCGCAGGTGCGCGTCGGCATCATGGTCGACGAAGGGCCGCAGTCACACCTCGCGAAGATCGACTTCCGCGGCCAGAAGCGAGTGACCGAGGCCGAGCTCTTCAAGGCGACCCGGCTCGCCCTCGGGCAGCCGTACGTGGAGGAGGAGGTCGAGCAGGCGGTGCGGCTCGTCTCGTCGCTCCTCTACGATCGCGGGCTCGTCGCGATGAGCGTCACCACCGAGCGCGGCAAGACGGACGCGGCCGGCAACGTCCCGCTCACCTTCGTGATCGAAGAGGGCGAGGTGCACACGTTCTCCGCGATCCACGTCACGGGTCTGGGCGCGCCCCTTGAAAAGGAGCTGCTCGAGAAGGTGGTCCGCGCGCGGCCCAAGCAGACGCTCGTGCGCTCGGCGCTCGTCGAGGACGTCAGCCGCATCGAGGAGTTCTTCAAGAAGCGCGGTCAGCGGGTGAACGTGCTGCCGCAGACCGCGATCGATGCCAAGAAGCACACCATCGACCTCACGCTCCTGATCGAGGCCGCGCCCTGACTCAGTTCGCGGCGAGCGCGTCCGGGATCTGGCGGACCGCGCCGCGCAGCGCGGCACGCAGCACCTGCTTGCGGACGTCGGCGTTCGGCTGACCCTCGGCGCGCGCGCGGCCCTCGAGGATGGCGAGCATGGTGCCGGTCTTCGCGTCGCGAAGGAGCGCGTTAACGGTGAACGCGAGTGGCGACTGCGCGGAGCCGATGATGGCCACCGACACCAGCACGTTACGTCGCTTGCGGAGCTTCGACACGTCGACGATGCGGAGCTCGCCCTCGGCTGCCGTCCGGAGGGCGGCGTGGTCCACGCCGCAGCTGGCCTCGGGGACCGCGACCTCACCAAGTGCGATCGATGTGTCGCTCGCGCTGGCCTCTCCGCTGACCACAGTTGTGGCGAGGACGATCGGAGCGAGGAGCACGGCAAGCTTCGAGCTCTTCATGCCGGGCAGGACAGCAAGGCGCGGGCCGCTGGGCCAACTTCGAGCGCCCCGCAAAATCCCGGAAGATCCAGGGAGGTCACTCGCCTTGCCGCGGTGCGAACCTCGTCATCGCACCTGGTTTCGTGGCGGACTGCCTCGAACGCCGGGAAAGTTCGGTTTGGCCCTCGACACGCAGTCGGGCTGGGCGCTACGACCTTTTGCATGGCCAATCTGCTCGATCAGCTGAAGACGATGACGGTGGTGGTGTCCGACAGCGGTGACATCAACTCGATCGCGAAGTTCAAGCCGCGCGACGCGACGACGAACCCCTCCCTCATCGCCACTGCGGCGGGCATGCCGGCCTATGCGGAGATCGTCGACAGTGCGCTCGGCTGGGCGAAGAAGAACGGCGCCGGCGACACGAAGGTGGTCGTCAAGCGCGCCATCGATCGCCTGGCGGTCGAGTTCGGCCTGAAGATCCTCGACATCATCCCGGGGCGCGTCTCCACCGAGGTCGACGCGACGCTCTCCTACGATACCAACGCGAGCATCGAGAAGGCGCACACGCTGATCAAGATGTACGAGGAGGCGGGCGTGAAGCGCGACCGCATCCTCATCAAGCTCGCCGCGAGCTGGGAGGGGATCCGCGCGGCGGAGCAGCTCGAGAAGGAGGGCATCCACTGCAACCTCACGCTGCTCTTCGGCATGCACCAGGCGGTCGCCTGTGCGGACGCGAAGGTCACGCTCATCTCGCCGTTCGTGGGGCGCATCCTCGACTGGTACAAGAAGTCGACGGGCAAGGAGAGCTACGCGCCCGCCGAGGATCCCGGCGTGAAGAACGTCACGGAGATCTTCAACTACTACAAGAAGTACGGCCACAAGACCGAGGTCATGGGCGCGAGCTTCCGCAACATCGGCGAGATCACCGAGCTCGCCGGCTGCGACCTCCTCACCATCGCGCCGAACCTCCTCGCCGAGCTCGAGAAGACCGAGGCGGAGCTCCCGAAGAAGCTCGACGCCGCGAAGGCCGCGAGCATGGACATCCCGAAGCTGACGATGGACGAAGCGACCTTCCGCAAGATGCACGAGGAAGATCGCATGGCGAACGACAAGCTGGACGAGGGCGTGAAGGGCTTCACGAAAGCCCTGGAAGGCCTGGAGAAGCAGCTGACGGAGCGCCTGGCGGCGCTGTAGCTCCGCATCACCTCGTCGGAATGCGCGAAGTGTACCTCGTCACCGCCGCGGACGGCGTGAGCCCGGAGCACAAGAGCTGCCAGGGCGGCTCGACGGGGATCTACCAGATGAGCGGCAACGTCGCTGAATGGGAAGACTCCTGCGATAGCGCGGCGGACTCCTCGCCCTGTCGCGTGCGTGGTGGCTCGTACAAGGACAACAACGACGTCAATGCGCTCCGCTGCGATGCCGTGCGCTCGGTTCCTCGCATGCCTACCGACGACGCGCTGCTCAAGGACATCGGCTTCCGCTGCTGTCTCTACTGACCCGCTCCGCGCCACGCCGGCAGCGGGTCGCGGGATGGCTTCATCCCGCGTCCCCACCATCCCCCTCCCCGCTGTCGTTCGCGTCAGCGCCGCCGTCGGGGTCTCCCGCTCCTCCGTCTCCCCCATCGTCGGCGTCGCCTGCATCTGCTTCCACCGGGCACGTGCCGCCTTCCGTGAAGCGCAAGGTCACGGTGTTCTGCGCGCCCGCGGTATAGGAGACCACGCGCACGCTCACGTCGCCCTCGCTCGCGCAGCGGACCGTGAGGTCGGCCAGGTTCGCGTCGCGAGGATCCACCGCCACCGCCACCGTGCAGCCCGCGCGATCGACCGTCGCCGTCGTCCCCTCTGCGGCCGTCGGTGAGGACGAGACGCGTCCGCAGACGACCGGGTTCGGTCCGCCGTTGTCGTACTCGCTGGTGCAGTGCTTCTTGCCGTTGCACCCCCAGTCCGCGGTGGTGGTGCTCTGACAGCGGCACGAGCTCGTGACGAAGCCGCTGCGCACCAGCAGCGTGACCGGCGCTCCGACCGCGTGGCGGATCGACGGCGGGATCGCCCCGACCGCATCACACCGCAGGCCGTCGGGGTCGGCGACCGTGACCTCCGAGCCCTGGCTCACGGTGGGCGCCACCTCGTCGTCGCCACCATCCACTCCGCAACCACCGACCACGAGGAGACCGAGAACGGGACCGAGGAAGAGCCAGCGCGCCATGCCACCACGGTAAGCACCTCCGCGCCCGCGCCAACTGACACGAGCTGACACGCGCTGACCCGCGGCCCGAGCGGTCAGGTCAGTAGCAGCCGACCAGCTCGCCCTTCACGGCACACTTCTCGTTCTTCTTGCACTTGTCGTCGGTCACGTACTTCTTCGCGATGCACCGGACGATCTGCTTCTCGTCCGGCGTGCACGAGTAGTGACCTTCCTTGTCACACGCGTCGCCGGGGTTCGCGATCGAGTCGTCGCATTCGACCTTGAAGCCCTTGTCCTTGTCGCCGCCGACCTTGCAGCCGTTCTTCCCCTTGCAGTTGCTCGCGAGGACGAACTTGCCGCTCCGGCACACGATGGCGTTCTTCTTGTCGGGGAGGCCGCACGCGTAGTCGTCCTCCTCGCGGCACGTGTCACCGAGGTTCGCGAGGCTGTTGTCGCACGTGACGCGCTTGGCCTCCATCGAGCACGCGCGCTCACCCAGGCAGCTCTGCGAGAAGGTCCAGTGGTTCCTGGTGCACTCGAGCATGCCCTTCTTGTCGCTCGAGCATACGAAGTCGTTCACGAGGTTGCAGACGTCCTTGTCCTCGGCAACGCTCTGGTCGCAGACCACCTCGGTGCCGGCCTTCCCGCAGCCGTTCGGCCCGCGGCAGGTCATCTCTTCCCACTTGCCGTCGTGACAGGCGAGCGCCTGCTTGCCGTCGACGCAGACCTCCTTCGTCTCGATCTTGCAGCTCGCGCCCGACTTGGCCTTGCAACCGGAGGCCGCAAGAGAGGACGCAGCCAGGAAGGCGACGAGGCGCAAGGCGGCGGACCGGGTCATCGGGCAGGATCTTATTCGGTGCGGGCCGGTCGTGCCCAGCTTTGCGTTCTCCAGGCCGTCGCGGCTACCGCCGTCGCGACTACCGCCGTCGTCGGCCCGTTACGCCCGAGGGGTCGGCCTTGTCCACGTTGTGCTCGAGGAGCGTCGCGAACGTGATGGGCTGTCCGCCGAAGCGGCCCTTCGCGTTCAGGAGCACCGACTCGAGCCCCCGCCGCCGCTCTGCGGCCCGGTCGGGAAAGAGCGTCGGCTGGGCGGCGCCGGGGCCGATGTCCTGCGCCGATACGCCCGTGAGCCGCACGCGCGCGCTTTCGAGCGGAAAGCGATCGAGGAGCGCCAGCGCGATATCGTGGAGCGTGGTGGTGTCGCTCGCGGGCTCCTTCAGCATGGTGCGACGCGTGAGAAGCGTGAAGTCTGCATACTTCAGCTTCACCACGATCGCGCCGGCCGAGAGGCCCTGCTCGGTGAGCCGCTCGGCGACGCGCGCCGCGTGCGCCAGCAGCGAGCGACCGATCGCCTCCTTGGTCGTGAGGTCCTGATCGTAGGTGCACTCTGCACCGATCGACTTGGCGTCCCGGTCGGGAATGACCTCGCGAGTGTCGACCCCGCGCGCCAGCTCACCGACCTCGCGGCCCCACGCGCCGAGCACGCGCTCCAGCGCGGCCGGGCTCGCGCGCGCGAGATCGCCGAGCGTCGCGTAGCCGAGCCGCCGCAACGTGGGCGCGGTCTTCGGACCGATGCCCCACATCTTCTCGAGCGGCAGCGGCGCGAGGAACGCCGCGACGTCCTCGCCCACCACCGTGAGCCCGTCGGGCTTGTTCATGTCGCTCGCGATCTTCGCGGCGAACTTCGAGGAGGCCACGCCCGCCGAGGCGGTGAGCTTCGTCACCTCGAACACCTCCTTGCGGATGCGGCGCGCGATGGTCTCGCCGTCGCCGAACAGCGACTGGCTGTCCGTGACGTCGAGGAACGCCTCGTCGATCGAGAGCCCCTCGACGAGCGGCGTGTAACGACGGAACACGTCGAACACCTCGTCGCTCGCCGCCTCGTACGCGTCCCGCCGCGGCGTGACCACCACCGCCTGCGGACAGATGCGCAGCGCCTCCGCCATCGGCATCGCCGACCGCGCCCCGAACACCCGCGCCTCGTAGGAGGCCGCCGCCACCACCCCGCGCCGCGCCGCGCCACCGACCAGCACCGGCTTGCCCTTGAGCGCAGGGTCGTCGCGCTGCTCGACCGACGCGAAGAACGCGTCCATGTCGATGTGGAGGATCTGCCGCAAATTACTGGTCCCCGTGCCGGAACGGTACCGCGCACACCGACCGACCGCGACAATGAATTACAACTCCTGACCAGCCGCGGACGTGGGCACGCCCAGCTCGAGCGTCCTACAGTCATGGAACAAGCGATGGCAGCGGCGAGGGAGACGTCACGAGCGCGAGCGACGCAGGATCGGCGACGGCGCCGCGTCCGGGTGGTGCTCTTCATCATGGCGCTGCTCGTGATCTTCGTGGCGCGTCCGGTGTCGCATCATGCGCGCGCGGCGGGTCTGCTGGTCGCGTTCTCGGATACGAAGGCGAAGCCCGTGGTGACCGAGGAGCTCATCACCATCGCGGTGCCGGAGTCGCCCGCCGGCCCCGCGCGGACGGTGAAAGCGCGCATCTTCTCGCCGGCCGGCACGCCGGCCGGGGCGCCGGTGGATCGGCCCGCGGTGGTCCTCGTGCACGGCGTGCAGTACCTGGGGATCGAGGAGCCGCGCCTCCAGCGCTTCGCGCGATCGATCGTCGGCGCCGGCCTCGTGGTGGTGACCCCGCAGGTCGACGAGCTCGCGGACTATGCGGTCTCGCCGCGCTCCATCGAGACGGTGGGCGCGACCATCCAGGCGCTCCGGGCGCGGTCCGGCGGACGCTCGCAGGTCGGCCTCATGGGCACGAGCTTCGGCGGCGGCATCGCGCTGCTCACCGCGGCGGACGCACGCTTCGCGAACGACGTCGCCTTCGTGGTGGCCATCGGCGCACACGACGATCTCGCGCGCGTCTCTGGCTTCTTCACGAACGACGAGATCCCGGAGGCCGCCGGCACCATCAAGAAGCTGCACGCGCACGGCTACGGCTCGACCGTCCTCCTCTACACTCACGCCGCGGACTTCTTCCCCGCCGAGGACGTCTCCGCAGCGCGTGACGCGCTGCGGCTCTTCCTCCACGAGAAGCGCAACGAGGCGCGCGAGGTGGCGAAGCGGCTCTCGCCGCCGTCGAAGGCGAAGATGGACGTCGTGTTCGGACCCGACATCAGCTCGCTGCGGCCCGAGCTGATGGCGATGATCGCGCGGCGCACGCCGGACATGAAGCTCGTGTCGCCGCACGATCGTCTCGCGGGCCTGCGGGCGCACGTCTACATCCTGCACGGCGCGGGAGACACGGTGATCCCGGCGACCGAGGCGCTGTGGCTCGCGCAGGACGTGCCGGCGGCCTCGCTGCGGATGGTGCTAGTGAGCGCGGCCATCGAGCACGTGGAGCTGAAGGAGCCTTCGCTCGGTGATCAGTGGTCGCTGGTCCATTTCATGGGCGACGTGATCGGCGAGGCGGAGGCGGCGCGGAACTGAGGCGCTCCGCGCGTCAGGGCTCGAGTGCGGAGCCGGGGCTCGCGCCCTTCGCCCACGGCTTCTGGCTGACGCGCACCAACCCCTCGGCGCGCGCGCAGATCTCGCCGGCGGCATCGAGGATGTGCGCGGCGGTGAAGACGAGGGACTTGCCGCCCTGCTCGACCCAGCCTTCGCAGCAGAAGTGGTCGCCGGTGCAGGGCCGCTCGAAGCGCATGGATAGCTGGACGGTGGCGGTGGCGCGCAGGGGGTCGAGCAGCGAAGCGGCGGTCCCGAGCGCGACGTCGAAGAGCGCCGCCAGCACCCCGCCGTTGATGGCAGCGGTGCCGAGCCCGCCGCGCATGGCGGGCCGGACCTCGTCGACGCTCACGATCGACTTCGCGGCGCCGGGCGCGAAGGAGAGACGCGCACCGAAGGCGGCGAGTAGCCCGCTGGCGTTGAAGTCGTCGGCGTAGCGCTGGAGAAGAGCGTCGAGATCGGACATCGCCGAGCACTGTAGTGCGCGGGTCCCGACGGGTCACGACCTCCGCGAGGTCATGTCACGACGCGACGATGGCGAGGGTCGCGGTGAGCTTCGCGACGAGGAGGCCGTCGGCGAACACCTCCGACTCCACCACCGACAGCGTGCGCCCGGAACGCAGCACCCGCGCCACGCAGCGGAGCTCGCTTCCGCGCGCGGGGCGCAGGAGATGGATCGAATACTCGGTGGTGAGCACGCCGTGCTTCTCCGGCGCGAGCGTGGCCGCCGCGCCGCCCGCCGTGTGGTCGGCCATCGCCGCGGTCACGCCCGCGTGCACGAAGCCGTTCTGCTGCGCGTGGTCGGCCCGCACCGTGAGGGCGGTCTCGCATCGCCCTTCGCCGACGTTCACGAGCGCCACGCCGAGCGCGGTCATGTACGGCGCAGCCGCGAAGATCTCGCGAACACGCGCGAGGGCTGCCGGGGCGTCGAAGGGGCGTTGGGTCATCGCGTCACTCGATCTTCACCGGGGCCCCGTAGCTCTTCAGCTCCGCCCGC
Organism: Polyangiaceae bacterium; assembly: GCA_043732195.1. Classification (GTDB taxonomy): domain Bacteria; phylum Myxococcota_A; class Polyangia; order Polyangiales; family Polyangiaceae; genus Labilithrix. The sequence continues at coordinate 20,137 of JAYTHX010000521.1, forward strand.
GCCTCACCGCCCGTCACCGCGATCTCGAGCAGCACCATGCCCACGCCCGGGCAGTATGTCGTCACGTACTTCGAGCCCGTCGGGCGGCCGCCCTCCTCCACCGTCTCGACGCAGCCCGAGTAGCTGCCTGCTTGCACCTTCGGCGAAGCATCGGTTCGCGTCACCTTCGTGCTGCCACCGTGCTCACCCGGCCACGTCGCGCCGACGTCGAGGGGCGCCTTGAGGATGAACGCGCCGCCGACGTACGCGACGCCCTCCGGCGTGTAGACGAAGCGCTTCGTCGCGTTCGAGAGCCGCAGCTCGCCGTGCGCCGGATCCGTCCGATGCACGCGCGCCACGAGCATGCCCGTGTCACCGTTCTCGGTCGTCACGTAGTGGTAGAGGCGCCCCTCCTCGAGCGGAAAATACGTGTCGACGCTCGACACGCTCGGTCCCTTCGGCGCCAGCGGCGCCACGACCGGCTTCGCTTCACCACACGCCGCGAGAAGAGAGACCGCGAGAACGACCAGACCAGCGATGCGCTTCACGCGCCCATCCTACCCGCGCTGGCGAGCGTGGTGACCTCCTCGATCATCGCCTCCAGGATCGGCAGCTCCACCGGCTTCTCGAGATACCGGATGTCCGGGCGCGCGAGGAACTCCCGGGCGCGCTCGGTGGTGGCCCCGCCCGTCAGGAAGATCATCCGTTCGCGCGAGGGCGCGGTCAGCTCGTCGTGCAGGTCCATCCCGGTCTTGCCGGGCATCATCAGGTCGCACACGATCACGTCGAACGCCTGTCCGCCGGACAGCAGCTCGAGCGCGCGCTCGGCGCTCGGCGCGAGCGCCACGTCGTGATCGTAGCCGAGCAACATCCGGAGCGACTCGGCGTACCGGGCCTCGTCGTCGACGACGCAGATCCTCTTCCGCGTCGTCACGGCGCGCTGCTTCGGCTCGCTCGCGGGGCGCAGCTCCGCCTCGCTCGCGTCCACGGCGGGGAGCGACAGCGCGAACGTCGTGCCCTTGCGGCTCGTGCTCGTCACCTCGATGTCGCCGCCGAGCTCCTTGACGATGCCGTGACAGATGGAGAGCCCGAGGCCCGTCCCCTCCCCGGTCGGGTTCGTCGTGTAGAACGGATCGAAGATGCGCCCCAGGTGCTCGGGCTCGATGCCCGAGCCCGTGTCCGAGACCTCGACGCGCGCGCGCCCCGCCTCGTCCGTGAAGATGCGCACGCGGATCTCGTTGTCCGCCGCCGCGCCCGGCGCGATGGCCTGCGCCGCATTCACGAGCAGGTTCATGAAGACCTGCGAGAGGCGAGACTCGTTGCCGGGTACGCGCGGCGCCTTCGCGTAGTCGCGCACGAGCCGCGCCCGCTGGCCGATCTGGTGCGAGGCGACCTCGATCGCCAGGTCGGCGACGCGCGCGAGATCGACCGCGGTCTTGCCGTCCTGGTCGATGCGCGAGAACGTCTTCAGCCCGCGCACGATGTCGCGCATCCGCGCCGCGCCGTGGCGCGCCGCGGCGACGGCGTCCTGGAGCGGCTTCGTGCTTCCGCCGTCGAGCTTGCCTTCGAGGTCGACGAGCTGCCGATCGAGGAGCTCGAGGTTGCTCGCGACATAGGCGAGCGGGTTGTTGATCTCGTGCGCGACGCCGCTCGCGAGCGTCCCGAGCGACGCGAGCTTGCCCGTGAGCTGGAGCTGATCCTCCATCTGCCGCCGCTCGGTCACGTCCTGGCTCGAGCCCAGCAGCTCGGTCACGGTGCCGTCGCGCGCGACCACCACGACGCCGCGGCAGTGCAGCGATCGCAACGTCCCGTCGGACGCGACGATGCGATGGTCGAAGCGGAACGGCGTGCGGTTCGCGAGCGCCTGCTGGATGGTCTCCGCGGTGCGCGCGCGGTCGTCGGGGTGGACCGCGCCGATGAACTTCTCGAAGGTGGGAACGAACGAGGTCGGGACGCCGAAGATGCGCTGCAGCTCCTCCGACCAGGTGAGCGATCCGTCGCGTACCGACCACTCCCAGGTCCCGATGCGGCCGATCTCCTGGGTGAGCTCGAGGAGCTTGGCGCGCGAGGTGAGCCGCTCGGCGCGCGCATGCGCGACGATCGCCGCGCCACCGCCGACGAACAGCATGAAGAGGCTGCGGACGGCGACGTCGATCTCGCGCCCTGCGAGCTGCCGCAGGGCCAGCGCCATCGCGACGTAGCACGCGCCCAGGAACGCCGCCGCGATCATGGTCTGCCGCGGTCGCTGGCGAAGCGAGATCGCGATGATCGACCCGTAGATCGCGACGAACCACGGCGATTCGACGCCGCCCGTCGAGAGCACCCACAGCAGCGTGAGGCTCGCGTCGAGCGCGGTCGCAAAATGGGGCGACAGCAGGATCGGCAGGCGCCGCCACGGCTCGAAGAGGATGCCCAGGACCGCGTAGACCCACCCGGTCCCGACAAGCGTCCAGGCGACGATCGGGAAGAGCACCAGCGACGACGGGAGAAAAAGGAGAACGAGCGTCCCCGTCGCGGTCACCGCGAGGCGCAGCCAGTTCAGCCGACGCTCCGCGTCGAACATCGACACCGCGCGCGGCAGGTCGGAGACGTCGGCGGAGTCGTTCATCAGGCCGCCATTGTCACCCGGCCGCCACGAAGATCAAGGCGTTCCGGGGTCCCGCTGCGGGTTTCGCTCCGTTGCCAACGTGCTAAAACTCCCTTTGCCGTGACCGACCAGCTCTCCTCCGATCTAGCGTCCCTCCGGATCAATCGCGATGCGCCCAGGCCGCCGTCGCCCTTGCGACGCGCGATCGTGCCGTTGCTCGTCATCGGCGGCCTCGCCGCGGTCGGCTACTTCGGGTGGCTGAAGCTCGAAGGCACGATCATGAAGCAGGAGGTCAGGACCACCGAGGTGGCGCTCATCTCTCCGTCGCAGGCGGAGGTCACGGTCACGGCCACGGGCTACGTGATCCCACAACGCACCTCGAAGGTCGGGTCGAAGCTGCCCGGCCGCCTCTTCAAGGTCCTCGTGGCCGAGGGCGAGACGGTGAAGGAGGGCCAGGTCCTCGCCCAGCTCGAGGACGAGGACCAGCGCAGCCAGATCGTCGCCGCGTCGTCCAAGGTCGGCGTCGCGAGCGCCCGCACCGGCACCGCGCGCGCGAACCTCGCCGAGATCACGCAGCAGGTGGAGCGAGAGCGCGCGCTCGTCGCGAGCGGCGCGGTCGGCAAGGCGAACCTCGACAACCTCGTGGCGCGCGAGGCCGCGCTCAAGGAGGGCGTGAAGGCGGCCGAGGCCGAGGCGCGCTCTGCCCAGGCCGACGTGGGCACGTTCGGCGTGGGCCTCAAGGACCGCGTCATCATCGCGCCCATCGGCGGGCGCATCGTTACCAAGCCCGCGACCGTCGGCGAGTTCGTGGGCGGGATCGGCAACATCGGCCTGGTGGCGGAGATCGTCGATTTCGACAGCCTCGTCGTCGAGACCGACGTCCCGGAGACCCGCCTCCACCAGATCAAGATCGGCGGCCCCGCCGAGATCGTCCTCGATGCCTACCCGAACCGCCGCTACCGCGGCATCGCGAGCGAGCTCGGGCTGCGCGTGAACCGCGCCAAGGCGACCGTGGTGGTGAAGGTGAAGTTCACCGACCCCATGGAGAACGTGCTCCCCGAGATGAGCGCGCGCGTCAGCTTCCTCTCGAAGGCGATCACCGACGCCGCGCTCAAGGAAGCGTCCAAACGCGTGGTCGCGAACGACGCGGTGGTCGACCGCAACGGTCAGAAGGTGGTGTTCGTCGTCGATTCGGGGAAACTACACGTATTTCCGGTCAAGGTCGGCGGCCCGGTCGGCGGTAGCGCCGTCGAGCTGCTCGACGGACCCGCGCCGGGAGTGAAGGTCGTAGCGAAGCCGACGGCGGACACCGCCGAAGGCCAGCGCATCAAGGAGACGGACAAGTGAGCACACCCGAAAGCCAGAACGCCCTCGAGAGCGCAGGACCGAACAGCGGTCCCTACCGCGACGTGGGCGGCAAGACCATCATCGAGCTGAAGAACGTCACGAAGACCTTCGTGCGGGGCAAGGAACCGCTCACCGTGCTCGACGGGCTGACGCTCGACGTGCACGAGGGCGCCTTCGAGGCGCTGATGGGCCCCTCGGGCTCGGGCAAGTCGACGCTCCTCAACCTGATCGCCGGGCTCGATCGGCCCACCAGCGGCACCGCGAAGATCGCCGGCAACGATCTCGGCACGATGAGCGACAGCGATCTCGCGCGCTTCCGGTCGCGGCACATCGGCTTCATCTTCCAGCAGTACAACCTGATGCCGGTGCTCACCGCGCTCGAGAACGTGGAGCTGCCGCTGCTCCTCACGAAGCTCTCCTCGTCCGAGCGGCGGTCGCGCGCGCAGACCGCGCTCCGCGTCGTCGGCCTCGACGACCGCATGAGCCACTACCCGCGGCAGCTCTCCGGCGGACAGGAGCAGCGCGTGGCGATCGCGCGCGCCATCGTCAACGACCCGACCATCATCGTCGCCGACGAGCCGACCGGCGACCTCGATCGGAAGGCCGCCGACGCCATCCTCACGCTCCTCTCGAAGCTGAACCAGGAGCTGAAGAAGACCATCCTCATGGTCACGCATGATCCCGCCGCCGCCGAGCGCGCGACCGTGACGCGTCATCTCAACAAGGGCCGCCTCGAATGATCGGCCTCTTCCGCATCGCCGCGCGCAACCTGACGCGCAACTGGCTGCGCACCATCCTCACCGTGCTCGGCTCGGCAGTGGCGCTGATCGCGTTCGTGATGCTGCGCACCGTCCTCTCCTCGTGGGAGGTCGGCGCCGAGTACGCCGCGAAGGACCGCCTGGGCACGCGCCACAAGGTCTCCTTCATCCAGCAGCTGCCGAAGAAGTACATCGACGACGTGCGCGGCGTCCCCGGCGTGAAGCAGGCGACGTGGGCGAACTGGTTCGGCGGCAAGGATCCCAAGAAGCCCGACGAGTTCTTCGCCACGCTCGCCGTCGACGGCCCGAGCTTCCTGCCCGTGATGGATGAGCTGGTCCTCGCCGAGCCGGAGAAGGCCGCCTGGCTGGCCGACAAGCGGGGCGCGATCATCGGTGACGTGCTCGCCAAGAAGCTCGGCCTCAAGGTCGGCGACAAGTACACGCTGCGAGGCAGCATCTACCCCGGCGACTGGGAGTTCCAGATCGACGGCATCTACACCGCCGCACGGAAGTCCCTCGACCGCTCGCAGTTCATCTTCCACTGGTCGTACCTGAACGACTCCATCCCCGAGGCGCGGCGGGACACCATCGGCTGGGTCATGACCCGCGTGGAGGACCCCACGCAGAGCGCCGACATCTCGGCGAAGATCGACCGCATCTTCGACGAGCGAGACACCCAGACCGTCACCATGAGCGAGCGCAACATGCAGCTCTCGTTCATGGCGATGTTCGGAGCGATCCTGACGGTGCTCGACATCGTGTCGGTCATCATCCTCCTCATCATGCTGATGATCCTGGGCAACACCATCGCCATGGGCGTGCGCGAGCGCACACGCGAGTACGCCGTCCTCCGGGCCATCGGCTTCCTGCCCTCGCACATCCGGGTCTTCGTCCTCGGCGAGGCGACGGCGCTGGGCGTCGTCGCAGGCGTGGTCGGCATCGGGATCGCCTACCCGTTCGTCAACAACGTGATGGGCCGGGTGATCGAGGAGAACATGGGCGCCTGGTTCCCGTACTTCCGCGTGGAGCCGGGCGTCGCCGTGGCCGCGGTGGTGATCGCGATCGTCCTCTCGACGACCGCGGCGCTCATCCCCGCCATCCAGGCAGGCCGGATCTCCGTCACCGATGCGCTGCGGAGGATCGGCTGATGATTCCCATCAAGTACAACGTGCGGAACCTCATCGTCCGCAAGACCACCACCGTCGCCGCCGCCTTCGGTCTCGCGCTCGTCGTCTTCGTGTTCGCGTCCGCGCAGATGCTCGGCAACGGCATCAAGAAGACGCTCGGGCGCTCGGCAAGCCCCGAGAATGCCATCGTCTTGCGCAAGGGCTCGAGCTCCGAGATGGAGAGCGGCATCGAGGAGCAACAGGTCAACCTGGTGCTCGCGCAGGCCCAGCAGGTCGGCGCGTCGAAGGAGCCCCCGGGCGTCGGCGAGGTGCTGGTCGTCATCCTCCTCGACAAGCTCGGCACCAGCGGCGTGTCGAACGTCACGGTGCGCGGCGTCACCGAGCGCGCTTTCGACTTCCGCCGCACCGTGAAGATCACCGAGGGTCGCGCCGCGAAGCCCGGCACCGACGAGGTGGTGGTGGGCGCCGGCATCACCAGCCGCTTCAAAGGCCTCGGCATCGGGCAGTCCTTCGAGCTGAAGAAGAACCGCCCCGTGAAGGTGGTCGGCGTCTTCGCGGACGACGGCTCCTCGTTCGAGTCCGAGGTGTGGGCCGACATCAACAGCGTGCGCACCGCGTTCGGTCGCGAGGGCAACGTCTCGAGCATCCGGGTCCGGCTCGACGCGGCCTCGAAGTTCGACGCCTTCAAGGCGCTCATCGAGCAGAACCGACAGCTCGGGCTGAGCGCACAGCGCGAGGCCGACTACTACGAGAAGCAGTCCGAGGCGACGGCCACGTTCCTCACCATCATGGGGACGATGATCGCGGTGCTCTTCGGGCTCGGCGCGATGATCGGCGCGACGATCACCATGAATGCGCAGGTCGCGAACCGCCAGCGCGAGATCGGGACACTGCGCGCGCTCGGCTTCTCGCGGCGCGGCATCCTGGTGTCCTTCCTGCTGGAGTCGGTGGTGCTCTCCCTCATCGGCGGCGGCGTCGGGGCGATCGCCGCCCTGTGCCTCAAGTTCGTGAAGATCACGATGCTCAACGCCGGGACCTGGGCGGAGATCGTGTTCGCCTTCGAGCCGACGCCCGAGATCATCCTCCGGTCGATCCTGCTCGCGGCCGTCATGGGCATCTTCGGCGGCTTCCTGCCCGCCATCCGCGCCGCCCGCATCAGCCCCATCGAGGCGATGCGCGCGTAGTCAGCCCGACGTCACGCGGCACCACCTCGCGCGCGCGGGCGCACCACACGGCGCGCGCGAGATGGAAGCGCTGCGTGACCACGATGAGCGTTCGGCTCGTCGTAGCGGGGCGTCTGGTGATCGCCGCTCACGAGGATGCGACGCACGCGGCCGGCGCGGTACAGGGCGAGCGACTCGTCGAGCCGATCGCGGAGTACGTCGGAAGGCGTCCCGTCCTCGCGCAGCCGGCGCCGAGGACGAGCGCGCCGTCGAGCGGCCCTTGGACCCGCCCGCCGCTGCCGCCGTTCACCACCGCGCGGTTCACCACGAGGACGGCGAGCACGAGCGCCCCCGCGAGGAGGAGCACGAGACGTCGACGCGGCCGCGTCCCGGTCCCTACGCCCGAACGGCGCGCTCGATTCCGTCAGGGCGTCGGCGGCTTCTGATCGATGGCGGTGACGATGGCCTCTGCCTCCTCGGCGCGCTGGATGGCCTGCTGCTTGCGCGCCGGTTCCTCGAGCAGCGTCGCGGCCTTGCGGAAGCGTACCGCGACGTCGCGGTAGTAGGGCCCCGCCTCGGAGGTCGCGGGGGGCGAGAGGAAGCGGAGGTACGCAGCGTCGAACGCGGCCCACCCCGCGAGGGGGCTGCCCTCGGCGACGAGCGCATCGAGCGCCTCGGTGTGATTCAGGTTCAGCGCCGCCGCGGACGATGCACGCATCATCTCCGCGGCGCCGTTCGGCCCCTGCGCGAGGGCGATCGATAGCGCGAGGACCAGTCGATCCTCCGGCGTCTTCCCCTGCTTTGCCGCCTGCGCGGCCTCCACGAAGTCGACGCGCCGCCAGTAGACCTGCCCGAGGCGGAAGCGCGTGAGCGCGTAGATCGATCGAACCTGGAGGAGCTTGGGATCGCTCTTGTCCGCCGGCTCCGACGCGAAGAAGGAGCGGAGCGAGAGCGCGGTCCCGCGACCGATCGACGACGGCGCCTGCGTGCCCAGCCCGAACACGTCCGTCCAGAAGGGCCCGACGCTCTCGAGCATCGTCGCCACCGGTGCGTCGGTCATCCACGCGGGCGGCGAAGGCGCCATGAGCGGGGCGAGCGCGCTGATACGCCGTCCGCCGTACAGCGAGCTCAGGGCGAGGTGCGCGTTGATCACGCGCGTCTCGAGGAGCGCGCCGGCTTGACCGAGGTCCGCGAGCCCCACCAGCGCTGCGTCGCGTCCACGGTTCTTGCGCGGCTCGAGCGCCTCGTCGAGCGCAGCCTGGTAGACGGCCTTGAGCTCCGGATCCCAGGACGCCGGCGTCGGCGCCTCGCGGATCACGGTGACGAGCCGGAGATCGGCATTGCCCGCGGCGAGCGCAGCGACGCCCCGGCCGTAGCCGGAGAGCCCCGCGGCGCCGGACGCGAGCGTCTCGATGGCGGTCGACTGCTCGATCATCCACGCCTTGAGCGGACCGTTGACGAAGGCCTTCACCTGCGCCTTGTCCGCGGTGGCGCCGAGCGCGGGACGGCCCGCCCCCGTTCGTTCGAGCTTCGCGGCGAGCGACAGTCCGACGAGCACGTGGGACGCGCGGCTGACGAGCGTTCGGTGGGCGGCGAGGTACGGATCGACGATGACGTCGGCGCAAGGAGCGACGAGGACGTCGGCGCGGAGCGCGCGCACGAGCCCGGGCTCCTTCTTGTCGAAGGTCGGCTCGAGGGCGAGGAGGCGCGCGTCGACCTGGGCGGCGAGATCACCCCTGAGGCCTGCGGTGGCGAAGGCCCCCGCGAGATCGGCAGGCGCGGGGCTGACCGGCGCGCGCTTCGCGAACGCTGCGCACGCGGCCGGCGGCGGGGCGACGCCCTTGGCCTTGATCGCCGCCTCCCACGCCTCGAGGCGCAGCGGCGCGGGCGCGATCGGGGTCAGGTCGTCGCGCGGCCCCGCCGGCACGGCAAACGGGTCGGCCGTCGCCGGGTCGGCGGCGACCGGCGGCGTCCGGGGCGCGCCGGAGCTCGCGCTCCCGGGCGTCGCCGACGGCTGCACCGCGGCCTCCCCGCAACCGACCGTCAAGGTCAGCACAACCGCGATCAGGGCTCTCGAGGCTCGCATGCGTGGTTCCTTGCTGTGGAAAACTATGGAAGCAAATCCAGCCACTTGCAGTACACCCTGGACAGAGAATGTCCGTCCGTCGTCCCGGCGGCAGCGAAGTTCAAATATCCGTCGGTATCGTCCTTGACCATACACGGTTCCAGAGCTAGACCGCGCCGTCGCATGTTCCGGTCGAGGTCCGCTCGGCGCGCCGGGCGGGAAACCGGGGTGGAACGCGGCGGTCTGGTGTGGAGGGTCGAATTTCATGTCGTTTCGCGTCTCGAAGCTCGCTGCCGTTCTCTCGGTCTTCTCTGGCCTCGTCGCCGTCGCTGGCTGCTCCTCGTCGAGCCCAGCCCCCGCCGAGAAGGACAGCGTCGACAGCTACGAGAGCGAGCTCCGGCTCGCCGGACCCCGCTACGTCGGGCAGATCGCCAACGGCGAGACGAAGACGAATTACTATTACAACCCGCCGAAGTACCGCGCGTTCGGGTTCAGCGCCAAGGGCGGCGAGCAGATCACCGTCGACGTGAAGTCCGCCGAGGGCGACGCGATGGGCTGGATCACGACCACCTCGTACGATGCGCTCGCCGCGAACGACGACGCCTCCTCCAGCACCAGGGACTCCAAGGTCGTCTACAAGGTTCCCGCCGGCACGCCGTCGAAGGCCTACCGCATCGTCTTTCGCGACTACGACCTCCTCGATGCGACGTTCACGGTGAAGCTCACCATCGACACCGCCGTCGTCGCCTGCACGTACGATGGCCAGAGCTACAAGCCGGGCGACACCTTCCCCGCGTCGGACGAGTGCAACACGTGCACCTGCAGCGGCAGCGGTAGCGTCGGCTGCACCAAGAAGGCGTGCGTCTGCGATCCCGAGAACGAGCCCTGGCGCAACTACGTGGGCACCCCCGCGACGTGCCTCACCATCCGGTACAACTGCACGAGCGACAAGCGCCAGTTCCAGAACGCCTGCGGCTGCGGCTGCGAAGCTTTGAGCCACTGAGCAAGAGCGGTGTCATGCTTCGCACCCGGGTTCGCCCGGGGGCATGATCGAGATCTTCATCCTGGGAGCAACGCCGCCGACGAGGCGCGTGAGTCGCTCGCCCACCTCGTCATCCTCGACGAGCGCACCGATGTCTGGCTCGGCAGCGACGGCGCAACGGGGACGCTTGCGTCCGGCACCGGCCGGAATTCCCCTATCGCTGAAGATTCCCGTCGGAGCGCCCAAGCCGCTGCACGGGCCCGTGTCGGAGAGCACGAGGTCCGGCAATGACGGGTGGTCCCGAACGACGTGACGAGAGCGTGAGCTTCTCCCTCAAGGAGCTGATGAAGCTCGAACACGAGCGCATCGACCAGGAGAAGCAGGCCCACGAAGCGCGCGAGCGATCCGCGAAGGAGGCGCGCGAGGCCGCCGAGGGGAAGGAGCGCGCGGAGCTCGCCGCCCGCGAGCAAGCCGCGAGCGCGGCGCGCGAACGCGCGCGCCGCGCCCAGCGTGAGGAAGAGGCACGCCTCGAGTCCATCCAGCGCGCGGCCGTCGAGCAGACGCGCATCACCGTCGAGGCCCGCACCCGCGCGGAGGAGTCGGAACGCGAGCGCAGCCACGAGCGCGAGCTCCAGCGCATGCGGCTCGAGGGGCAGAAGAAGCCTGGCCTGGGCGCGCTCGTGGGCAGCGGCCTCGGCGGCGTGGCGCTCGCCCTCGCGGCCTTCCTCCTCTTCTTCTTCGGCGCGGCGAAGCCCGCCGCCGACCGGCGGATCGCCGAGCTCGACACGACCGCCGCGGCAGCGCAGAGCCTGGCGAGCACGCTCGAACAACGTGTCGACGAGCAGAGCGCCCGGATCGCGACGCTCACGAAGCAGCTGGAGGCGGCACGCGCGCAGCTCGCCGCCGCGGCCGACGCGGCGAAGGCCCCGCCCACGACCACCGCCGGTCCGCGTGGGGGCGGAGGGGCTCCGGTACCGAGGAAACCGCTCCCCAAGGAAGGCCCATGCATCGATCCGCACGATCCCATGTGCTTTCACATCCCCTGATCGTCGGCGGGCGCTCGGCGCTCCGGCGCGGTATACAAGCAGGATGTCGGACGCGCCGCCGCGGAGCAAGTCACTCGTGGCAGCGGCGGCCGTCGCGGTGGCGCCCGCCACCGACGTCGTGCTTCTCGGCCCGCCCACCGCGGACGGCGCAGGCGTCCACGTGCTGCGCGCACGTGACGAGCGCATCGAGGCTGGCGAGCTCCGCGCGCTCCAGGAGGGTCGCCCCATCACGGGCGAGATCGTCACCCTCAAGCCGCGCGGATCGAATCCGCACATCTGCGACGTGATGGACAGCTACGTGCCCTCGGGCTCGGCGTCGTCCGCGCCGCAGGCGTCCCTCGCGCAGCTCGGCCACAAGGGGCCCGCGAAGGTCGCGACGGACGCGTACCGCGAAGGCTGGGACGAGATCTTCGGCGCCAGGCCAAAGGCCTCCGGTCCCGCGAACTGATCTCGTACCGCTCGAGCGTCGAGACGTGACGCGGTCATCTGTACCGCGCTCGCGAGGCCGCATAGGATGCGCGCATGTCGTCGCTGCGTACCGCGCTGGCCCTGCTCACCGTGACGGCCCTCACCGCCAGCGCGAACGTCGCGCGCGCGGATGACACCTGCCCGCTCGGCTCGACCGAGCGCAGAGAGGGCGACTTCACGTGGTGCGAGCCGAGCGTCTGCGACAGCGACCTCGCGTGCCCCAAAGGCTCGCTCTGTCGGCCTGTCCCGCTGTGCGTCGAGATCGGCGCCGTCGACGCGGGAGGCAGTGACGCCGGTGGCGCCCGCCTGCTCGTCCGCCAGCGCTGCGGTCTGAACAAGGCCTGCCCGCAGAACACGACGTGCTCGGAGAAGAGCCGCTGCATCACGCTCGGTCAGGCGGACAAGGCCGGACTCACCGGCGGGAGCCCGACGTCGAGCGCGACGACCGCCCCGACCGCCCCGACCGCCCCGACCGAGGTGCCGAAGAAGGCGTGCGGCTGCGACGTTCCCGGGCGGAGCGGCGCAGGCTCCGCCGGCGCGCTGCTCGCGCTGGCCGGCGTCGTGGCCGTGGGCGCCCGACGCCGCGCACGCCGCGCCTAACGGCATATCGAGCGTTCTCGCACGTCAGGGCAAGCAGCAAGCGACGCCGATGCCGCTGCCGCTGCCGCTGGAGTACTTCGAAGCATCCCCCACGTGACCCGAGGTGCACGCGCCCGGCACCACGGCGACGCACGCGCTGGCACCCGATCGCGGCGCGGCCAGTGAATCATCAGGGATCCATGATCGGCGCCGGAGGGAGGCCCAAACGACCTTGGTTAGATCTGGATGTCCGTTTTTGTCGTGATTTTTACGATCGAATACGTTTGCCTACATTGGGCGCACCTCTTGCAGGTCACTGGCCGATGGTCGCCCGCAAGCTCCTCTTTGCCTTCCTCGGGGTCGCGTCGATGGCCGTCGCCGCATGCGCCGACGAGCCGGCCGACGAGCCAACCGGCGACAGTGACAACGAGGTCAAGGTGGACACCCGAACGCCTGCCGCGCGCCGCCAGTACGACGCGAACGTCGCCTTCGCGACCGGCTACGTCCCGAAGTGCGCGAGCAGCAGCAGCGGTCGCCCGCGCGTGATGGTCACCGGCTTCGGTCGGTTCATGAAAGTCAACGACAACGCCACGGGCCGCATCATCAGCAAGCTCGTACCGGGCTCGGTCTACCCGCAGACCGAGTCACCGCCCGCCGGCACCGTCGATCCGCCCGGGCCCCAGCTGAACGTCGTGCAGGCCACTCTCGACCTCCCGCAGTCCGGGCTCGTCGACGTCTGCGCGATGATCCTCCCGGTCTACTGGGACCTCGCCTCGATCCTCATCGCGAAGGAGATGGAAGCCTTCCAGCCGTCGTTCGTGATGATGAACGGCGTCGCCGGCAGCCGGCAGCCGATCTGGCTCGAGCTCGGCGCGACGAACCGCGCCGACGCCCTCGACGACGGCTCGAACCAGCTCCGACCCGCCGTCGGCCCCAACGACAGCTTCGCGAAGATCGTCGACGTCGGCGAGGACGCGCGCCCGAACCTCCTCTCGTGGAGCGCCGTCGAGGTCGCGGCCCGCGCGCGCGTCGCCGCGCACGCCGACGACCTCGACCAGGGCACGCGCTTCGGCGACCTGCTGGACGGCGTGAAGCTCGCGGGATTCCCGCGCAGTAGCAACACGTACCTCTGCAACAACGTCACGTACGTCACGAGCTACCTGATGGCCCACCCGAGGGCCTCGGTCCGACTCCTCCGCGCCAGCCCCAGGCTCCGTAACCAGGTCAACGAGGTGAAGGTCGAGATGAAGACCGACTTCTCGAAGACGCCGCGCGTGTTCGTGCACTGGCCCTCCGAGCTCGCGACGAAGCATAACGCCGCGGGCGCGGACGTGATGGCGGCCATCCTCGACGCCCAGCTCGTCGCGCTGAGCCGCGGGCATCGGCCGACGTTCGGCGACAACCAGCTCGCCGACCCCACGCTCCAGGGCGGCCGCTTCTTCTAGAAGTCTAGGGCGAGCAGCAGCCGCCGTACGTCCCGCTCTGGCAGATGCCGGGTTTCGCGACCGACTTCACGAACGTCCCTTCGATCGAGCACGTGCAGGTCGGATCGGCCGCCGAGCAGGTCAGCTGCATCGACGTGAGCCGCCCGTTCGACGTGAGGCGTACCTCGCCTCCGCAGGAGCACGGAACGCTCTGCCCCGCGCAGCCCGGGCTGCTGATGCACATGAAGCCGCTGCCATCGTAGGTGCCGCCCTCTCGCGCGTCAGTCGCAGCGCCCGCATCGGCATCGGCATCGGCATCGGCGTCGGCTCCACCTTCCGCAGGGGCCGTATCGGCGCCGGTGTCCGCGCTTGCTTCGTCGCCCGGGCCGCCATCGGCGCGGGACGCGACCTGCGTACAGGAGTCGCCGTCGCACGAGGTCTCGGAGCTCTTGCAGTTGCCGTGCACGCAGCTCGTCTGCGTGTCGCACGGGACATCGAGGCAGTCGCGCGTGATGACTACGGGCACGTCGAGCGACGTGTGCTCGACGAACGCGAGCCGGCGGCGCGCGACCACACACCCCGCGTAGTCCGGCGGCTGGCACGCGCTCGACGGACGATCGATGCCCGCCACCACGATCACCGCGAGCGAATCCGAGCCCGGCGTGAGGACGAGCGTCCCGACGATCGCCTCGGAGTCACAATGGTTGGTCTCGGCGGCGAAGTACTTTGCGCGCGCGCGCTCCTCCGCGGCGAAGGAGTCCGGCGCCACGACGATGCCCACCCCGCGCAGCGCGCTGCACGGAACCTCGGTGGTGATCCGCACCGTCATCTCGGTCGGCGCGCGACAGGCGTACGTGGTCAGCAGCAGCGAGATGGGAAGGGCCACCCACCCGATGCGTAGCGCAGGGCGCCGATGGTTCGGTCGAGGCATGCCTCTGCCAAGCATAGCGGTTCGCGCCGGGTCCTGCTGCGTCACGATCGCGGCCCGGCGCTAGCGCGAGCGCTCGAGCATCACCACGTGGATCGCCACCGCGACCGCGATCGCGATCGCGGTGGTCGCGTGCGAGCGGCGCGTCTTCGCGCGCTGCTTCAGCTTCTCGTCGCGCAGCTGGAGCCCGAGGCCAGCGTGGGCCACGAGCAGCACGAACGCGAGACCCGCCGGCGCGATCGCGATCATGCCGCCGCCGGTCGCCGCGGGAGACCCCAGCGCCGGCACGACGAGCAGCGTGTGCGCGAACGCGAACGCCGAGGTCACGAAGCCCAGGATCACGTGCGTGCGGATGGCGCCCGAGGTCGGCGCGGGGCGCTTGCCGATGCGCAGGCGCATGCCGAGCGGGATCGCGGCGGCGATCACGATCGCGATCGTCGCGAGCCAGCCGCTCCACCATGCCACGACGTCAAGCCTTCTTCTTCTTGTTGCTTGCGGTGAGCGCCAGGGACGTGAGGTAGTAGTCGGCGGCCAGCGTGAACGCGCGCGAGAGCTCGTTCGTGTCGACGAAGAAGTCGTCCGGGTCGGAGCCGTCGTCGTAGGCGAAGCGGAGCCGCGCGAGGTCGTCCATCTCCATGCCCACGTAGATGTACCTCCCCTTGCCCGTGCTCGCGCCGCGCGCAAGGCGCGACACGGAGCCCGCGTGGACCTCCTGATCCTCGTCGTCGATGAAGCACTCCTCGACGAGCATGAGGATGGTCTGCGGCTCGACCTTGGCCAGATGATCGCCGAGGCCGATCGAACGACCGTCCGCGTCGGTGGGCACCTGCGCGTCGACGCCGTTCCGGTTGTAGAAGGTGAAGTGCCGAGCCTCGCCGTCACCGTGCGCGCGCGCCACCTCGTAGCGCCAGACGTCCTTGCCGAGCTTCTCGAACCAAGGGAGCTCGGAGGCCTTGCCCTTCTTCGTGCGCTGGAAGACCTGTTTGCCGTGCACCTTGCCGCCGACGTAGGAGACGCGCTCGCGGAGATCACCGCTGCGGTGGAACCACTCCGCGGACCCTTCGAGCAGCCCCTTTTCGTAGATCGCGTTGCCGGCGAGCGTTCCATCCGAGTAGTGGAACGTCCACGGGCCGCTGCGCTTGCGGTCGACGAGCAGCCCATCGCCCCACGTCTGGTGCTTCGGATCGTAGACCGCGCCGTCGGCCACGACCTCCGGGCGGATCGGCGGGCCCTTCTCCGCGTACCTGCGCTTCACTCTACTCGCCGCTGCTGGAGCCGAGCACGTAGCCCACGAAGAACGGGCCCATCTTCTCGATGAACTCGCTCGTCTGGCGCGTCTTCCGCATCGACTGCACGAGGTGGGACACCGGATGGAGATCCTTGCCCATGATGCCGATCACGAACTCGTTGTCGCCCGCGTCGATGCCGTGGCACGCGAGCCGGATGTCGGTCGCGAGCTCCTGCTGCCCGTACGCGATGCCGAGCGCCGCGTGCTCGCGCAGGATGTGGCTCTGGTCGATCGGCTCGAGCTTCGCGAACTCGCCCTTGCGCCGGAGCGGGTACCAGATGTGCCAGCGCGTGCCCTCGTTCGTGGCGTTCTCGATGGGGCGCTTCAGCAGCGACCACTCGAGCTCGGGCTCGTGACCGGTGGAGTACGAGCGGCCGAGCATCGCGTAGTCGTCGCGCAGCGTGACGCGGTTCAGCGGCTCCTCGGCGAAAAGCGGCCGCACGTTTCGGATGAAGTGCGCGGGGTCCTCGCTCCACGAGAGGAGCGCGAGGCTGCGCGGGTCCATCGTGTCGGCGTAGACGACGCCGGGGATCTTGCGGGTCTTCAGCAGGTTCACCAGCTCGGCGCCCACCACGTCGGGCGCGCTCTTCGGTCCGCCGCTCACCGGTTCGCTAGACGCGGGCAGACGGAAGACGAGGAGCTGCATGAAGAGCCGGCGATTCATCGCCTGCTTCACGCCTTCCTTCTTCCCGCCGTACTCGTTGACGTCGATCGGCGGAAGACCCTTCGCGATCTCGCTCATGACGGGACATCTAGCACGATCAGTCGGTGTCGGTCGCGGCGAGGACCGCCAGCGACGCGCCGTCGGGCCGGACGGCGAGCGCGCCGATGTCCCACGCCACGTCGTGCCACCAGCCGCCGGCCGCGCCGAACATGAGGAACATGCAGTTGCTCGCGAGGGTGTCGACGGCGGCCGGTGGGGCCTCGGGCGCTGCCGCCACGAGCGCGGCGAGCGACGTCCAGGCCGCGCGCCGTCCGTAGGCGCCGCCGAGCCCGGATGAGTAAGCACCGCCGTTGGCCGCGGCCCCGAAGAGCGCGCCCCAGACCGCCTCGGGACCGGTGCGCTCGGTGCGGAGCGCCGCGGAACCCTCGAGGCACGCGAGGGGCAGCGCGCGGAGCAGCCACCGTCCCGGCGCGACCCCGCGGAGCGCCGGCGTGAGCGTGAAAACCTTCGCCTCGGCGTTGCCGTTCGAGCCCGACGTCCACGGCGCCACCGCGTCGAGGAGGCGCTGCTCGACGGCGACATCGACCGCGAGCGCCGCGTTCGGGGGCGGCTGATCGCCGGGCGGCGGCATCGTGCGCGTGGAGCTCGCGCCGCTCTCGAGGCGCTGCACCGCGTTCGAGATCGCGTTCGCGCCGTACATCGGCATGTACGTGGGGGCCTCGCTCTCCGCGGCGAGCAGCGAGAGCGGAAGGTGACCGAGCGGGTGCTTCCGCTCCGCGAGCTGCGCCTGGTAGCGCAGCGCCGCCTCCTCGCGATCGAGCGACGTGCCGCGCAGCACCGTCTCGTGCATCCAGCAGGCGAGGACCTCGGTGTGCTCGCTCTTGTCGCTGGAGCGCATGATGGCCGCGAGCAGCGCGTCCTTCGTCTGCCCGTGACCGAGGCGCGACGCGAACGAGCGCACGCGCAGGTCGAGGGGCCGCGCGCGCTGCACGCTCTTCAACCGCACGCGGCCGAGCAGCGTGAAGAGCGCATCGATGTGGTCGCTCCCCGCGGTGAGCGCGAGCACCTCCTCGACGTGATCGGCGACCGCCTCGAAGGGCACCCGAGCCGCGCCTTCGACGTCGCAGCCGGCCTCGACCGCCGCCGACAGCGCCAGGAGATCGGCAGTGCGCCCTTCGCGGTTCCAGCGATCCACGATGGCGTACGCATGGTTGACGTCGCCATCGGGCGGCGACTTCAGGCTCTGTACGACCGCGTCGATCTCGTTCGCCATGCGCGACTCAACTTGCCCGCTCGCACGAGCGTAGTCAACGCGCCTCGCAGGAAGCGGCGCGCCGCTGGCTCGGGTTTCGATCGCGATCATGGTAGCTTTCCGGCGCGATGGCACTCACTGCACCCGCCCAGAGCAGGCCTCCGCGCGAGGCCCACCGGCTCGACGAATCCGCGCTCGCACGCTGGCTCGGCGAGCACATCGAAGGCTGCCGCGGCGGGGCAGTGCAGGTGCAGCAGTTCAAGGGCGGGCAGTCGAACCCGACGTACTGGGTCGGCGTCGAAGGCGCGGCGAGCGGCGAGCTCGAGCTCGTCCTCCGCAAGAAGCCACCGGGCGAGCTCCTCCCCTCCGCGCACGCGGTCGAGCGCGAGTACCGCATCATGCGCGCGCTCGACGGCACCGGCGTGCCGGTGCCGCAGGTGCTCGGGCTCTGCGAGGACGCGACCGTGGTAGGGACCCCGTTCTTCGTGATGCGCTTCGTCTCCGGCCGCATCTTCTGGGACCCAACGCTCCCCGAGCTGGCCTCGAGCACCGAGCGCAGCGCCGTCTACGCCGACTACATCGGCGCGCTCGCAAAGCTACACGGCGTCGACTATGCGAAGGTCGGGCTCGCCGACTACGGCAAGGTGGGCGGCTACGTCGGCCGGCAGGTCGAGCGCTGGTCGAAGCAGTACGAGTCCTCGCGCACCGGCGAGATCCCGGCGATGGAGGCGCTCCTGGCGTGGATCCGCAAGGACCGACCGCAGAGCGACGACACGACGCTCATCCACGGCGACTACCGCATCGACAACATCATGTACGCGAGCGCCGAGCCGCGCGCGCTCGCCATCATCGACTGGGAGCTCTCGACGCTCGGGCATCCCATCAGCGATCTCGCATACGCATGCATGGGTTACCACCTGAACCTGCCCGGGCGCGGAGGCCTCGCCGGCGTGGAGGTGGCCGCCCTCGGCATCCCCGACGAGCAGGCAATGATCGACGCGTACTGCGCGCTCACGAAGCGGAGCAAGATCGCCGACTGGCCGTACTTCATGGCGTTCGGCATCTTCCGGCTCGCGGCGATCGCGCAGGGTGTCTACAAGCGGAGCCTGCAAGGGAACGCGAGCTCGGACAACGCGAGCAGCTACGGCGCGGCGGTCGGCATGCTCGCGGAGCTCGGCTGCTCGATCGGCGGCATCGCCACGCGCTGAGCGCCATGCCGCTCTACCGCGGTGAGGATCCGGACCGCGGCGGGCGCGCTCCGCGGCGTCAAGGGCCTGCTCGACTCCGATTTCGAGCTCGGCGCCGACGCGGCTCCCGACCGGGAACGCCTCCGCATCGCTGCCGACGCCACCGTCAGTCCGAAGCTGCGCGTCGCGCTCACCGCCGCCGCTGACGAGGACGAGGACGAGGACGAGGACGAGGACGAGGACGAGGACGAGGACGAGGACGACGCGCTGCTCGCGGAGCAGCTCGACGAGCTGCCGGGGGCCAAACCCGCCCGCGCGCGGCCCGATCGCTGATGGTAACGTGGCCCGCGTCATGAGCGACGACTTCCACGCGTTCCGTCCCGTGCCCAAGACGGGCGTCATCTACGTCACCAGCGAGGCGACGAAGCTCGGCTTCACCTCGGGGGATCCCGACTGGTGCAACCTCGGCCAGGGACAGCCCGAGACGGGGGAGCTGCCCGGCGCCCCGCCGCGCATCAACCAGATCGCGATCGCCACCGACGATCAGGAGTACGCGCCGGTCGGCGGCCTCCTCGAGCTCCGCGAGGCGGTCGCCGGCCTCTACAACCGGCTCTATCGCAAGGGCATGGCCTCGCAGTACTCCGCCGAGAACGTGTGCATCTCGGGCGGCGGGCGCGCGGCGCTCACGCGCGCTGCGGCCAGCCTCGGGAGCATCAACCTCGGTCACTTCCTGCCCGACTATACGGCGTACGAGGAGCTGCTCGACATCTTCAAGGCGTTCACGAGCATCCCGATCCTGCTCGAGGGGGAACGCGGCTACAGCTTCACCGCCGAGGATCTGAAGCGCGAGGTGCTCGGTCGTGGGCTGTCCGCGCTCCTCATGTCGAACCCGTGCAATCCCACGGGGAAGCTCGTCGCCGGCGAGGAGCTCGAGCGATGGGTGCATGTTGCACGCGATCTCGACTGCACGCTCCTGCTCGACGAGTTCTATTCGCACTACATCTATCGCGGACGCCCCGGTGGCCTGCCGGTGGAGAGCGCAGCGCGCTACGTGAACGACGTGGAGAAGGATCCCGTCGTCGTGTTCGACGGCTTCACGAAGAACTGGCGCTACCCGGGCTGGCGCATCACGTGGGCGCTCGGTCCGAAGAGCGTGATGGAACGCTTCGCGAGCGCGGGATCCTTCCTCGACGGAGGCGGCTCGAAGCCGCTGCAGCGCGCGGCCATCCCGCTCTTCGAGGACGACTACGTCACGAAGGAGACGATGGCCATCCACAACGTGTTCCGCGACAAGCGCGACCGGATGATGTCGCGCCTCGAGCGGATGGGCGTTCGGTTCGACCGCGTCCCCGACGGGACGTTCTATGCGTGGGGCAACGTCGGCGCGCTCCCGGCGCCGCTCAACGAGGGCATGGGCCTCCTGCGCGCGGCGCTCCCCAAGAAGGTCATCGTGGTCCCGGGCGAGTTCTTCGACGTGAACCCGGGCAAGCGCCGCCACGGCCGCGCCTCGCGCTTCCGTGATTACGTGCGCTTCTCGTTCGGGCCCTCGATGGAGGTCGTCGACCGCGCGATGACCCGCCTCGAGGAGCTGATCGCGGCGGGCTGAGCGCGAGCGCGAGCGCGACGCCCCGACCCGGGGTTGGCATCTCGCCTCATGCTTGTCCGAGCTCGACCATGCGAATCTCCGGATCCCTGCGCCCCGGAGGCGCGGCATGTCCTTCGCAACCGCACGCCGCATGGACCACCGCTGGGATGAGCTGCTTCAGGCCGAGCACCGCAGGCGCGTCGAAGAAGGACGCTACGCCGGCAAGACCATCGAGAGCGACCAGGAGATCGCGCGCCGCGATCAGCTCGCCGCCGCACGCCTGCGCGTGAACAAGAGCCCGTGGGAGATCGGCGCCTCCCACTGGGACCAGCGCGACCTCTACACGCGCAATGCCCGTAACGACGACGCCGGCTACGCGCGGGGCCCGAGCACCCACCCCGACGTCGGCAGCTATGCTTACCACCGCGATATCCCGCCCGCGAGCCCGCGCTTCCAGAGTCCGAACGGACCCTCCCTGAACGAGCGTCAGGCCGATCCGTGGCTCAACTACGGACCGCACCAGGGCAGCGGCCCAAAGGGCTGGCGCCGGTCCGACGAGAGCATTCGCGAGGACGTCTGCGAGGCGCTTGCCTACAACCCGTCGCTCGACGCGAGCGACATCGAGGTCGTGGTGAAGGACAACGAGGTGACGCTCGAGGGCACCGTCACCGACCGCGCGTCGAAGCGGCTCGCCGAGAGCATCACCGAGCGCTGTCGCGGAGTAGAGGACGTGCACAACCGCATCGTGGTGCGGAAGAGCGACGACGACCTCAGCTTCACGTCGCCGATCCTCGCCACGACCTAGCGCTCACTTCAGCTTCGCGTCGCAGAGCGCGATGCACATCCGGTCGCCCTGCTTTTCGCAGATGGTGCGGAGCAGGCGGATCTCCTCGCGCGAGGCCTTGCCGTCGAGCACCTTCGGCTCGAGCGTCTTCCGGGCGGGATCCAGCTGCGTCTTGAGGACCATGTCGCGGGCCCGCGCGAGGTCGCTGTCGGGCTCCTTGTGCTCGGGCGCCGCGCTCTTCGCCGAGGCGGGCACGCCGCCGTCGAGCATCCTGATTTTGCGACCGAGCTTGTTCGCGCACGCGTCGATGCACTTCTCGTCCTGCTGATCCTGGCAGATCTTCACGAGGAGCTCGGTCTCGTCCTTGCCCGCCTCCGTGCCGAGCGCCTTCCGCTCCAGCACGAGGCGCCCCATCCACAGCTGGCCTTGTGCATAGTAGACGCGGGCCTGCTCGTACGGCGACTGACCCTCGAGGTTGTCGGCATCCGCGAAGTCGGCGATCGGCGTGGCGTTGAAGGGCGCCGCGGGCGGTACCGCCTCGACCGACGCCACCGGGGGGGGCGGCGGAGGCGTGTCGTCCTTCTTCGGCTTCGGGCACGCCGTCAAGCCGAGGAGGCCGGCGGCCAGCGCGAGGGACGGGGTGAGGTGACGGGCAGCGATCATCACTGAGGCTTCTTGATCCAGAGCTCGACGTTGCGTTCGGTGACCTTGCCTCGACCGTCGTCCGGCTGCCAGCCCGACGTGAGGTCGACGGTCCCCTTCCGGCGCCCCTCCTTCGCGACGTTGTCACCCTCGACGCTCAGGTCCACCGCCGTCGCCCGCATCATGATCCAGCCGTTGTCCTGGTCGAAGATCTCGACGACCCGGAGCTCGTGCGGGAAATCGGCGATCGCGGCGGTCATGACCTCGAACCACGCGTGTCCGCCGCCGGTCGGGGTGAGCGCGCGGACGCGATGCTGATGCGAGTGACCGACCATGCTGAAGAGCACGTTCGGATAGGAGCCGATGAACGCCGTCCACTGCGCCTCGAGCAGCGCGTCGGGCTCGTTCACGCCGAACGCACCGCCGCCCTGGGTGAGGCTGCCCGTCGCGTGGTGGGAGGCAAGGATCACGTACTTCCCGTCGGCCTTCGCCTTGTCGAGCAGCGGCTTGATGGTGCTGTCGACGTACGCCTGCTTGATCACCCCGTCCGCCCCGCCGACCTCGTGCGCCGTGTCGAGGACGAGGAAACGGAACGGTGAGCCGTCGGCGTCGAACGTGTACGTCGCTCGGCCGCTCGCCATCTGATCGGCGCCGAGGCCGTGGCCGTCCTTGTCGGCGATGACCTTCGCCATCAGCTGGGCGCGCATGAGCAACGCGCGCCGCGGGTCCGCGACGACCGTGCCGGTGGTGATGGCACCGCCGAGCCGGTAGTCGCGCGTGCCGCCGTTCGCGGAGTCCGCGAGGACCGCCGCCTGCGAGCCTTCGGTGACCGGGAGATTGCCCTGGATGAGGACGTCGTGGTTGCCGGTGTTCCACTTCCACGGCATCGCCAGGCCCTCGGCGACGAACGGATCCTTGCCGTCGTTGTCGACGCCCGGCACCGGGTCGTCGACGTCGCCCGAGTCGCACTGTACGAGCGGCGAGCCACCGAGGATCTGGAGCACCCAGTCCACCTCGTTCGACTGCGCGCTGTCGGCGTTGTCGCCGCCCATGAGCGTGAAGGCGATGGGATCCTTGCGGTGCAGCGCGTTGATCGTGCGGACCGCGGCGTTGGTCATGCGGCAGATGTCTGGATCCTGCGGGCGCAGCGCGGACGACGTGAGGTCCGCCGAGTCGTACGTGCCGAGGCGCGTCGGCGACTCGTCGTCGGAGAGCTGGAGATCGGAGAGGTGGACGAAGCGCAGCACGCGCTTGGCGTTCGCGCCCGGCGCAGGCGGCGTCGAGCCGTCGATCGTGTGCACCACGTACGGCTGCCCGGGACCGTCGACGAGGTCACCAAAGCCGCGATCGAGGTAGCTGCGGAGATCGGCGGGCACGACCGAAGGATTCGGTCCGTCGCGGTACGTCTGGTTCGGCTTCGCCGGCGAGAAGGTCGCGTCGACCGTGGTCTTCACCGATGCGAGCGGCGCCATCGGCGCGGGCGCGGGCTTCACGATCTTCGCGGGCGGCTCCGCGGCTGGCGGCGTCGGGTCGGACGAGGAAGACGAGCACGCAGCGATCAAAAGCAAAGGGAGCAGGGCGAAACCTGCACGGCGGATCATGATCCGAAGTGTACCATTGACTCGAGATTATGCTGTCGCGTCGCCAAGCCCTCGCCGCCGGTCTTGTCAGCGTGGCCAGCGTGGTAAGCGTGGTCAGCGTGGCGGGGCTGCTGGGAACCGCACCGGGCTGCGCGAAGCCCAAGGCACCTTCCCTGCCCCGCCGGGCGCGCTACGACGGCGTGGACTTCATCGAGGTGTTCCCGAGCGACGCCGACGAGACCGGCCCGCTGGTGGTCGCCGTGCACGGCATGGGCGACAAGCCGGACAACTGGATCGACACCTGGAAGGCGTTCCCGGGCAAGGCGCAGATCGCGCTGCCGCGCGCCTTCACGAAGTACGGCGACGGCTTCTCGTGGTTCGAGCTGCGCGACGGCATGACCGACGCGGAGCTCGCGGCGGGCGTCGGCGAGGCCGAGGAGAAGCTCTGGAAGGGCATCGTGAAGCTCGCCGGCGAGCGCAAGGTGATCGTCACCGGGTTCTCCCAGGGCGGCATCCTCTCCTTCGTGATGGCGGCGCGGCATCCCGATCGTGTGGTCGCAGCCTTCCCCGTCTCGGGCTCCTGTCCCGGGCCGCTGCTCCCCCGGGACAAGGCGCGCGCCGCGCCGCTGGTCGCGCTCCACGGCACCGCGGACAACGTGCTCGCCTACAAATGGGGCAAGGGCGCGGTCGACGCGTTCAAGGAGCAAGGCAACGACGCCACGCTCCGGACCTACGAGGGCATCGGCCACACCATGACACCGGCGATGCGCGCCGATCTCTGGACCGAGATCCAGCGCGTGCTTCCGCTCTCGCGCTGATCTGCGATCAGGGCGCCGCCTTGCCGTAGCCCTGAACGCGGTAGATGAAGCGGCCTGCGACCTCGCGCAGCATCGCGCTCGTCACCGACGCCGAGTGCGCGCGGGGCAGCCACTCGCCGACGCGACCGGCGCTGTCGTGCCCGCGATAGTCGACCGCCAGCGTGTCCACCGGCATGCCGACCGCCGCGAAGCACTCCGTCGCGCGCACCATGTGAAAGGCGCTCGTCACGACGAGCACGCGCTCGAAGGCGCGCGCGCGGACGATCGCCTGCGTGAAGACCGCGTTCTCGCGCGTGTTGCGCGCGCGGTCCTCGATGATGATCCGATCCTTCGCGATCCCCCAGTCCTCGAGCTGGCGGCCCAGCACCACCGCCTCGCCGAGCTCCTGGTGATCGAGCGCGGCGCCCGAGATGATCACGCTGCGGGCGTGGCCCTCGCGCAACAGCTTGTGCGTCATCACGAGCCGCTCGACGTTGTCGTTGTAAGCCGGCTGCCCGGAGCGGGCCATCGCCTCCTCGTCCACGACGCCGCCGAGCAGCACCGCCACGTCGTAGACGACGTCCGGCCGGTACGTCGGCCGCGCCGCGCTCTCGAGGCTGCGCGTCAACGCGTTGGAGATCGGCCAGGTCGACGACAGGAGGAGCAGCGCCAGCCCTGCCCAGCCGAGCACGCGCTTGCGACGCCAGTGCCGCGACGGACGACGACGCCACGGGACTGCGAGCCCGAGGAGCACGAGCCCCCAGGAGAACGGGCTCAGCAGGACGTCGAACAGCTTCGAGAGAAAGTAGAACACGCGCGCAGGCTACCCCGAACGCGCGACGGTCGAGCCCGCTTCAGGGCCCCGCGCCCGCGTCGAGCGGCGGCGGCGGGCACGGCGTGACGATCCGCGACCAGCTCTGGGTCTTCGGGTCACACGTCAGGATCGCGGGGCCGCACCCCGAGCCGTCGAAATACGTGCATTGTGCAGGATAGCTGCCCGCGCAATCCGCACACGACGCGCCGTTCACCGGGCGGACCGACGGGCAGCGCGCGAGGTACGGGTCCTGGCGTTGCCACGTGCCGCCGTAGCCGTTGCAGAGCCAGGATCGCGAACCGCGGGAGCCGTTCGGGCGATCGGCGCACGCGTCGTCGTACGAGCAGCCGGTCCTCGGCGAGGAGCAGGCCTGGCCCTCGGCCGGCTCGTACGGGGGGCACGAGGGACGCGGAGGTGGCGGCGGATAGTCGATGGTCGTCGGGTCGATGCCCCACTGGCCGTCGACGCAGAGCAGCGTCCCGTAGCCCGAGTAGCAGGTGCCCTCGCCCGCGCGCGGGCAGCCGTCACCGGGCTGCGTCTGGCTCGTGCAGGTGCGGTCCGGCGACGGATCGCCGCCGCTGGTCGAACCGCTGCTGCTGGTCGCGCCGCCGCTCGTGCCTCCGTAGAGGTCGGTGCCGTGCGCCTTGCCGTCACAGCCGACGGTGGAGGCAGCAACGCCGGCGATCACGGCGAACACGACGAACGGGGCCAGGAGCGCCTGCTTGAGGGACATCGCGCCGCGAACTGCAGGTGTCGTACCGCATCCGCTCCCGCCGCAAGTCGCCGCAATCACGGGAGTTACGTGACCGAGCTCCCGGCACAGGGCGGCACAGCCGTGACGCGCACGACGCGCCGTGCGCAAACCTTCAGCCGCGGAAGAAAGAGATCGCGGCTGCGCAGATGAACATGAAGAGGATGATCAAGACGATCGCCGCGCCCCACTCCTGGCCCGGGGTCGTCTTCACCAGAGGATCGGCCTTTGCGCGCTTCCCGTCGACCGCCGCGACCGCCGCGGCGTCGCGGGCCACCAGCATGTCGAGCGCTGGATTCGGGGCCGAGATGAACTCGTCGGAGGCGTGGACCTCCGCTTCGACCCCCGCGGTCACGCTGCTCGGGTCGCCGTCGAGAGGCGCCGGCAGCGGCGCCCCCTGCCCGAGAAGATCGTTCGGCGGTGCCGGGGGCATGCGTGGAGCGTCGCGAGGTTCGGACCGGTTGTCCAGCGCTGACGAAGTTTGAGGCGTGTTTTCTCACGCTTGCGGAATTCGGCCGCGGGCGTGAAATTTAGCGGCGCCCCGGATCGACAACCCCGTACGACGATGTTCGCCGCCCTCATGTCCACGGCGCTCCTCGCCGCCCCGCCTCCTACCCTGCACCAGCAGGCGGCCGAGCTCCGGCCGCTGGTCCGTGCCGTGGTGGCGTGCGTCCTGCGCGAGCGGCCCGATCACGCGGACGTCGAGGACTGCACGAGCGAGGCGCTGCGGCGCGCGCTCGAGGCGCAGACCGAGGTCCGCGGTCCCGTGCGCCCATGGGTCCTCGGCATCGCGCGCCACGTCGCGCTCGACACGCTGCGCGCGCGACAGAAGCAGCGCGCGCGCAACGTCGAGCTCCCCGCCGATGCTCCGGCCTCGTCGCCCGACGTCATGGATCGGCTCATCGATCCCGGCGCGCGCGCCGACGAGCAGATCGAGGTCGCCGAGCGCGCTATCCACGTGCGGCGCGTGCTCATGCAGCTGCCCGAGGGCCCGCGCAACGCGCTCCAGCTGTTCCACATGGAAGGCCTCTCGTACCAGGAGGTCGCCGCGCGTCTCGAGGTGCCGCTCGGCACGGTCGCGACCTGGGTGACGCGCGGGCGCAAGGCAATGGCGGAGGCGCTCGATGACGACGCCCTCGAGACGCGGACTGGAGGAAGGTCATGACGAAGCGAACCATGGAGCCGGAGCTCCTCCCGGAAGAGCTGCTGTGGGCCGATGGCGGCCATGCGAGCGACATCGTGCTCACCGCGATGGCCGACGGTCAGGCGGGGATCGTCCCGACCGGCGTGCTCGCTCACGTCAACGGATGCACCTCGTGCACCACGCATCTCGGCAATGCCGCGCTCCTTTCCCTGCACACCGGCCGGGAGCTCGCTGTCGTCGCCCGCGTCGACGAGACCGCGGCGCGTGCCCCCTTCCCGCGCCTCGCCATCGCGCTCGGGCTCGTTTTCGCCGCGCTCGGGCTGGTTCCCACGCTCGTCGATGCTCCCTCCCACGTCAGCAGCGCGAAGCGCTTCGCGCTGCACGACGTCCCGCTCCTCGTCACCGGCCTGCGCACGCTCGGGCACAAGCTTCTCGAGCCCGGCAGCGCCTCCGGCCGCGTCCTGACCTACGGCGCCGCAGCGCTGATCGTGGTCATGGCCTTCGCTCTCGTGCGACTGCTCCCGAAGAAAGAGACCTCGCGATGAAGTACCTCCGCATCACTGCCGCCGTCGCTCTTCTCCTCGCTCTGCCGCTCTCGGCAGGCGCGAACGTCCGCAAGGAAGGCGGCTGGCCGGCCTCGGACAGGAAGATCGATCTCGAGTTCGACGGCAAGCCGAGCGAGGGACTCGCGAAGCTCGCCCAGGAAGCGGGCTGGAGCATCGTCGTGTCGAAGGACATCAAGATCGACGAGCACGAGGTGAAGATCAACGTCGACGACCAGCCGGCGGATGCCGTGCTCGAGGCGCTCTTCATCGACACCGACGTGGTCGCGCGGCGGAACGGCAAGCTCATCACCGTCACCCTCGCGCACGGACCGGCGCCGACGCCCGACGTCGCGCCGCCCGTTCCGCCGGTCCCCACGGTGCGCGGCGAGGATCGCAGCGTGCTCGGCTCGAGCCTCGTGCTCGGCAAGGACGAGGTGGTGCATACGCTCACCGTCACCGGCGGCTCCGCGAAGATCCTCGGCACCGTCACCGGTGATCTGGTGGTGGCCGGTGGCTCCGCGAAGATCGAGGAGGGCGGCCGCGTCGTCGGCAACGCCACGGTGTTCGGCGGCTCGCTCAAGGTCGAGCGCGGCGGGCGCGTCGACGGCGACGTCGGCATCGTCGGCGGCGCGCTGAAGCGCGAGGAAGGCTCGATCGTCGGCGGCAAGGTCGTCAACAGCAACGACCAGCACGGCAAGGTGAAGGTCACTCGCTCGAGCGACGGCAACGTGGAGTCGGAGGTCGAGGAAGGCAGCAAGCCGAGCTCAGGACGCTCGCCCCTCGGCGACGCCGCGCACGACTTCGGGCAATCGGTGACGAACGTGTCGCTGCTCTTCGTCCTCGGCTGCGTGCTCCTGGCGCTGGCGACGCGCAAGATGGACACGCTGCGCGTCGAGATCGCCGCGCGACCCATGCGCTCGTTCGCCACCGGCATCGTCGGTTCGCTCGCCGCGCTGGTGGGCCTCGTCGCGCTCTGCATCACCGTGGTGGGGATTCCGTTTGCGGCGCTCGCGCTGCTCATCGGGGTGTTCTCGGTGTACGCGGCGATCTGCGCGGTGCTCACCACGTTCGGCGCCGCGGTCGCCGGGCACCGCACCAAGAACCCGTACGTGCATCTGCTGATCGGCTGCCTCGCGTTCCTGGTGGTCGGCTCGATCCCCTTCGTCGGTGGCCTCGCGACGCTCGCCCTGACCATGATCGCCATCGGCACGCTCGTGTCGACCCGCCTCGCCGGCGTCGCCCTGCGCCGCCCGGCGAAGCCGCAGATGGTGTGACGATGCTAGGCTCGGCGGATGTTCGAGTCCGCGGAGCTCGGTCACGAGATCGACGACGCCACGTATGACCGAGAGGCCACGAGGCTGCGGCCGCGCCTGCTCGATGCGCAGTACGCTCTGCTCGCCGACAAGTCGTTCCCGGTCATCGTGCTGGTCAACGGGGTCGACGGCGCCGGCAAGGGCGAGACGGTCAACCTGCTCAACGAGTGGCTCGACCCACGCCACGTGCGGAGCCGGGCGTTCGGCGCAGCGACCGCGGAGGAGCACGAGCGGCCGCCGCTGTGGCGTTTCTGGCAGGCGCTCCCCGCAAAGGGCAAGATCGGTGTCCTGTTCGGCAACTGGTACACCGACCCGATCAACGGTCGCGTGGCGCGCGGCCTGAAGAACAGCGAGCTCGCGGAGGCCACCTCCGACATCCGGCGCTTCGAGCAGCTCCTCACCGACGACGGCGCGCTGGTCGTGAAGCTGTGGTTCCACCTCTCGAAGAAGGCCATGAAGCGCCGTCTCGCGGAGCTCGAGGCGGCGAAGCTCACGCGCTGGCGCGTCACGGAGGCCGACTGGCAGAACTACGAGCAGTACGACCTGTTCACGAAGGTCAGCGAGAACGTGCTGCGCGAGACGAGCACCCCCAATGCGCCCTGGGTGGTGATCGACGGCTCGGATCCGAACTACCGCGCCATCACCGCCGCGCAGACGCTGCTGGGGGCGATCAAGAAGCGCCTCACGGCTGCGCCTTTGGCCGTCCCGACCCCGTCGATCGAAGGAGTCGACACCGCGCGCCTGCTCCGCGACCTGCCGTTCGAGGAGCGGCTCGCGAAGGAGAAGTACGACACGAAGATCGTGAAGGTGCAGGGGCGGCTCGCGAAGCTCAGTCGCTCCGGCACCATGAAGGACCACTCCGTGGTGGTGGTCTTCGAGGGGATGGACGCGGCGGGCAAGGGTGGCGCGATCCGCCGCGTCACGCAGGCGCTCGATGCGCGCCAGTACGACGTCATCCCGATCGCCGCGCCCAGCGAGGAGGAGCGCGCGTACCCGTACCTCTGGCGCTTCTGGAAGCATCTCCCGAGGCACGGGCGCTTCACGCTCTTCGACCGCTCGTGGTACGGGCGCGTGCTCGTGGAGCGCGTGGAGGGCTTTGCCACCGAGGCGTCCTGGAACCGGGCCTACGGCGAGATCAACGACTTCGAGGCGAACCTCGCCGAGGCTGGAACGGTGGTCGTGAAGTGCTGGCTCGCGGTGACGAAGGAGGAGCAACTGCGCCGCTTCCAGGAGCGCGAGGCCACGAAATTCAAGCAGTACAAGATCACGCCGGACGACTGGCGCAACCGCAAGAAGTGGGACGATTACATCGCCGCGGGTGGCGATCTCATCGAGCGCACGAGCACGCCCGATGCGCCGTGGCACATCATCGAGGCGAACGACAAGCACCTGGCACGCGTGAAAGTGATCGAGGCGATCTGCGCGCGGCTGGAGCGATGAACGAGATCACAGGAGCCTCGGAGGCTCGGAGCGTCTTCGAAGGCGGTCGCGACGGGCCCGCAGCCTCGCCTCCTGATGCCACGTCGCGCTTCGAGATCGCTCCGAGCCTCCCATGATCTCGTTCTCGAGAACTGTCAGCTGTCGGCTTCTCTCAATAGCCGCCGCCTCGGCCGCCGCCGCCTCGGCCGCCGCCGCCGCCTCGGCCTCCACCGCCGCGACCGCCACCGCCGCCGCCGTAACCGCCGCCACCACCGCCACCGCCGCCGCCGCCGTAACCGCCGCCGCCGCCGCCTCGGCCACCACCGCCACCGCCGCCGCCGCGCGGGCGCTCTTCCGCCTCGTTGACGCGGATCGCACGGCCGTCGACGTTGGCGCCGTTCATCGTCTCGAGCGCCTTCTTCGCGAGGTCCGGGTTCGCCATCGTGACGAAGCCGAAGCCGCGTGAGCGACCGCTCTCGCGATCGGTGACCACGTGCGCGTCGGTGACTTCACCGGCCGTCGCAAAGGCCTGCCGCAGCGTTTCCGTATCCGTGTCGTAGGAGAGGTTGCCGACGTACAGCCGCGAGCTCATGAGCAGTCTCTTTTTTCCCCGGCTCCTGGATTCGCTTCCAAGATTCCCTGCCCCCGCCTGGAGCCGTCTGAGGTCGGGGACAAGACTGCGCGGCGAAAGCCACCGCGTTCACATAGGTCTCGCGAGTCGTGCTGGCCCGGCGACGTTCGTGACTTTCAAAAGATAGCAGCGCGACCCTTCCCGGCAAGCGTGATGCT
>JAYTHX010000522.1:0-21853 GCA_043732195.1 Polyangiaceae bacterium
GAGGCCGAGGGTCGCGGGTTGCGGGTCGAGTTCCTGAAGCGCGCGATCGACGTCTGCGCGCGCTGCGGCGGCGAAGCGATGTCCTTCTGGTCCGGTATCTCGAGGGTGCCGCGCGAGGACGCCCGGCGCTTTCTCGCCGAGGGCCTCGAGCGAGTCCTGGCCCATGCCGATCGCGTTGGCGTGGTCGCCGCGCTCGAGCCCGAGCCCGGGATGCTGGTGGAGTCGGTCGCGGACTGGGCGGCGCTGCGCGAGACCATGCCGTCCCTGCGCCTCGCGCTCGACACCGGGCACGTCCTCGCAAACGAGGAGGGCGAGCCCGCGGGGATCGTGCGCGCGATGCGCCCTCACCTCGGCACGGTCGCCATCGAGGACATGAAGCGCGGGGTGCACGAGCATCTCTGGTTCGGAGAGGGCGACATGGACTTCCCGCCGCTCCTGCAGGCGCTCGCGGACACGGCGTGGGGAGGCCTCGTTTGCATCGAGCTCCCGCGCGACAGCCGCCGCGCTGACGCGCTCGTTCCCGAGGCGATCCGGTGGTTGCGGCGAGCGGAGGAGGGCGCGACCTCGCGATGAAGAACCTCCGCGTCCTCTTCTACTCACGCCGCTTCTTCCCGACCATCTCGGGGATGAGCGTGTACGCGTTGAACCTGCTGCGTGAGCTGTGCAAGCACGGCATCGAGGTCACGCTGGTGGCTCAGTACCGTGGAGATGCGCAAGGCCGCGCGGTCTACGGCGGCGGTCCGCCCATCGCCGTACCGGGTGTCACGGTGATCGGCGCGGAGTCGGTCGGCGAGGTGGTGGGGGGCGATTTCGAGCGCGACATCGAGACGCTCGTGCGCATCGGCGTCCGCGAACATGCGCGGCGCCCCTTCGATCTCGTTCATGCGCAGTACGGGTATCCGCCCGGGCTCGCCGCGCTCGAGACCAGCCGCAAGCTCGGCATCCCCAACGTGGTCTCGATCCAGGGAGGTGACGGCCACTGGGTGGGGAGCTGCTGCGCTCACCACCGGAGCGCCATGCGCGCCGTTCTCGACCATGCGGGCGCGGTGCTGATCGGGTCGCCTTCGTTCGCCGCCGAGGTCTCGGAGCACAACGGCACCGCGCCGGAGCGCTTCACGTTCATCCCGGGGGCGGTTGATATTGAACGGTTCCGGCCCGAGGCGCCCTTCCACGCGGGCGAGCTGCGCGACGCCGCGCGCCCCGAGCTCCTCTTCCACGGAAGGGTCGATGCGCGAAAGGGTGCCCTCGATCTCATCGACGCCTTTGCCAAGCTGCGCGGGATGACGGCGCTCGCGCCCCGGCTCACGGTCTCCGGCATCGGGCCCGACAGCGAGGCGGTCGCCGCGCGCGTTCGCGAACGCGGTCTCGAGAGCCATGTTCGCCTGACCGGCTACGTGGCCTACGAGAAGGTCCCGCGCGTCTATCGGAGCGCCGACGTGTTCGTGTCGCCGACCTACGCCGAGGGCTTCTCGAACACGATCCTGGAGGCCATGGCGTCAGGGATCCCGGTCCTCAGCACGCGCGCAGTCGGCGTCGTCGATTGCATCCGGCACGAGGACAACGGACTGCTCGTCGAGCCGCGCGACGTCGATGCCCTCGCTTCATCCATGCTTCGCCTGGTCGAGGACGCGGCGCTTCGCGCACGGCTCGCCACGACGGCGCACGACGAGGTCACGCGGATCTACGCGTGGCACGAGGTGGGGCGGCGCATCATCGACGTCTACCGTTCCCTCCCTGCGCCGGATGATGGCTGGAGCGTCGTCCAGCCCGACCCGGCGTGCCGCTACCGGAGCGCTCCGCACCTGCTGTGAGCACGACGCTGTTCCTGTCGCCACATCTCGACGACGTGGCCTTCTCGTGCGGCGGCACGGTGGCGAAGCTCGCGCGGGACGGGCGCGCCGTCGTGGCCACCATGTTCACCGCGTCGGTGGCCGCGCCGCGGGGGTTCGCGCTCGCCTGCCAGACCGACAAGGGTCTCCCCGAGGACGCGGACTACATGGCCATCCGGCGGGCGGAAGACGCGCAGGCCGCACGCCTCCTCGGCGCGGCGTCGGTGCGCCACGCTCCGTTCGTGGAGGCGCCGCATCGGGGCTACGCGTCGGCCGCTGCGCTGTTCGCTCCACCTCCCGCGGCGGACGACATCTGGCGGCCCCTCCGCGACGCCATCGACGCGCTGCTCCGCGAGCTGACGCCGGCACGCGTCTACGTCCCGCAGGCGATCGGCGGACACGTCGACCACGTGCAGGTCGTTCGCGCCTTCGTCGCCAGTGGGTGGTCGGGCGAGGTGCACTGGTACCGCGACGCGCCGTACGTGATCCGCGACCCTGACGCGCGCGCCTGCGAGCTCGTCCCCGCCGCCGGAGAGGCGTGGGTCGAGCGCATCCAGGAGGCAGATCTGCTCCGCAAGGTGAGCGCTTGCGCCGCGTACGCCACGCAGATCCCCTTCCAGTTCGGCGATGACGCCGCGCTCCGGGAGGCGCTGTTCGCGCTCGGTCGCCGTGATGCGTCGCCCGACGCTGGATATGCAGAGCGCACGTGGCGCGCGACGTGACCGCGTTTTACACGGAGCGCAGGGCGCGTTCCGCGCTGGGTCCGCTCGCATGATCCGCCGAACCTGCAGGACTTCGATGCGGACACGCTGACGACCGGGCCGCGCTGACGCGGACAACCACGTCGGACCGGAGCGGTCAGAGCGAGGCGATCACCGCGCGATGCTTCGACGCGAGGTCGCCGAACGCCTCGGGATGCACGCAGGCGGCCATGATCTCGAGCGACTCGACGAGCCGGGGACCGGGCCGGTTGAAGAAGGCGTTGCCGTCGGAGACGTACACGCGCGCGGCGGGTGCGAGGACGCGCGCGATCGTCGATTCGAGCAGGGCGCGCTCATCCATCGTGCGAGCGATGGGGAAGCCGCACGGCTTCACCAGGACCACGTCCGGGGCGAGCGCCGCGAGCTCCTGCGGCGAGACCGTGGGGGCGGGCTGACCGGCGCGCACGCCGACCGCGGTGCCGCCCGCGAGCTCGATGAGCTCGGGCATCCAGGTGCCGCCCAGCATGATCGGCTCGAGCCACTCGATCGAGACCACGCGCGGGCGGGTGGCGCAAGCCGCGGCGCGCGCGGCGACGTCACGCACGCGAGCCTCCAGCGTGGCGCGGACGCGCGCTCCCTCGTCGGCGCGTCCGATCGCCCGCGCCACGGCCTCGAGATCGTTCCAGACGTCGCCGAGGCGCGTCGGGCTCAAGCTCACGATGCTGACGGCATCGCGGTGAGCGAGCCGGGCGACGGCGGCGCGCACGTCGTCGAGCGACACCGCGCACACCTCGCACAGATCCTGCGTGAGGACGACGTCGGGCGCGAGCTCGCCGAGCAGCTCGTCGTCGACGCGGTAGATGCTGATGGCGTCCTCGACCAGGACCGCCCGCACCGCAGCGTCGATCGCCTTGCTCGAGCTCGACGGGTGGATGCGTGCGCTCGTGACCACGGCCCGGCCGCGCACCTCGTCGGGGAAGTCACACTCGTGCGAGATGCCGACCAGCTGGTCACCGGCGCCCACCGCACAGACCATCTCGGTGGCCGAGGGTAACAGGGAGACGATGCGCATGACCGAACGTGAAGCCGCGATCAGAGACCGAAGACGCGATCGAGCTTGAGCAGCTTCAGCACCGCCAGCGGCTGATCGCGCGCGCCCACCACCAGCACCTGCCCGCCGTCCGCCTTGACCCGCTTGAAGAGCGAGACGATGGCCCCGATCCCGGAGCTGTCGATCATCGTGACCTTGGCGATGTCCACGGTGACGTGGCGCCGCCGATCGGTGACCACCTTGTCGAAGATGGGGCGGATCTCCGGCGCGGTCATGGCGTCGAGCGCGCCCTCGACCTCGAGCCGGGTCTGCTCGCCGTTTTCCGTGATGGTGCATTTCATGTCGAAGAAGGCTCCGCTGCCGTCGTTCGTTTGGTGAGCGACAGGACGTTGGGGGTGCCGCTCTCGTAGACGACCTCGTCGACGAGCGCGTTGATCATGAAGATGCCGAGGCCGCCTTCGGGCACGGCATCGAGGTCGGGGGTGGGGACGCTTGCGAGGTCGGCATGCAGGCCGTCGTCGCGGAGCTTCAGGGTCATGTGGTCCGGACCGAGCTCCGCCTCCACGTCGAGCATGCCGTCGGTGCGGTTCTTGTAGCCGTGGATCACGACGTTGTTGAAGGCCTCGCCGAACGCCGTGGTGATCGCGTTGCGAAACGCACGATCGGCGCTCGCGACATGCTCGACGAGCGTGGAGACGAGGTCGATCGCCAGGGAGCGGTGCGCGAGGCTCGCTGGCACCCGGAAGCTGACGCGAAGGACGTTCACGGCGGGGGGGTCGAGCCTACCAGCTCAATGCCCGCGCGACAGCACCATGATCATCGGGGTCTTCACGAGGATCGCGATCTCCATCTGCACGTAGGACCAGAAGCTCTCGAGGGACGCGGCGTAGGCCAGGTCGAACATCAGCTTGTTGCGCATGTCGTCGGCGACGGCGCCCTCCGCCTCGTCCATGCCGAACGGGTTCGCGAGGCTCGCGAAGACCTTGCCCGCATCGCTGTCGGGCGAGGCGTTTCCGCTGTACCCGAGCGAGACCTGCGCGAGCCCGGTGAGCCCGGGCTTCACGCCGCGCGTGCGCTCCTCGAAGTACGGGATGGCCATGGCGAGGGTCTCGAGGAGCTCCGGCCGCTCCGGGCGCGGGCCGACGAGAGACATGTCTCCGCGCAGCACGTTCCAGAACTGCGGAAGCTCGTCGAGCCGGGTCTTGCGGAGGAAGGCCCCGACGCGGGTGACGCGCGCGTCCCCCTTGGTGGCGAGCACGGCGCCCGTGCCGCGCTCGGCATCGACGCCCATCGTGCGGAACTTGTAGATGTCGAAGGCGGTCCAGCGGTGCCCCCGGCGATGGTCCGGCGGGATCGCGTCCGGCGGGTCGTCGATGAGCGGGCCGCACCGCCGCTGGACGAAGAAGATCGGGCCGGTCGAATCGAGGCGAATCGCCGCCGCGATGGGGATCATCAGCGGCCACGTCAGAGCGATGCCAGCGCTCGAACCGGCAATGTCGATCAGCCGCTTCAGCAGCCGGACGCCCGGGGCCATTGCGAAATGGTACCGCGAAGGGCGCTCCCTGCGGAGGTCAATCGCGGGTATCATGATGGTCTTCTTCGGAAGGAGACCTCGCGCGTGGACCCGAGCCAACTCAGCCAACCGAACGGTTACTTCTGGTTGGTGGGCCTGGGAGGCAACAACGACCGGCGGCTGCGCCTTTTTGCCGACGGCCCGCTGCTCGTCGGCCGAGGCGCGCACAACCACCTCGTGCTCAGCGACTACCGCATCTCGCGGCAGCACTCACGCGTCGCCCACGAGCGCGACGGCTTCGTGGTCTACGACCTGAACAGCTCGAACGGCACCCTGGTGAACGGGGTCGCGGTGCGGCGCCACCCCATCAAGGCGGGGGACGAGCTGCGCTTCGGACCGTATGCCTTCCGGGTCGAGGTGGCGGTCGCGACCGAGCCGGCGGCCGAGGCGCCGACGAAGCTCATCGCGACCGAGAGCATCACGCAGTTCTTCCATGTCTCGCAGACCGGCGACATCGCTCAGACCGGCCACGTCCAGGCCCAGGGCCGGCAGCTCGCCCCCGACTCGCAGGGCGCGTTCCGCGAGACCCAGGACACGATCCCGCCGCCCGATGCCGCGGTCGAGGAGATCACCGACTACCACGACCCGACGCAGGACATCCCCGCGTCACGCGAGTCGGCCCAGTTCCGCTCCGAGGTCGCGCCGGTCGATCTCAACCAGCTCGAAGATGCGTACGAGAAGCTCGGCACGATGTACGCGTTCATGCAGTCGATCGGGAAGACCATCGATCGGCGGGAGCTGCTCGATCTCATCGCCGAGAAGACCCTCGCGATCTACGGCGCGGCTCGCTCCGTCGGCATCTACCTCCGCGTGCCCGTGACGCCGGCGCAGCGGCAGCTCGGCCACGCCGCCTCGCCGGTGTACGAGCTCGTCAACTTCGCGA
Source organism: Polyangiaceae bacterium (assembly GCA_043732195.1). Lineage (GTDB taxonomy): Bacteria > Myxococcota_A > Polyangia > Polyangiales > Polyangiaceae > Labilithrix. The sequence continues at coordinate 6,038 of JAYTHX010000522.1, forward strand.
ACGCCGAGCCGACCGTGCACCTGCCCACGCTCGACGCCGCGACCACGCTCGCGGTGCTCCAGGCGCGGAAGGGCATCTTCACCGCGGCCGCGCCGAACGCGCTGTCGGGCTGGACGATGTACGCGCCGATGATCGACCGCGAGGACGCGCTCGGGATCATCTGCGTGTCGGCGCGCCAGGCGCAGCGCGAGTACTTCACGGTGGGCGACCTCGACCTGCTCAACGGCATCGCCGTCCCCGCGGCGATCATGCTCCAGAACACGCGCATGCACGAGGAGTCGCTCCAGCGCGAGCGCCTCAACCGCGACCTCGAGCTGGCCGCGCAGATCCAGAAGAGCTTCTTGCCGCGCGAGGTCCTCAGTGTCCCCGGCGTGGAGTTCCTCGCGACCTACAAGGCCGCGTACACCGTCGGCGGCGACTTCTACGACGTGTTCTGGGTCGGACCGGACAAGCTCGCGGTGTTCATCGGCGACATCTCCGGCAAGGGCGTCGCGGCCGCGCTCCTCATGGCGCGGATCACCGGCGAGCTGCGCGTCGCCGCGCTGGCGCACATCGATCCGGTGGCGGTGTTCACCGTCATGAACCAGGTCGTGATCAACCGCAATCAGCCCGAGCTGTTCTTCACGGCGACGTACTTCACGCTCGACGTGAACACGGGCGAGGTGTGCCTCGCATCGGCCGGGCAGCCTTCGCCGTACCTGTGCCATGCCGACGGGAGCGTGGAGACGATCACCGAGGGAGCCTCGGGCGCGATCGGCATGCTCGAGGATCCGCAGCTCAGCGCGACCCGCCTGTTCCTCCGCGATGGCGATTCGATCGTCATGTACACCGACGGCGTGGTCGAGGCCGCGGCGCTCGACGGGAGCCTCTACGGCGACGATCGGCTACACGCATGCCTGCGCGGCGCGGGGTCGGCTCCCTCGAACATCTCCGAGCACATCCTGGCGAGCGTCGCGAAGCACACGATCGGCGCGGCCGCGAACGACGACCTGACGATCTTCGTCTGCCACCGATCCATCGGGGGCTCCGCGTCTCTCCAGCCCCGGCGCCACGGCTCGATCCAGCAGCAGGAGCAGCCGCTGCCGCGGATCACGCAGCGCCTGCTCACGGGACTACAATCAGGTCGCCGCGGAGAATGACGAGGTTCTGCTCGGGGTGCTCGCCCGAGGCGGCCGCCTTCAGGTCGACGGGGATCTTGCGGCTCGGCGTGCCGCGGACGATGTACGCCGCGCTCCCGGCATACTTGTTCGTGCCGCCGGCGGTCGCGAGCGCCTCCAGGAGCGTCACGTAGCTCTTCACGGCGTAGACGCCGGCCTTCTCGACGTTGCCGCTGATCGTGAACGTGAGGCTGTTCACCTGCGCCACGCCGACCGAGACCACCGACTCCTCGACGCGGATGTAATTCGCGTAGCGCTGGGTGATCTCCTTCTGGATCTGCGTGGGCGTGCGGCCCGACGCCTTGACGTCGCCGATGAGCGGCAACGTGACGACGCCGTCCGGACGGACGACGACGTCCGCGGAGAGCTCGGGGTTCTTCCAGACGACGACCTTCAGCTGATCGAGCGGGCCGACCTGGTACTCGCTGGCGCGCGGATCGGGCTCCTTCTTGTAGTCGTAGCTCGCCGCCGAGCTGCAACCGAGCGACGTCACCAGAAGGAGCGACAGCACGAGAACCAACGCCCGAAGCGTCTTCATGTTGGAGGCCATCGGCGCTGGACGATAGCATCCGAAGGGGCGACTCGTGTTGCGCACCTTGCGTGCTAGATCTGAGGGGTGAACGCGTCGTTCCCGCGCGTAGCCTCTTCCACCCACGCCACCGGCGGCGGCAGCGCCCGCCGGCTGCGCGTGCTCGTGATCACGCGGATCTTTCCCAATGCCGTCGAGCCCCTTTCCTCGCCCTTCAACCGTCAGCAGTTCGCCGCCCTCGGCGGCCTGTGCGACCTCTCGGTGATGGCGACGATCCCCTGGTTCCCGGGCGCCGCGCTGGTGCCGCGCTCGCGGTCGTGGGGTCTGCGGAAGGTCCCGCGTCGGGACGTCATCGCCGGGCTCGACGTTGCCCACCCGCGCGTCGCCTACGTCCCCGGGCTGGCCGGTCTCTCCGGCGCCCTCGAGGTGGCGTCGCTCGCTCCGGCATTGCTCCCCTGGATCCTCCGGCGGCGACGCGACCTCGACATCGTCCTCGGATCCTGGGCCTATCCCGACGGCGCGGCGGCCGTAGCGCTCGCGCGCCTCATCGGCGTGCCGGCGGTGATCAAGGTCCACGGCTCGGACCTGAACGTGCAGTCCACGATGCTCGGCCCGCGGACGAACCTCTCGTTCGCCCTGCCGCGCGCGGCGCGCGTCGTCGCCGTGAGCGCGGCCCTGGGCGCCAAGGCGGTCTCGCTCGGCGTGGCGCCGGACCGCGTGCGCGTGGTCCCGAACGGCACCGATGCTTCGCTCTTCCGCGTGCGCGACCGCGCCGAGGCCCGCCGGGCGGTGGCGTGGCCCGCGCCGCTGGGGGAGGGCCGGATGGTTCTTTACTGTGGCCGCATCGAGCGCGAGAAGGGCGTCATGGATCTGATCGCTGCCTTCGCGGGCATCGCCTCGCGGGCCCCCGATCTGTCGCTCGTGCTCCTCGGTGAGGGCCGCGCGCTGGCGGAGGCCAAGACGCTCGCGGCCCCGCTCGGCGACCGCATCGTCTTCCTCGGGGCGCGTCCGCTCGCGGAGGTGCCGCTGTGGATGGCGGCCAGCACCCTCCTCACGTTGCCGAGCCACGCCGAGGGCTCGCCCAACGTGATCCGCGAGGCGCTCGCGTGCGGTCGCCCCGTGGTCGGCACCGCGGTGGGCGGGATCCCGGAGCTGCTCGATTCACCCGAGCTCGGCGCGATGGTCCCGGCCCGCGATCCCGCGGGGCTCGGCGAGGCGCTCCTCGAGGTCGCCGATCGTGACGCGGACCCTGCAGCGATCGCGGCGCGCAGCGGCGGCTCGTGGGACGAGAGCGCCGCGGCCTTGCTCGCGGTCCTGAACGACGCTCGCGGTGAGCGGCGCGAGGAGGCCCGGGCATGAGCGCCAGGGAAGACACGCCGAAGACCGCGGCCGAGACGCTCGAGGGCGTGCTCTCGTTTCTTCGCCGCAGCCTGATGTTCTGGAAGCGCTCCACGCTCGTCTTCTTGGTCGTGGCGCTGGCCGCGATCCCGGGCGTGTTCATGAAGGCGCGGATCTACAAGTCCGAGGCCGTCGTCCAGTACCAGGAGACCATCAAGTCGACCGACCTGACCGGCGGCGAGGGCAACGGCGAGAACGCGCGGCGCGTCGGCGCGCGGCTGAAGGAGATGCTGCTCTCGCGCGCGAGCCTCGAGCCCATCGTCAAGGATCTCCCGCGCTACGCGATCATCGCCGACCGCCGCGGCATGCAGGACGCCGTCGACGAGCTGCGCGGCCACATCAGCTTCAAAGCCCGCGAGGGCGACACGTTCGAGATCGGCTTCGAGGGCGTCGATCCGAAGGAGGTGCAGGACGTCACGCGCCGCCTCGGCGAGCGCATCGTGCAGGAGGCCGCGTCGCGCCGCGCCGAGCAGGGCAAGGCGACGAAGGAGTACCTCGAGGCGCAGAGCGATCAGAACAAGGCCAAGCTCCGCGCCGCGGACGGCAACCTCTCGAGCTTCCTGACCCTCCATCCGGAGTTCCTCCCGCTCACCCTCCCGGGCGGCGGCGGCAAGTCGGTGGCGCTCGTGGTCTCGCCAACGGGCGGCGTGACGCCGCGCGGCACGAAGGATCCGGTGGGCTTCCAGCTCGAGTCGGAGGCACGCAACATCGAGCGGCAGCTCAAGGTGGGCGCCGGCACCGCCGGTCCGGTGACGCCGCCGCCGCCCATGCAGGAAGGCGCGGAGGTCGTCGCCGCACGCCGGGACCTCGCCGACAAGCGCGCGCAGTTCACCGATCAGCACCCCGACGTCGTCGCCGCGCGCCGGCGCCTCGCCCTCGCGATCGATGCCGACAAGAAGAGCGCCGTCCCCGCGCCGACGCAGACACCCTCCGGCCCCGCCAAGCTGTCCGACGCCGAGCGCGACGCGCTCGAGCAGCGCCTCGCCGCGCTCCGGCGATCGATCGCCGCGCGGCGCGCGGGGCAGCCGCCGCCGCCCGCCGTGCCAATCGGCTCCGATTCGCCGCCACCGCCCACGGTCGCGAGCGGCGCTCCGGGCTCGCCCGCGGTGGCCCTCGAGGTCGAGTTCCGCCGGCTCCAGCGCGAGGTCGAGTACCTCAAGGACGCGCAGCGCCAGCTCGACGACAAGCTGTTCAAGGCCGACCTGAACGCCGGCGCCAACACCGACAATCGCAACATCCAGGTCTCGATCCTCGATGAGGCGTACCTGCCGGTGCACCCGATCTCGAAGCCGCGCTCGACGGCGCTCGCCACGTTCCTCGTGGCCGGCGCGATTTTCGCGGGCCTGGTGGCGCTGATCTCCGCCCGCCTCGACGATCGCATCTACCAGCGCGCCGACCTCGAGGTGCTCAACATCCTCCCGGTGATCGGCGTGATACCCCGCGCCGCGCATGGCGTTTCGCGACGACGGCCCGATAGCGGATGACGCCCGCAACCTGGGTGTATCGGCCGACCACAAGGGCGCCTATGCTACCGTCCCAGGATGGCCGAGCGCTCCCGCGAGAAGCCGCCCGACGAGACCCAGCAGCCAGCCGATGAAGGCACGCTGATGATGTCGGCGGGCGACATGCCGCTCGCGCTGCGGAAGGCCCCGAACCCCGCGCTGCTCCAGACGCAGCTGATGCGTCCCGGCTCGCAGCCCGAGGCTCCGGCCGCCATCCCCGGGTCGCAGCCGCCGCCGCACTATGCGTCCGTCCAGCAGATGGGTCCGATGGGCCGGGTGCCGGGCTCGCAACCCGGACCGTTCCCCGGCGCGCAGCCTGGGCCGGGGTTTCGCGGCCCGCAGCATGGCGCCCCGATGGGACCGCCGCAGGTCGCGCCGCCCCCGGGCGGTCCGGATCCGCGGCTCGTGCTGATCACCGAGCCCGATTCGGCCCGCGCGGCAAGCTTTCGCCTGCTGCGCGACAACCTCCTCGCGAAGCGACTGCCGCGGGTGCTCGCCGTGTCGAGCGCCGCGAAGAGCGACGGCAAGACGATCTGCGCGTTGAACCTCGCGCTCTCGCTGGCCGAGCGCGCGAAGGTCCTCCTCATCGACGGCAACATCCTCGACCCCGAGCTCGACAAGATCTTCGGGATCTCCGAGGCCACGCCGCTCTGGCCGATGAACGCGGCCTGGCTGGCCCCCTACCGCATCGCCGAGGTCTCGCGGGGCCTCCACGTGGCCGCGATGGTGACCCCCTACGGTCAGCCCGCGCCGCGCTTCGACAAGACCTGGTTCGACCAGGTGATCGGCGCGCTCCGGCGGTTTCCCTACGACTTCATCATCATCGATGCCGCCTCGCTCTCCGCCTCGCCGACCGTGAGCCAGATGGTGGCCGCCGCCGATGCGACGCTCCTCGCCGTGCGCTCCGGCGTCACGACGGCGCGGGTGCTCCGCCGCGCGACCGACCAGATCCCCGAGGGCCGAGCCATCGGGATCGCGCTGATCGACGCGACCGTCCGACCCTGACCGGGCCCGGTCCGGAGAATCCCTGTCGCCCCTTCTGACGGTAGTTGGGTGCGGCGCGATCGTGTATTCACGAAGCGATGGTCGAGAACATCGCGGTTATGGGGCTCGGGTACGTCGGCTTGCCGGTGGCGCTGGCATTCGCGAAGAAGTTTCCGACCGTCGGCTTCGACATCGATGCCGCCAAGGTCAAGGAGCTGCTCAGCGGTCACGACCGCAACCTCGAGGTGCCCGAGAGCATCCTCAAGGCCACGAAGCTGAAGATGACCGCGGACACCGCGGACCTCGCGGCGGTCACGTTCTGGGTCGTCGCCGTGCCGACGCCCGTGGACGAGAACAACGTCCCCGACCTCACGCCGGTCGTCCGTGCGTCGGAGTTCGTCGGCAAGTACCTCAAGAAGGGTGACGTCGTCGTCTACGAGTCGACCGTCTATCCCGGCGTGACCGAGGACATCTGCGGTCCGGTGCTCACGAAGGTCTCCGGCCTCGCGCGCGCCGACTTCAAGCTCGGCTACTCGCCGGAGCGCATCAACCCCGGCGACAAGGAGCACACGCTCGAGCGCATCACGAAGGTCGTCTCCGGTGAGGACGCCGAAACGCTCGAGCGCGTCGCCTCGACCTACGGCGCGATCATCGATGCCGGCGTGCACCGCGCGCCCTCGATCAAGGTCGCCGAGGCGGCGAAGGTCATCGAGAACACGCAGCGCGACATCAACATCGCGCTGATGAACGAGCTCGCGCTCATCTTCGATCGCATCGGCGTCCGCACCGCGGACGTGCTCGCCGCCGCAGGCACGAAGTGGAACTTCCTCAAGTTCCGGCCCGGGCTCGTGGGCGGTCACTGCATCGGCGTCGACCCGTACTACCTCACGACGATGGCGCAGCGGGTCGGCTACCACTCCGAGGTCATCCTCGCGGGCCGCCGCATCAACGACAACATGGGCCGCTACGTCGCGCAGCGCCTCGTGAAGCAGCTCGTCAACGCGAACATCCCGGTGAAGGGCGCGCGCGTCGGCGTGCTGGGGCTCACGTTCAAGGAGGACGTGAACGACATCCGCAACAGCAAGGTGCCGACCATCGTCGAAGAGCTGAAGGAGTTCGGCGTCCAGGTGCTGCTGCACGATCCCCACGCGAACGCCGCCGAGACCCGCCACGAGTACGGCCTCGAGCTGAACCAGCTCGAGGAGTTCCGCGCGCTCGACGGCCTCGTGCTCGCGGTGAGCCACAAGCCCTACCTCGACATGGGCGTCGAGAAGATCACGGCGTGCCTGCGCGACGGCGGCGTCTTCATGGACGTCAAGAGCGTCTTCGAGCCAGCGCAGGTGGGATCCCGCGTCCGCTACTGGAGCCTCTGAGCATGTACACGCCCACCCACAAGACCAGCGAGCTCGTCAAGAAGGCCCACTCCATCGCGCAGGAGGTGGCGCGGGTGCACGCCGTCGACGTCGACGTGAAGGCGCGCTTCCCGCAGGAGAGCATCGACGCCATGAAGCAGGCAAAGCTGCTCTCGGCGGGCGTGCCCAAGGAGTTCGGCGGCGCAGGGGCGAGCATGCAGGAGCTCACGGCCATCTGCTGGACGCTCGCGCAGGCGTGCTCGTCGAGCGCGATGATCCTCGCGATGCACCTCATCCAGGTCGCGTGCGTGGTGCGCCACGGCAGCAAGGACAAGTTCTTCCAGGACTACCTGCGTGAGATCGTCGAGCGGCAGCTGCTCATCGGCTCGATGACCTCCGAGGTCGGCGTGTGGGGCGACACCCGGTCCTCGATCTGCGCGGTGAACGTCAGGGACGGGCGCTTCACGCTCGACAAGGAATCGAGCGCCGCCTCGTACGCGGTGCAGGCGGACGACCTCCTGGTCACGTGCCGGCGCGAGCCCGATGCGCCGGCCAGCGATCAGGTGCTCGTCCTGGTGCGGAGGAGCGACCGCACGCTCACCGCGACCGGCACCTGGGACACGCTCGGCATGCGCGGGACGTGCAGCCCCGGCTTCACGCTCACCTCCGCGGGCCCCGCCGAGCAGATCCTGCCCGGCTCGTACGCCGACGCTTCGGCACAGACCATGGTCTCCTACTCGCACATCCTGTGGGGCGGCCTGTGGCACGGCATCGCGTTCGACGCGGTCGCGCGCGCCGCCGCCTTCGTGCGCGCCGAGGCGCGCAAGACGCCCGGCACCGTTCCGCTCAAGGCGTCGCACCTCGCGCGGCTCTCGGTGAAGCTCCAGACGATGCGCAACGACGTGCAGGCGCTCGCCACCGAGTTCGACCGCATCACCGCGCTGCCGAACGGGATGGAGGAGCTGCTCACCATCGGCTGGGCGCTCAAGATGAACAACATCAAGATCGCCGCGTCCGAGTCCGTCCACCAGATCGTCCACCAGGCGCTGCAGATCATCGGCATCAACGCCTACAAGAACGACTCGAAGATGTCGGTCGGGCGCCACTACCGGGACGCCCTCTCGGCCTCGCTCATGGTCTCGAACGACCGCATCTTCTCGAAGACGGCATCCATGCTGCTCGTCTACAAGGACGAGTGAGCGACGTGGAATACGGTGCCGACAGCTTCTACAAGGGGCTCGTCGAGAACGGCCTCATCGTTCCCACGCGCGTGCCCGGCTCCTTCGGGCGCGGCGCGGTCTTCGAGGACGTGCTCGCCCGCTTCGACGGCCTCATCACCCAGCTCGCCAAGGACGACGCGGCGGAGTTCTTCGTCTTCCCCCCGGTGATCGACCGCACGATCATCGAGAAGACCGCCTACCTCGACTCGTTCCCCAACCTCGCGGGAACGGTCTTCAGCTTCTTCGGGAACGAGCGCGAGGCCAAGGGCCTCTCCGCGAAGGTGACGGGCGGCGAGCCGTGGGGCGACACGCAGGGCATGACCGAGGTCTGCCTGAACCCCGCGGCCTGCTATCCGATCTACCCAACGATGACCGGCACGCTTCCCGAGAAGGGCCGCCTCATCACGATGTTCCAGTGGGTCTACCGGCACGAGCCCTCGCTGGAGCCCACGCGCATGCAGTCGTTCCGCGTGCGCGAGTTCGTCCAGGCTGGCGCGCCCGAGGCGGTGGTGGCGTGGCGGGACATGTGGCTGCAGCGCGGCGTCGAGCTGCTCACGTCGCTCGGGCTCCCCGCCAAGCCCGACGTGGCGGCCGACCCGTTCTTCGGCCGCGCCGGCAAGATGCTGGCGAACAGCCAGATCGATCAGAAGCTCAAGTTCGAGGTGCTGATCCCGGTGATCTCCGCGGAGAAGCCGACCGCGTGCTGCTCGTTCAACTACCACCAGGACAAGTTCGGAGACATCTTCGAGATCAAGACCGCAGACGGGGAGACCGCGCACACCGCGTGCCTCGGCTTCGGCCTCGAGCGCTGCGTGATGGCCCTCTTCAAGACCCACGGGTTCCGGCCGGCGGACTGGCCGGCCAGCGTGCGCAAGCACCTCTGGCCGTGACGCGCGTCTCCTCGCTCCCGCTCGACGCCGCCGCATACCAGCGCCACGCGCTGCACGCCGAGGACCTCGTGTGGGTCGAGAAGAACTGCTACGTCGACGTGTGGATCGAGCTGGTCCACGCGCTGGGCTGCGAGCCGCTCGCGATGCTGCCCTTCGTGGCGGCGATCGACTTCGAGGGCGACCAGTGGACGTTCTTCAAGCCGAAGCACGACGAGCTCTTCGACCTCTACGGCATCGACGTCCAGGAGCTGAACCTGTGGCGTGACCTCACCGATCACGTCGAGGTGCACGTGGGCGCGGGGAAGATGGTGGCCGTCGAGGCCGACGCCTTCTTCCTGCCCGACACCGCGGGGACCGACTACCAGCGGCAGCACACGAAGAGCACGATCATCATCTGCGACTTCGATCGTGAAAAGCGGAAGCTCGGCTACTTCCACAACGCCGGCTACTACGCAGTCGAGGGCGCCGACTTCGAGAGCCTGTTCCGCATCGGGGCGCCGCCCGACCCCACGTTCATGCCGTTCTTTGCCGAGGTGATCCGGGTCGATCGCCTCGTGAAGCGCCCGGCCGCCGAGCTCCGCGAGCTCGCGCGCGGCCTCCTCGCGAGGCACCTCGCGCGGCGGCCGAAGGACAACCCGGTCGCGTGCTTCGGGGCGCGCATCGCCGACGATCTCACGCGCCTCCAGGGCGAGGGGCTGGCCGCCTACCACGCGTGGGCATTCGCGACCATCCGTCAGCTGGGCGCCGCGATGGAGCTGCTCTCGCTGCACCTCGTGTGGCGCGGGGACGACGTCGGGCGCGAGGCCGCGCGCGAGCTCGCGACGCTCAGCCAGTCGGCGAAGGCGCTCATCCTCAAGGGCGCGCGCGCCGTGAACGGCAAGCGCGCGCTCGACGCGGCGGCGTTCGCCCCGATGTTCGCGGAGATGGCCGGCGCCTGGCAGCGCGCGATGGACCTGCTGTCGGCGGCTCCGGGCGCGACGTGAGCGCGCTCGCCGTGGGCTTGCTCCGGGACACGGCGCTCTTCGCCATCGCGCCCGCCGAGTGGCCCGAGCTGCGATTGCGGCTTGAGTCGACCCCTTCCGCCACGCATAATCGCCGGCGATGACGGCGGGAGCACCGAGCGTGAGCGTCGGCATCGATCTGGTGCAGCTGAGCCGCGTCGAGGAGTCGCTGGCGACGTTCGGCGACCGCTTCCTGCGCCGCATCTTCACCGAGGGCGAGATCGCGTACGCGACCGCGACGCCCTCGCTCACCGCCGCCCGCCTCGCCGCGCGGCTCGCGGCCAAGGAGGCCACGATCAAGGCGCTCGATCTCGCGGAGCGCGGGGTCGGTTGGCGCGAGATCGAGGTCATCCGCCGCCCGTCGGGCGCCCCTGCCCTCCTCCTGCACGGCAACGCGCTCGCCGCGGCCGAGGAGGCCGGCGCCCCGGCACTATCCATCAGTCTCAGTCACGAGGGCGATTACGCCACTGCAGTTGTCATCTCTCTGTCGAAGGAAAACTCATGATCGACAGGATTCGCAAGATCCTCAAGGACCACGGACGCCTCAGCAAGGACGCCGCCGTCTACCCCGAGGACGGGGATCTCTATCAGGCCGGGATGACCTCCCACGCGAGCGTCAACGTGATGCTGGCGCTCGAAGGGGAGTTCGATATCGAGTTCCCGGATCACATGCTCAAGCGAAGCGTCTTCGAGAGCATGGCCGCGATGCGCGACGCGATCGCGCAGCTGACGGGTGACAAGGCCTGAGCTCTCGCGCGCCCACCTCGCGCCCCACCTCGCGCCCCACCTCCCTGGCCTCGATGCGCTGCGAGGCGTGGCGATCGTGGTGGTGCTCTTCCACAACCTGAGCATCTTCGTCCCGCGCGCGACGCTCCTCGACAAGCTGTGGAACGCGTTCGTCGAGTCGGGCTGGGTGGGCGTGCAGCTCTTCTTCGTGCTGTCGGGGTTCCTGATCACCGGGATCCTGCTCGATGATCGCGGCGCGCCCCGCGCCCTGCGCCGGTTCTATGTGCGGCGGGCGCTGCGGATCTTCCCGCTCTACTACGCGCTGCTGATCGTCTACTTCGCGGTCCTCCCGCGCGTGTTCCCCGCCCTGCAGCGGCCGCTCGGCGAGGTGGTCTGGTACTGGCTGCTGCTCTCGAACTGGTCGTGGCTCGCGTACGGGATCCTGCCGGGCATCGGCCACCTGTGGTCGCTGGCGGTCGAGGAGCAGTTCTACGTCGTGTGGCCGTGGGTGGCCCTGCGCGTGCGGCCGCGGACGCTCGCGTGGGTGTGCGTCGCGATCGTGGTCGGGTCGCTCGCGACGCGCGGAGTGCTGCACGCCGCGCACGTCCCGGACCTCTGGCTCTACTCGGCGACGGTGTGCCGCGCCGACGCCCTGGCGATGGGCGCGCTCGTGGCGCTCGCGGTTCGCTCCGACGCATGGCGCGCGCGGCTCGCGCGCGCGCTGCGCCCGGTGGGCGTGGGCGCGCTCCTCGCGCTGGCGGCGCTGATGGCGATCACACATGGCCTGAACCGGAACAATCCGCTCATCCAGACGTGGGGATACTCGCTGATCGCCATCCTGAGCGCGGCGCTGGTGGCGGCGGCGGCGCGCCCCGGGGCGCCGGCGCGGCGCGTGCTCGGCTTCTTTGGCAAGTACAGCTACGCGATCTACCTCGTGCACCCGCCGCTCAAGCACCTGGCGCACCACCTCCTGCACGCCCAGCTCGACGTGCGCATGGCGGCGCACCCCATCGCCACCGACGCCGTGTTCATCGTCGCGATCAGCGCGGCCTCGATCGCGATCGCGCTCGCGACGTGGGCGGTGATCGAGCGGCCGGCGCTGTCGTTGAAGGAGCGCTTCGCTCCACGCTGACGTGCGTCGCGCCCGACGTCTTCCGAGACGAGAGGATGGGCCGCCAAGCCGCGCACGACGCCAAGAGAGATATTTTCGAGCGCGCGCGCGACGCGCGTCCGCCCTTCGACTCTCGAGCGACGCGTACTCGCAAATCTCTTGGCCATCACGCACCGTCAGAGCGAAGTGCGAGACATCGCGCGTGAAGGCGAGCTGGCGCCCGTGGAGCTCGACCGCCGTCGCAAGGTCTCGCTGAACGAGGAAGGGGGTGCCGGTGCTGCAGCTCTTGCCGGCGGGTTCGAGCTACCAGGTGGCGAGCGAGGCCGAGCCGCATCGCTCACGCGCGCCGAAGGGCGCGAAGCTCTTCGTCGTCGATTGAACCCGGCGGGGAGGACGTGCTGCAATGAGGGCATGACCGATGTGCTTCGAACCGAGATCCACGGCAGCGCCGCGCTCGTCACGCTCGACGTCCCCGAGCGTCGCAACGTCCTGTCCGTCGCGCTCGTCGACGCGATCGCCGGCGCCTTCGATGCGCTGGAGGCCAATCCCGACGTTCGCTCCGTCGTGCTCACCGGCGCGGGCAAGGCGTTCTGCGCGGGCGCCGAGCTCTCCGTGCTACGCGCCGCGGCGGATGGTGACTTCGACTCCGTGCGACCGGTCTACGACGGATTCCTGCGGGTGCTCCGTTCGCCGCTGCCCACCATCGCGGCGGTGAACGGACCGGCGGTCGGCGCGGGCTTCAACCTCGCGCTCGCCTGCGACATCCGCCTCGCGGGCCAGCGGGCGGTCTTCGACACGCGCTTCACGCAATTGCGATTGCATCCGGGCGGCGGTCACACGTGGCTGCTCGCGCGGGCGGTCGGCCAGCAACAGGCGATGCTCGCGACGGCGTTCGGCGAGATCTGGAGCGCCGAACGCGCGCTCGCCGCCGGCCTGGTGGCCGCGGTTCACGACGACGACCGACTGCTCGAGGAAGCGCTGACGCTGGCGCGCCGCCTCGACGGTCAGGATGCAGACTTCTCGCGACGCGTGGTCGACACGGTGCGCAGATCGCTGCTCGTACCGACGCACGCCGCCGCGCTGGCACACGAGACGGAGGCGCAGGAGTGGTCGACGACCCGCCCGGCCTTCAAGCAGGGCGTCGCGGCGATGGAAGCGAAGATCGCGAGCGCGAAGAAGCCTCCGACCTGAGGCCCATCGCCTGGACCGGTCGAGAGCGCGCGCGGCAGGGCAGCGCGGGAGACCGAGAGGATTGGCCGCCAGGACGCGCCAGACGCCAAGGGACAGAGATTCTTCGGCTTGGCGGCCCATCTGCTCGGAGCTCGCTGGCAGGCGCAGAAGCCCGAAGAAGTGCGGCCTGGGCAGCCCCTGGCGCGTCGAAATCAGGATCTCGCGCTGCCGGCGACGCACGTGCGCGGCGAGGAGGTATCGCTCGAGGTCCAGGCCCGGTGCATGCCGCGCGGATCATCGGCGGTTGGATCGAGGTCCCGCCAGGAACTTCCGGAACGTGCGCCACACCACCAGCGGGATCTCGTGGCCCTGCTCGAACGGCTGCCACGTGACGTCCGCGCCCGCGGCCGTGAGCGCGTCGCGGAGCGCCACGCCCGCGGTATACGCGAGGTCCGCGTCGGTCTTGCCGTGCGCGATCATCGTGGGGAGGCCGCGCAGCCGATCGCCTTCGAGGAGCGGCGCCCACTCGTCGAACGCGATACGCGAGCCCGAGAAGAGCGCCAGCGCCGCGAGCGGCAACGTCGAGCGCAGGACGTAGTCGCACGCGAGCATCGCGCCCTGCGAGAAGCCGCCCAGCACCAGCGGCCGCTTGCCGACCCGCGGCGCCAGCGCCTCCAGCAGCGCGCCCAGCTGCGCGCGCGCCGCCGGCAGGTCCGACGGATGCTGGACCGCGAAGTCGCGCGGGCCGCTCAGGAGCGTCTGCTCACGCTTCTTCGCATCGATGTGCCACCACGCGCGCCCGCGCGGCTCCGCGGCGAGCGGCGCCGTCGGGAACAGGAACCAGCTTGGCGTCTTGAGCGCGTGCGCAAAAGGCGAGAGATCTCGCGGCTCCATCTGGAAACCGTGGAGGAGCACCACGACGCGCTCCGCCTCGGCGGCATCGCCGACCGCGACGACCCGCAGGCCCGCGAGCTCGATCTCCTCCTCGTGCATCCTGCTCGACATATACACTAGCCCCGATGCGCACCACGGCGACCCGCAGCGCGCTCGGCGTCGCTCCCTCCAGGCTCGCGAAGCTCGCGAAGCTCGCGAAGCTCGCCAAGCTCGCCAAGCTCGCCAGCCTCGCCGGCGGCGGCGCGCTCGCAGCGTGCGGCGGAGACGACGACGGCGCAGGGCCCGGCGCCTGCGACTCCCCCGGCTGCGAGGGCGAGGGCGGCAGCGGCGAAGGCGGCGTGGGCGCCGAAGGGTCGGTCCCGTTCCCCGAGGACACGTGTGACCTCACGAGCCCCGATCCCACGCCCGTCACCGCGCACCCGCGCCTCTTCCTCACGAGCGCGGACGTCCCGCGCCTGCGCAGCTGGGCGGTGGCCGAGAACCCGATCTGGGCGAGCGGCCTCGGCGCCGCCGCCACGATGGCGCGCCAGGACATGGACGCCGGGAACATCCCCGGCAAGGACACGGGCTCCGCCTACAGCTACTCGCCCTACCCCGCCGAGTCGTACGCGATGCTCTTTGCGTTCCTCTCCCTCGTCGACGCCGACGAGGCGACGCGCGATGGCGACGCGAAGCGCGCCCGCACGCTCCTCATGACCGTCATCGACGCCGCCGCCAAGGGCGTGGCCGCGAACCAGCCCTACCGCGACACCACGTTCTCGACTTCGAACCGCTCGCGCTGGTGGGGCGAGGGCTTCGCGCTCACCGTCGACTGGATCTACGCGACCCTCAGCGCGGACGACAAGGCGAAGATCCGCACCGTGTTCCTCCGCTGGTCAGAGGAGAACGAGAACGCGGCGATCACGACGATGAACCACCCCGAGCCGAAGGGCGTGCGCAACGACCCGAAGCTCCTCGCCGACCACGACGCCGTCTACTGGGCGGGCAACAACTACTACCTCGCGCACATGCGCAACCTCGCGCTGATGACGATGGCGCTGGACGACGCCGACGATCCCGGCGGCACGCTGCACGCGCACCTCGAGAGCGTGACCGGCGCGTGGCTCTACGTCGTGGACGCGCTGCTCCGCACCGACCTCCGCGGCGGACTCGCGGCCGAGGGCTACGAGTACGGTCCGCAGGCGCACGCCTACGTCGCACAGACGTTGCTCGCGCTCCACACCGCGGGCCTCGATGCCCCGAAGCGGCTCGGGCGCCAGACCAAGCTCACCTGCAATCCGCACTGGGACAACGCGGTCACCGCGCTCCTCCACTCGCTCGCACCCGCCGCCGCGACCTCGCCCGATCCCAACTACACGTACCTCGGTCCGCTCTATCCCGTCGCCTGGTACGGCGACGGCGCGAAGCCCTGGGGCCCCGACTACATCGGCGAGCTCGGGGCGCTCGGCGTCTACGATCAGCTGACGGGCGGCACGGCGCGCCTCGCGAAGCTGCGCTGGATCGAGAGGAACGCGCCTCCCGGCGGGGCGGCGAAGATCAACAACCGCGCGGCGGCCCGCGACTTCCTGATCGAGCCGATCCTCTACTTCATGCTCTTCGATCCCAGGGCCGCGGCGCCGCCCGATCCGCGCCCCGCGCTCCCGCTCACGTACCTCGACACCGGCCTCGGACACCTCTTCGCGCGCACCGACTGGAGCGAGAACGCGAGCTGGTTCACGTACCAGCTCGGCTGGTCGCGCATCGATCACCAGCACGCCGACGGCAACGAGTTCCAGCTGTGGCGCAAGGGCGAGTGGCTCACCAAGGAGCGCAGCGGCTACGGCCTCCAGATCGCGTGCAGCGACTACAAGAACACCCTCGCGATCCAGAACGACGCGCCTTC
>JAYTHX010000523.1:0-21829 GCA_043732195.1 Polyangiaceae bacterium
CAGGTGACGGATCGCAGTGAGCTCGAAGCTCTGCGCACGCGCGTGGCCAACCAGGCGGCGTCGCTCGCCGAGGCAGTGACGGACGGCTTCGACGACTTCCACATGGGAGCGGCGGACTACGTCGTCGAGCTCTCGGTGCCCGAAGGACCCTCGACCGGCGGCGGCAAGCAGGCGCGGCAGAACCTCCAGCTCGTGCCGCGACGGAAGGGCTACGCGATGGTCATCGCCGGCACCGTCGACCCCGTGCTCTCGACCGCGGAGCTGCGCACGTTCGAGCACGTCGCCATCCTGCACGAGCTCCGCTACCAGAAGCCGCTCGAGATCAGCGGCGAGGAGTACACCGACTTCCTCAAGAAGGCGGATGTCGTGCTCAACCTCGCGCGCGTCCGGGGCAAGCACGTCGGGCCCTCGCCCGAGCTGCTCGCGCAGAGCCGCGTCCGGAAGCGCGTCTCCCTGCCGATCCTGCTGCTCTTCGTGGTGGTGATGCTCCTCGCCGGCATCGTCGTCTATCGCGTGGCGCTCGTCCTCAAGCATTAGTATCCTCGGCGGGTGCCGCCTAAATTCGCCCCGCGCAAGCTGCTCGTCGCCGCCGTCGGCGTTGCCACGCTGAACTACCTGGCCGCCACCGCGTGCACGCCGTCGCCGCCCACGAGCGGCAACCTCCCGGCGCCCACCGCCGAGCCCGACACGGGGCCGCCGCCCCCGCGCGAGCCTCCGCCCACCTCGGGCAACCTCATGGCGCCGCCCATCGACACCGCGCCGATGCCGGCCGCGGTCGACGCCTCGACGCCCACCTCCGCCTCGGGCGCGCCCTCCGCCGCGGCCGTGCCCTCGGGCTCCAACCGGAACGTGAAGCCGCCCTTCAAGCCGCCGCGCCCGCCCACCGCCGGCAACCTGATGGCGCCGCGGAACAGCGACAGCAAGTGAGCTGCCGCGACTCGGTCGTCCTGCCTGGCGCAGCGCGGCCCACGCCGGGGCGCTTGTTCGACGCGGCCGACGCGGCCGACGCCGATAGCGACGGAGGCGACGCAGGATGAGCGGCGAGCTCTTCGAGCTCGAGATCCTCGGCGGCAGCACCGAGCGGCGCTTCCGCAAGCTGCGGCCCGAGGTCGAGGCGATGCCGTGGGGCACGATGGGCGTCGAGGGCATCTCGCCCGGCGAGCTCATCGCAGCGCGCAGCGCGTGGACCGGCGCCGCCTATCAGGAGCACCGCACCGGCGTGGCCTGCGCCATCACGCTGCGCGCGCTCATCGAGGCACGGGCGCCGCTCGATCTGATCGCGGTGGCCTCGCGCTTCCCGCTCGACGAGATGGTGCACGTCGAGCTCTGCGCCCGCATGGCGATGGAGCTCGGGGGCGGCACCGAGATCATCCACGATCCGAACGCGATGGTGCTCGATGTCGATCCCTCGCTCAGCCCGCTGATGCGCGCCGCCGAGTGCGCGGTGCGCTTCTTCTGCGTGGGAGAGGCCATCTCCATCCCGCTCCTCCGTGCCACGTGGCACGTCTCGAAGCACCCGCTGCCGAAGGCGGTGATGGGGCGCATCGTGAAGGACGAGGCGGCGCACGGGATCTTCGGCTTCACGTTCCTCGACTGGGCGCTCCCGCGCCTCACGCCCGAGGATCTCGCGACCCTCGGGCGCTCCGCCGATCTCGCGATCCGCTACCTCTACGGCCAGTGGGAACACACGAAGAAGAGCCGCCGCGCCCCGAAGCACCACGGCGACGTGCTCGGCTGGATGAAGACCGACGACTACCTGACGCTCGCCGAGCGCGCGATGCAGGCGAAGGTCATCGCCCCGCTCGAGGCCCGCGGCGTCCCCATCAGCGCGCAGATCACCGAGTTCACGGCGGATCCGTGACTTCGCTCACCAGGACGCCCCCGCGGGGCGCCTCCTGCCACGACTCCGTCGCGATCGCGACCCGCAGGATCCTCGTGCGTTCGATGTTGTCCGGGTTCACGTGCGCGCCGAGCACGACCTCGCGCGCGTAGACGCGCAGGGCGAGCTCCGGCGGCCGGTCGCCGTACGCGCCGGAGAGTCGGAACGCGCGGCCCCAGTCCTCCTGCGAGCGCGTGCGCTCCTCGCGGCCGGTCACGCGGCGCGTGGTGCCGTCGTCGACCGCCAGCTCCACGACGATATCGGGGATGGTTGCACTCTGCAGGTGTCCGAAGGTCGGGTAGCAGGCGAAGGGCCAGGCGTCGGTCCGCGCGCGCAGGCCCTGGACCGCCACCGCGAGGCAAAGCGCCGCGCCCACGAAGATCGGCAGCCGCGGCGCGCGCTCCTGCCGGTCGACGTCGGGCGCTGCACGGCCCGAGAGCGGGGGCGGCGCCGGCTTGCCCCGCGCGTCGAGGGAGAGCGCGTCTCCGCAGGGGCTCGCCGCGAGCAGCGCCGCCATCCAGAACAGGTGCATGTCGTGGAGCACCGCGCCCTGGCGCTGCGAGAGCGAGAAGAGGAGCCCGGCGCTGAGCGTCAGGATCGCGCGCGACGCGCGCGACCAGAAGCCGAGGATCGCGGTCGTCGCGGTGGAGAGCGCGATCACGAAGAGGATGCGCCCCAGCGGCGGGCCGATGGGGAGCTGCGCGATCAGGCCGAGGCCCTCGGGCACGAACCCCAAGCGCCCGGGGCTCTCCACGAGCCGCTGGGCGCCGTGGAGCTCGGGCGAGGCGAGGATCACCGCCGGCACGACCATGCGCAGGAGCGCCAGCGGCTACGCCGCATCGACCAGCATGCGCGCCGCTCCCGAACCAGGCGGAACGGGCGAACCAGGCGGACCAGGCAAGGGGCGGCTAGAATAGGGTGGGTACCCCTTGAAAGCGAGGCGCCGCGGGCACTACAACGAGGTGCCGTGTTTGCCCCCTGGAGCCATCGATGGACTTCGATCTGACCGAAGAGCAGCGTCTCGTCCGTGACACCGCGCGGGACTTCGCCGCGCGCGAGATCGCGCCCAAGGCCGCGGAGATCGACAAGAGCGGCCGCTGGCCCGCGGAGATCGTGGCGAAGATGGCCGAGCTCGGCTTCCTCGGCATGGCGATCCCCGAGGAGTACGGCGGGGCGGGGATGGACAACATCTCCTACGCCCTCGTGATGGAGGAGATCAGCGCGGCGTGCGCCTCGTGCGGCGTCATCATGAGCGTGAACAACTCGCTCTTCTGCGACCCCATCTACAAGTTCGGGACCGTTCAGCAGAAGAAGGAGATCCTCACCGAGGTCGCGCAGGGCAAGAAGCTCGGCTGTTTCGGGCTCACCGAGCCGATGAGCGGGTCCGACGCGCAGACGATGGCGACCAACGCCGAGCAGACCAAGACCGGCAGCTGGATCCTCAACGGCGCGAAGAACTGGATCACGAACGGTCCTCACGCCGACTACATCCTCGTCTTCTGCGTGACCGACCGCAATTCATCGGACCCGCGCGCGAAGATCAAGCACACCGCGTTCCTCGTGCCGAAGGGCACGCCCGGCTACACGCAGGCGAGCCCCGATCACAAGCTCGGCATCCACGGCGCGCACTCGTGCACCGTGTTCTTCGAGAACTGCGAGATCCCGGACAGCGCGCGCGTCGGCAACGTGGGCGACGGCTTCAAGGTGGCGATGGCCACGCTCGATGGCGGGCGCATCGGCATCGCCGGGCAGGCGCTCGGCATCGCCAAGGCCTGCCTCGACACGTCGGTCGCGTACGCGAAGGAGCGCAAGAGCTTCGGGGTGCCGATCTCGCAGCACCAGGCCATCCAGTTCATGCTGGCCGACATGGCCGTCGAGCTCGACGCGGCGCGCCTCCTCACCTGGCGTGCTGCCGGGATGAAGGACCACAAGGAGCGCCACTCGATGCAGAGCGCCGAGGCGAAGCTCTATGCGAGCGAGATGGCGTCGCGCGTCGCGCACAAGGCCATCCAGATCCACGGCGGCTACGGCTATTCGTCGGAGTTCCCGGTGGAGCGCCACTACCGCGATGCGCGCATCACCGAGATCTACGAGGGCACGAGCGAGATCCAGCGGATCGTCATCGCTGCGAGCCTGCTCAAGGCCTGAAGCATGAAGACCTCCGTCCTCGCCCTGCTCGTCACGACCACCCTCGCGTCCGCCGCGTGCGGGAGCAAGCCGCCGCCGAAGGTGGAAGAGCCCGTCAAGGAGGAGGTGCGCCCGCACTCCTCCGGCGCCACGCCGCAGGTCTCGCAGGAGCTCGGCTCGATCGATCAAAAGAAGGTCGAGCAGACGTTCGCCGGCCTCGTCGCCGGGCCGCTCGAGACCTGCCACAAGCGGGGCCGCGACCGCATCGAGTTCCTCACCGGTGACGTGAAGGTCTTCCTGCGCATCGATGGCAACGGCAAGATGAAGTACGGCTTCTTCGAGGACTCGACCATCGGCGACCGCGACACCGAGAAGTGCATCCTCGGCATCTTCGCGAGCGCGAGCTGGCCGAAGCCCGAGGGCGGCGAGGCCGAGGTGCGGAGCGGCTTCGGCTGGGGACCCGGCGGCGAGCGCGAGCCCACCGCGTGGCCGTCGGACAAGGTGACCGCCGCGCTCGTCGACGCGAAGGACGTGCGCAAGCAGGTCGAGAAGTGCAGGGCCGGCGTGAAGGCCGATTTCGCAGTAACGGCGTACGTCGAGATGGACGAGAGCGCCGGCGCCGAGCCGGAGAAGCCGAAGGCCCCCGCGAAGCCCGCGGCCGCGAAGCCGAAGGGCAAGAAAGGCAACAAGGAGCAGGGCGGGCGCTTCAAGGCGATCGGCGTCTCCTCCAAGAGCAAGGACGGCGCGGAGAAGATCGACTGCATCGTCGACGCGCTGAGGCGCCTCGAGCTCCCGAGCCCCGGCAGCTACGCCGCGAAGGTCACATTCTCGCTCTGAGCGAGCGCCGAGACGAGAGAACACCATGGACATCACGCTCGACGAGACCCAAGCCTTCGTTCAGAAGACCGCACGCGACTACGCGACGCGCGTGATCATGCCCGAGGCGGCAGCGATCGACCGCGAGGAGCGCTTCCCGCGCGCCATCCTCAAGGGGCTCGCCGAGCTCGGGCTCATGGCGGTGGGCGTACCCGAGGCGCTGGGCGGCGCGGGCGCCGGCACCGTGGCCTACGCGCTCGCGATGCAGGAGGTGGCGCGCGCGTGCGCCTCCACCGCCGTGACCATGGCGGTCACGAACATGGTCGGCGAGGTCATCGCCGCCTTCGGCAGCGACGAGCAGAAGAAGGCCTACAACCCGAAGCTCGCGAGCGGCGAGTACGCCGCCGGCTCGTTCGCGCTCTCCGAGCCCGGCGCCGGGAGTGACGCGGGCGGCATGAGCACCGCCGCCACGCGCGACGGTGATTTCTGGATCATCAACGGTCAGAAGCAGTGGATCACGAGCGGCGCGCACGCCGGCGTGTTGGTGGTGTGGGCGCGCACCGGTGATCGCGAGGCGCTCCCGGGCACGCGCGGCATCTCGTGCTTCCTGGTGGAGGGCGGCACCAAGGGCCTCATCATCGGCAAAGCCGAGGACAAGCTGGGCATCCGCGGCTCGAACACGGTGAGCCTCACCTTCGACGGCTGCCGGGTCCCCGCCTCGGCGCTGCTCGGCGAGCTGAACGGCGGCTTCCGCATCGCGATGATGGCGCTCGACGGCGGGCGCATCGGCATCTCCTCGCAGGCCATCGGCATCGCGCGCGCCGCCCTCGAGGAAAGCGTGAAGTATGCACGCGATCGCCAGGCGTTCGGCAAGCCGATCTCCGAGTTCCAGGCGACGCAGTGGAAGCTCGCCGACATGCAGACCGAGCTCGATGCCGCGTACCTCCTCACCATGCGCGCGGCGTGGCTCAAGGAGAAGGACCGCCCGTTCTCGCGCGAGGCGTCGATGGCGAAGGTGTTCGCCAGCGAGTCGGCGAACCGCATCTGCAACAACGCGGTGCAGATCCACGGCGGATACGGGTACATCCGCGAGTTCGCGGCGGAGCGCCACCTGCGCGACGTGCGCGTCACGACGATCTACGAGGGCACGAGCGAGATCCAGCGCATCGTGATCGCGCGGGCCACCCTGGCGTAGGCCCGTGCGCGGCCGGGGCGGGTGAATCCACGGCTGGAGCGGTCGTTCCAGCACTGGAGATGAATCGGTTCGACGACGAGCTCGATGCCCTCGTGGCGGAGGGGGGTCGCAGAGGCCGCGGCGCACCCGCTCGCCGACCGCATCCGGCGCGAGCTCGAGTCGAGCCCGATGACCCTCCCGAGCGGGGTCATCCTGCCCGTCACGTGCTCCATCGGCGCCTGTCTGTATCCCGTCGATGCCGACGACCCCGGACACCTCTCGTGGCAACAGGCCCTGGAGCCGGAACTGCACTCAGCTCGCCGCGGGCTTCCCGGACGGCGGCGCCCCCGCCGAGCACACGACCGCATCGGCGCCCGGAGCAGCTCGTGCTCGGTCGAGCGGCGCGCCGACTGCCGCTCCGTGACGAAGCTGAAGGTCTCGAAGTGCCGACGCGTCACGCCTGGCAGCGATGTCAGTTACGCTGCAGCAATGAAGCGATCCTCTGCCGGCAGAGCCACGGGCGCGACCCTGGCCCTCGCCTGTTCGTCCGTGGTGCTCGCGTGCACCGAGACGAAGACGGTCGCCGCTCCGGATGGCGCAGACAGCGGCGTCGCGCCCAACGCTGCGCCCGCCGTCGAGGATCCCACGACCATCCGGGGCAAGGCCGGCCCGCTCTTCGGCAAGCCCGCCACCAGCTACGCGAAGGTGAACGCCGAGAAACCGTCGTGGCGGTCGGCGTCACGTTCGAGTTCGCATCGTTGACGACGGACGCGCCGAAGAGCCACTCCTTCCAGGACGACCTGGTGCTCGAGATGCCGGCCGTCGCCAAGGAGCAGACGATCCTCAATCACCTGCGCGCCAACTGGTTGGTGCAGGGACACGGGCCCGCGCCGTACGCCGAGCCCCACTTCGACTTCCACTTCCTCCGCGGAACGATCGCCGAGGTCGACGACATCGTCTGCCGCGCCGACATGCGGATGCCCACGGCCGACAAGCTCCCCGCGGGCTACGGCACGCCGGAGGTCTGCGTCGATGCTATGGGCTACCACTCGTGGCCCAAGGCCGACGTCGCGGGCGGCACGTTCACCGGGTCGCTGATCATGGGCTACTGGAAGGGCAACGTGATCTTCCTCGAGCCGATGATCCCGGTCTCGACGTTCACGAAGAAGGCGACCTTCGAGATCCCGATCGGCAAGCCCGCATCGGCCGGAGGAAAGACCACCCTCTACCCGACCCGCATGGTGGCCTCGTGGGATGCCACGACCTCGCAGTACATGTTCGAGCTCAACGCTTTCGAGACGATCGACTGACCGCCGCGGCCCGCTTGCGGCTCGGGGCCTTGCGCTTCGGGATCTTGCCGATGCGCGCGTCGCCCGCGTGCACCAGCGCGCAGGCGCGCAGCACCTCGTCCTCGAAGTCGGGGCCGTCGGCCGGGAGGCACTGCCAGCCGGTCACGCCCTGTGCGGAGAGGACGCCGATCGAGCGCAGGCTCGGCAGCTCGCCGCGCAGGCTCGCGTGGTGCTCGCGCGCCGTCGCGAGCCACACTCCATTGTCGTCGGCGCCCGTCGGACGCTCGCGCAGCACGAGGATGATGCGCTCACCGACATAGACCGCGGTGCAGCCGAACATGGGCCTGGTGTGCGGCTCGAGCGAGGCGAGCTCGTCGAGCACGAACGCGAACGGCGGCCCCTTCTTCGGCGCCGCGATAACCTCGGCGGCGCGAGCCCGCGCCCGGCTCTTCTCGATCATGCGGCCAGGATACTTCGGAGAGCGCAGGAGCCTTCAGACATCGGCGGCGTACCAGTCCTGGAGAGGACGCACGCGGGGGGTGCGGTCCTCCTCGAGCGCGGCGCAGCCGAGCTGCGCGAGGCGCATCGTGGTGAAGCACGGGATGCGGGCGGCGAGCGTGGCGGCGCGGAGCCCGCGCGTGCGGGCGATCTCCTCCTCGCCGTTCGCGGTCACGACCGCGAACGCGACGCGGCCGGCGCGGATCTGGTCGATGGCCTGATCCAGGTCGTCCGGGCTGGCGTCGTCGAACGGCACCCGCGCGCCCGTGAGCACCGCCCGGAGGCCGCCGAAGGCCAGCACGTCGAAGCCGATGGCGCGAAAGCGCCGCGCGAGGTCGACCGCGGAAGTCTTGTCGATGCCGCTCACCGAGAGGAGAACGCCGCGCGCGCCGGCGCCGCTGCCTTCACCGCTCTGCGGAGCTCGCAGCGAGACGCCCATCCCGCGTAGCGCCTTGCCGTAGGCGCGGGCGGGGGAGTCGTCGAGGCCGATGACCTCGCCGGTGGAGCGCATCTCCGGACCGAGCGCGGGATCGACGCCCAGCCGCTCGAACGGGAACACGCGCTCGCGCGCCGCGACGTGACGGGGCAGCGGGCGATCCGAGATCTCCAGGCCGTCGAGCGTCTCGCCGAGCATCACCTTGGTGGCAACGCGCACCAGCGGGAAGCCCGTGGCGCGGGCCACGAACGCAGTGGTGCGGCCCGCACGCGGGTCGACCGCGAGGACCGTTATGTCCTTGCCGGCCACTGCGCAGCGCACGCCGAGGAGGCCGATCACCCCGCATTCCAGGGCGATCGCGCGCACGCGGTCCTCGATGCGAGCGACCACGTCGGCGTGGAGTGTGTACGCGGGCAGCAGCGCGGCGGCGTCACCGCTGTGCACGAACGCCGGCTCGAGGTGCTCCATCACGCCGGCGATCACGACGCGCGTGCCGTCGCTGATCGCGTCGACGTCGACCGCGATCGCATCGTAAAGGGACGTCACGTGCTCGCTCCCGTGATCGACGGAGGCGATGGCCTTCGCCAGACCCGCCGGCGAAGTGCCGAACACCCGCACGCCGCGCGCGGCGAGGTCCGCCGCGAGCTTGAGGGCGGTATCGCCACCGACCTGCACGATGACGCCCGACGCGCCCTCGCGGTCATAGATGGCGAGCACGCGCTCGAGCGTCACCGGCTCGATGTGCACGTGGTCGGCAACGCGCGCCGCGATCGCCAGCGACTCGACGCTCGAGTCGACGAACACCGGGACGAAGCCCAGCTCGCGTGCCGCGATCAGCGCTTCGCTCGCGCACGTGGCGAGCTCGGGGCCCTGGCCGATGCGGCTGGGACCTGCGCCCAGCACCAGCACGCGCTTGCTCGCGGTGTTCGCCGGGACGCGTTTGCCGGCCTTCGCGCGCGCAAGACCATCATCGACGCCGCGCGCCGCGCTGCGCAGAGCATCCGCGAGCGTGGGCCCGGTGCCGAGCGATTCGCCGAGGCTCTTGCGATGCGTGCCGAGCGCGGCATCCGCGTCGGGGAAGGTCTCGAACGCGAAGCGCGGCCACCGCACCACGATGTGGCGCGAGACGGGGTCGGTCTCGCCGATCTCGGCTAGGTGCTTGCCGAGCGCCAGTAGCGTGGCCACCTTGGCCAGCGGATAGCCCGTGGCCTGCGCCGCGAGCGCGCTCGAGCGCGTGTAGCCGGGCGTGATGGCGAGGACGCGCACCTCGCCGTCGGTGCGGCGCTGGGCGAGCTCGCACGTCGCGATGCCGGACGTCACGCCCAGGCTCGCCAGGGCCGCGCGCGCGGTCTCGTGCAGCTCGGAGGTGTACATGGCCGGGCGCTCGAACGGCGGCGTGACCGCCAGCCCGTCGCCTGGGTGGATGTCGGCCGCGTCGAGGCTCTCGATGGTGCAGATGGGGAGGAACGCGCCCGTAGCGTCGACCGCGGCCACCACCTCGAGCGCCGTCCAGCTCGACTCGTTGCGCAGCGCATGGCGGAGCGCCGGCGCCGTGACCGCGCCGATGAGCGTGGTGCGTAGCGTCGTCGAGGACACGCCGAACAGCTCGGACTTCGCCTCGACCAGCGCTCCCTCGTCGTCGAGCGCGAGCGCGAGCGCGAGGGCCTTGGGCCCGCCGAAGAGCGGACAGACCGCGATCGGCCGCTCCGAGAGCACGATCGCGCGCAGCGCCTCGAGGTCGAGCGGCTCGAGGTAGGTGCGGTCGGCGAGCGCGGGATCACTCGCGACGGTCGACGGGTTCGACGTCGCGAGGATCACCTCGTGACCCTGCGCCCGTAGCGTTTGGACGGCGTCGGCGGCGGCGGCGTCGAGCTCGCCTCCCTCGCCGATCGCTGCGGGACCGGGGCCGAGCACGAGGACACGCTTCATGAAGGAACACCCTGGTTCTCGGGAAAGCCGAGCGCGAGATTGAGGTTGCGGAGCGCCTGCGTGGCTGCGCCGCCGAGGAGGTTGTCGATGGTGGCGACCACCACCGCGTGGCGGCCGTCCTGGGAGAGGGCGAGGCCGCCGATCACCACGTCGTGCCGGCCGACGATGTCGCGCACCAGCGGGATCGCTTCCTGGAACTGGACGAGCTTCTCGCCGTCGTAGGCCGCGCGGTAGCGCGCCGTGAGCGCATCGCGCGTGGTGGGCGGAGAGAGCGCGACCGAGACGGTGACCGTCACGCCCTGGAAGAACGGGGCGACGTGCGGCACGAAGAAGAGGCGGCAGCCCAGCTGCGTCGCGACCTCGCGCTCGTGCACGTGACCGACCAGCGAGTACGGCATGAGGTTGTCACGCAGCGCCTCGGGGTCGTTCTTCGGTGACGGCGTGGTGCCGGCGCCGCTGTAGCCGCTGACGCCGAACACGTTCGCCGGGCCTTCGAGCAGCGGAACGAGCGGCGCGAGCGCGAGCTGCATGGCGGTGGCGTAGCAGCCGGGATTCGCGATGCGCTTGGCGCCCGCGAGCAGCTGGCGCTTGCGCTCGGGCTGGCCGTAGACCCAGCCCGCATCGAACCGGTGATCGGCGGAGAGATCGACGATGACCGCGTCCGGCCGGGCCCGCGTGATCGCCTCGACGTAGGCGCCGCTCGTGCCGTTGGGCAGCGCGAGCACGTACGCATCGAGCTTCGTGGCGCCCACCTCTGCGGCGGACTTCCCGTCGCGCTGCGAGATGGCGAGCCGCAGCTCGAGGTCCCCGTGCTGCTCGACGAGCCTCACGAGCTCGCGGCCGATGAAGCCGCGCGAACCGATGAGTCCGAGGCCAGCCGTCATCCGCTGGAGGCCACCGCGGCCCGCGGATGCGGAACGCTCGGACGATCGTGGAAGGTCGCCGGCATGGCGATGGCGCGCTCGACCGAGCTCTGGATCTCGCCGAAGCCCGCCATCCCGCACCAGAAGACCCACCACTTCTCGGTCTTGTAGAGGCCGTCCGCGTTCTGCGCGTACCAGGCGTTGATCGGGTTCTGCGCGCGCGAGCGCCAGAAGAGCTTCGGGTTCTCCTTGCGCATGCGCTGCCAGATCGAGCCGCCGATGCCTTCGCCTTGCGCCTCGGTGGTGACCGCGAACTTGTCGAGGTAGGGCACGCCGTCCTCGAGCGTGAGGATGGCGGTCGCGCGGTACGACTCCGCGAGGTACACGCGGTAGGGCTCCTTCTCGAGGAAGTAGCCGTCGTCGAGCGCGCGGCCGAAGCACTCCTCGAGGAGCGCCCGCATGCGCGCGGTATCGATGAGGCTCCAACCCTCGTGGCGCGAGACGCGCTCGCCGCGCCGGACGAGCGTGCCCTCTCCGCGGTGCGTGAAGAGCTCCTTCGCGAGGTGATCGGGCGAGGTGACGGAGACCGACGACGTGGGCGGCAGCTCGCCGAGCAGCGCGTTGATCTCGATGAGCTTCCGCTTCGATTCGGGGTCCATCCTCGCGTCGGCGACGAGCCCCTCGTAGTCCTCGGCGAGGTTGACGGCGGAGCGCACGAGTCCGCGCTCGTCGGTGAGGCCGCCCGCCTCGTTGAGGTAGACGACCTTGTGCGGCTTCAGCGCGAGCGCGAGGGCGCGCGCCACCGCGTCGGCGTGGACGATGAGAATCTGGCCCTTCGCAGTCTCGCCCAGCGGCGCCACGATGGGCAGCACGCCTCCCTGCGCCGCCTGCGCGATCGCCGCTTCGCGCACCGCGGTGATCTCGCCGACCAGCCCGAGATCGGGGCTCTCGATGCGCTTCACCTCGAGCACGCCCGAGGTGAACGGTCGCACGCGGGTGCCGAGGCGCTCGATGGCCTCGACCAGCCGCAGGTTCGTCTCGTGGAGCACGCGCCGCGCGACCTCCAGCGCCGCGGGGGTCATCTTGCGGAGGCCCTTCACCGTCGGCACGTCGATGCCGGCTTGCGTGAGCGCGCTGTCGAGCTGCACGTTGCCGCCGTGCACCACGATCGGCACGAGCCCCACGCGCTGGAGAAACGAGAGCGAGGAGGCGAGCGCGTCCAGGTTGTCCTGGATGATGGCCCCGCTGGCCTTCACCACCGCGAACTTCGGCGCATCGACGCTCGCGTAGTTGCGGAGGTACTGCTCGACCTCCTTGCGGCTGCCGATGTTCGTGAGCAGACGCGCGATGACGTCCTGGGTGTTGTTCGTGTTGGTCACGTACCGCCGCCCTTGGCCGAGTGGCCGATCATGCGGCGGAGCATGGCCTTCTGGACGTGCAAGCGGTTCTCCGCCTCGTCGATGACCATCGAGGCGGGCGAGCTCACCACCTCGTCGGTGGCCTTCACGTTGCGGCGCAGCGGCAGGCAGTGGGAGAAGAGGCCGCCGTTCGTGAGGGCCATCTTCGGCGCGTCGACGATGAAGTGCTTGTGCTGCTCGCGGATCGGCTTCTCCTCGTCCCAGCGGCCGAAGTAGGGGATGGCGCCCCAGCTCTTCGCGTAGACGACGTGCGCATCCGCGTAGGCGCTCGCGGGATCGTGGGAGACGGTGAGAGAGCGGCCGTTCTCCTTCGTGAACGCCTTCGCGGCGTCCATGTAGCGCGGGTCGAGCACGTACTCGGGGGTGGGGCAGAGCAGCGTGACGTCGAAGCCGAACTTCGCGGCGATGATCAGCGCGGAGTTCGCGACCGCGGTGTTGAGCGGCTTCGGGTGGTACGTCCACGTGAGGAGGAACTTCTTTCCGTCCGTGGTGCCGAGCCGCTCCTTGAGCGTCAGCATCAGGGCGAGCTCCTGGCACGGGTGCGTGATCGTCTCCATGTTGACGACGGGCACCGTCGCGTATTTCGCGAAGGCGGCGATCACGGCGTCCTGGCGGTCGTCCTCCCAGCGCTGGAACTTCGGGAAGGCGCGGACGGCAATGAGGTCGCAGTAGCGCGACAGCACGCGCGCCACCTCCTCGACGTGCTCCTCGGCCTCGCCGTCCATGACGACGCCGTCCTTGTACTCGATGGGCCACGCGCCCTTGCCGGGCTCGAGGACGACGGCGTGGCCGCCCATCTCGAAGACGCCGATCTCGAACGAGCTGCGGGTGCGCAGCGACGGATTGAAGAAGACGAGCGCGACGCTCTTGCCCGCGAGATCGCCCTGCCCGACAGGCTTCGCGGCCCGCCGGGTCGCCTTCAGCGCCTTGGCGTCCGCGAGGACCTCCTCGAGGTCGGCGCGCGACCAATCGAGCGTGGAGAGAAAGTCACGGGACGTCATCGTTGCGACCCAATAACAATGCTGCGCCCCAGCGGGAAGCCCCCAGTTCCCGGATCAGAGACCGCCACGGCGGACTTGGCGGCGAATCGCTGGCGAGAGCTACAGCAGGTTGGCTGTCACGCGCGGGCGACGTGGGCTCGCGACGCCCAGGCGTTCGAGGTGGGCGGCGGCGGCGAAGATCGTCGCTTCGTCCCACGCGTCGCCCACGAGCTGGAGGCCGACCGGGAGGCCCAGCGCGTCGCAGCCGACCGGCGCCGAGAGCGCCGGCAGGCCCGTGAGGTTGCCGAGGAAGCAGAAGCGGCACAGCCCGTCGATCACCTTCGTGTCGAGGAAGCCCGTGCGCATGTCGGTCTCGGAGACCTTCGCCGCCGGGCTCACCGTCGTCGGCAGAGCGACCAGGTCGACCTGCTCGAGCGTGCGCGCCATCTCGCGCCGCAGCCCCGTACGCAGGCGGCACGTCTCCAGGTACTCGATGGCGGTGAACGCATCGAGCGCCGAGAAGCTGATCTGGAGGTCGTCGCTCATGTCGTCGGCGTGCTCGCGCCACTCCTTGCGCAGGGCGGCGCGCGCCTCGCACGCGATGATCACCACGCCGATGCCCGACGCGTACTTCGCGAGCTGCAGCTCGATGGGCACGAGCCGCGCCCCCTCGTTCTCGAGCGCGGCGAGCGCGGCGCGCCCGGCGCGCTGCACCGGATCCGACGCGTCCCGCCACTCCGACTCCGGCACGCCGATCACCATCCCGCGCACGCCACGGCCGAGCGCGTGCACGAACGAGCCGGCGGGGCGCGGCGGCGCGGCGAACGTCTGCGGGTCGTTGCCGTCGTGTCCGCTCATCACCTCGAGCGCCTGCGCGAGATCGACGGTCGAGCACGCCAGCGGCCCGACGTGCGCCACGGTGCCGCCGGAGAGATCGCCGGCGCGGCTCACACGGCCCCACGTGGGCTTGATGCCGAACACGCCGTTCATCGCGGCCGGGATGCGGATCGATCCGCCGCCGTCGGCTCCGAGCGCGAACGGCACGAGCCCCGTGGCCACCGCGACGCCCGAGCCCGTCGACGATCCGCCCGCGAGGTGCCCCAAGCCGTGCGGGTTGCGCGGCATCGTGCGCTTGGCGTTCGCGCCGTTGGGCGTCATGCCGAGCTCGGTCATCGGCGTGGTGCCGAGCGTGATGGCGCCCGCCGCACGGATGCGCGCGACGGCAGTGGCATCGGCCTCGCGGCCTGCGGGATCGAGGAACGCCGTGCCGCCGCGCCGCGGCAGACCCGCCACCGCGGTCTGCTCCTTGACCGCCCAGGGCACGCCGTCGAGCGGACCGAGCGGGCGACCCTCCCGCCAGCGCGCCTCCGATGCCGAGGCCTCGGCGAGCGCGACGTCGTCGGCGTAGTCGAGGATCGGACCGACCGCCGGGGTAAGCGCGGCGAGCCGCCGCGCCTCGACAAGCGCGCGCTTCACCACCTCGCGCGGGGAGACTACGCCTTCGCGGTACGCGTTGGTCAGCGCCGCGCTGTTCGGCGCCCAGCCTTGCGCGGGCCACGGCAGGTCCGCGTTGGCGTGGTCACGCGGCGCGCGACCGGAGTGCGCGCGCGTGTCGAGCGGCACGTCCTCCCGCAGCGTGTCGGGCAGGGCCTCGAGCTTGTCCACGCCGAGATCCGCACGGAGGATGCGCTGGAGCGCGATGCTTCCGATGCGCGTCCGCGCGAAGCGAGCCAGATTCTTGAGCGCAACTCCGCTGAGACGGGGGGACCTTGCCACGGTCACTCGTCGTAGAACATCGGCTCCCGGAGCGACAAGAACTTCCGGACCTTTGCCTCGTCCGCGGGGGAAAGGCTCTCGAACTGGACACCCATTCCGGGCCAGCCGTCGGTCGTGGCGTCACGCAGCCAGCGCACGACGCCCGGAACGCGCAGCTCCTCGCCGCTGGGGAAGGCGAGCGCCACCTCGACCTTTGAGCCGAGCGGCTTCGTCACGTACGTCGCGACGAACACGCCGCCGCTCGAGAGGTTCTCGGTGAAGCCCAGGTAGAAGTTCGACTCGCTCGCGATGCCGACCTCGATCTCGACGGTGTGCCGCGTGCCGGCGCGGGTATCCGCCCAGGCCTCGCGCTCGCCCGGCGTCGCCGGCTCGTGCGCCGCGTGCGCCGCGTGCGTGGTCGACGTCGGCGGCTCGGAGCGAACGACCTCCACCGCCTCGATGTCCTCCGCCTCGATGAGCTCGACGTCGTCGAAGTTGGGAAGCGCCGGCGAGGATGGAATAGCGGGGATGGCCAGCGGCACGCGCAGCGGCCCGGCGCTCGGCCGGCCGCTCGGGGAGGCGCTCTTGCGTGGCGGGGCGCTCCGCCGCGGCGCATGCGACGGCATGAGGGACAGGGGCCGCCGCCGGGCGCGGCGATGCGAGGCGACCAGCGCGAGCGCCGGGAACTGCCGCTCGCGTCCCTCGCCGAGCGAGAGCGTGCGGGCAGCAGCCGCGGCGCGATCGTAGGCCGGAACGAAGAGGGTCCAGAGGCGCGCGAGCAGGTTGCGAGTCTTGGCGTTCTCCGGCGAATCGCCGGCGCGCAGCGCGAACTCGAGCGAGTCGGCCGCGGACAGCGCGGCCTGCACGGCGCCGGTGGTGGCGCTGGCGGCGGCGGGCGAGGAGCTGTGGTGGGTGCACAGATCGGCGAGCGTGCGGAGGTCGTAGACGAGATCCACCACGCCCGAGCCGAGGCGGATCGCCTCGAGCCAGAGC
This sequence comes from Polyangiaceae bacterium, assembly GCA_043732195.1. Classification (GTDB taxonomy): domain Bacteria; phylum Myxococcota_A; class Polyangia; order Polyangiales; family Polyangiaceae; genus Labilithrix. The sequence continues at coordinate 16,158 of JAYTHX010000523.1, forward strand.
TGGAGCTCCTGATCGTCGGGCAGCGCCTTCTCGAGGGCGGCAGCGATGGTGGTGCGGACGCCTTGACCGCGCTGCATGAGCTCGCCCGGGATCCCTGCCGCGTCGGGCAGGTACTCACCGCCGAGACCCGTCACCACGCCGATGATGGCGCGTGAGAGGTTCCGCAGCTCCTTGATCGCGGCCGCGCTGGTATGCGCGCCGGCGAGCTTGCTGGAGAGCGGCGGCTGACCGAGGTAGTCGGCGACGAGGAGCGCGGTCGCCGCGGCACCATGCGGGTCGGTGCTGGGACGAACGACGGCGCCGTCCGGCACGCCATCGAGCTCTGCCTCCAGGGCGGCGAGCGCCCGCTCGCCCTCGCGCTGGGCGTCGGGCGCAGCGGAGCGCGGCGGAAAGGTCGGGCGGGCGGAGGACGGGGCGGTCATCGAAAGTGCGACTCGCCCGCAGCGTACACGAATGTGGTAGGCATGGGCGCCGTGTCCATGGCCACCAGCGAAGGCATCAAGGTGAACGTTCGCGCCGTCTACGTGCCGGAGCAGTCGTCGCCACGCGTCCGTCGCTACGTCTTCGCGTACACCGTGCAGATCGCGAACGAGGGCGAGGTCCCCGCGCAGCTGAAGAGCCGCCACTGGGTGATCACCGACGGCGACGGGCGGGTGGAGGAGGTCCGAGGGCCGGGCGTGGTCGGCCAGCAGCCGTTCCTGAACCCGGGCGATCAGTTCGAGTACACGAGCGGCTGCGTCCTCACGACGCCGCGCGGCGAGATGCACGGCAGCTACCAGCTGCAACGGCCCGACGGGACGAGCTTCGAGGCGTCGATCGCGGTGTTCTCGCTGACGCTGCCATACTCGCTCAACTGATGGAGCTCCCGCCGATGATGGATGAACCGCGCTACCAGCAGCTGGCGGACGTGGCGCTGCGCGCCATCGAGACGATGCTCGAGGATGTCGACGCGGAGACGGTCGACCTCGCGCGCTCGGGCGACGTGCTCACGCTCACCTTCGCGAACCGCACCAAGGCCGTGATCAACACCCAGCGTCCCACGCGCCAGATCTGGGTCGCGGCGAACGCCCGGGCCTGGCACTTCGATTTCGAGGAGCCGGCGGCGGTAGGCGGTGCGGGTCGGTGGATGGACGACAAGGGCCAAGGCGTCGAGCTGCTCGGGCAGATCGCCGCGATCGTGAAGGAGTCGGCGGGGATCGTGGTCTCGGTCTCGTGACCTAGCGGCCCGGGACCGCGCCCGTCCTCTTCGGCAGCAAGTTCTTCTTCCAGCTGCAGTCGACGAGCGTGGTCCGTGAGCCGATGGACGTCGCGATGGGAGGCGCCCAGACGGCCAAAGTGTATCAGACGTCCGGCCTCTTCGCGAGCGACGGCGACACGGCGTACTGGCTCGGAACGACCTCCGCGGCCACGCCGGTCCTGCTCGGCCCCTTTCCGGGTCTGTACCAACAGAGCACCGCAGATAGGAAGGTCCTCGGGCTCGCCGTGAAGGGCGAGCTCGCGTTCATCGCCGAGCCCGCGCCGAGCGGTGTGGGAAGCGTCATCTCCCGGGTCAAGCTCGAAGCGAAGGGAGGCGGGGCGCGCGCGGTGCTCGCGAACGAGCCCGGCGTCGTCGAGTCCGTCCACGTCGCAGACGGCCGGGTCTACTGGATCTCGCGGCGCTCGCTCGCCGCGGGCACGCGCGTCCTCGTCAGCATCGATTTCTGCGGCGGCGCTCCCAGGGTGACCTCCACCGACCTGCCGCCGCTGCCGTCGAACCTCTCGTTCGCCGGTGACCACGCCTACGGCGTCTCGCTGAAGGCCGGCGCCGTCTATGAGCTGAAGAAGTAGCTCAGGGCTGCACGGCGACGCCGATCGCGTTGCGCAGATCCGAGTGGAGGTCGCTCGTCGCGAAGAGGTAGAGCTCGGCGACCTTCTCGCGCGGCGGGAGATCCGCGTTCGACTGCGGCTCGGCGAGGATGGTCTTGCGCGCGGGGCCGACGTCACCGCAGAGCAGGAGCCCCGCGCGCATGCTCGAGAGGTCGGCAGCCTGCGACCAGCGCTTCACGTCGACCAGGCCGCCCTGCATCGCCGCCTGCATCACGATCGAGCGGATGGCCTCGCGCTCCGGGGGCGTGAGGTTCGCGTTGAGGTTCGCGTCGAGCTGCGCGCCGGCGGCGTCCTTCGCGCGCTGCTGCCGGCTCACGCGCACGGCGGCGTTCAGCAGCAGCGTGAGGTCGGAGATGGCCGGGAAGAACGCGCGCGTGAGCAGCTCGGGCCGCTGCTCCGCGAGCCGCTTGCCGATGACGTAAATGAGCGACTCGGCGCGCGCCTCGACCGCCGGCACGCCGACGTGCACTGCCCCGAACGGCGCGAGCGCCGGCGCGAAGGGAAAGGGCGAGCCCGGATCCCCGAGCAGCAGATTCGGCGGCGCCATGTGCAGGATCTCCGCGGCGTTCGCGAAGGTCATGCGGATCGCCTCGTAGAGCCGGGAGTGCGCGGGCGTGAACGGCTGGCCCTGCGCGTACACCAGCTGATCGGGCCGAAGCTGCGAGTACCGCATGCGCGCCACCGCGGGCGTGATGCGCGCGAACAGGTTCGTGAGCGTGGGATCGAGGTCGGCATGGAGCACGTGCGAGCGCCACGCCTGCTCGACGATCTGGCCCGGTACCTGGTTGAGGAGCATCGGCCCGTAGTCCTCGTGGAACTGGCGCTGCTCCGCGGTGGGCTCACGAAACTGCGCGATCACGTTGACCGTGCACCAGGCCTTGTCGACGAACCCTTGCCGCAGGAACAGCTCGTAGAGCTCGACGTAGAGCTCGACGTCGTGGGGCTCCCGCGCGACGAGCTCGCGGGCCCGCAGGACGGCGTTGTCGAGGTTGTCGGTGACGACCAGGATCTCGGTGACGATCTTGCGGACCTCGGCATCGTCGGGCTGGAGGCGCGCGGCGTACTCGAGCGCCTCGTAGGCCCGCGCGGCGTCCTCGAGACGATCGCGGTAGATGAGCCCGAGCTGCTTGAAGAGCACGAACTGCAGCTTCTCGCCGTTCGGGTCGTCCTTGGTGCGCGCGATCATCTTCCGGTAGAAGAGGTCGAGCCTGTCCCAGTCCTTCACCTCGGTGAGCGCGCGCACGAGCTGCTCGAAGGCGTCGAGGCGCGTCTTGTCGATGTCGAGGACCTGATCGAAGAGCTCGGCGGCGCGCCGGTGATCACCGACCTTCTCGAGCACCACCTGCGCCATCGCAAAGAAGCTCTTCGCCTTGCGATCGGGGCTCTCCTGGATCTGCGCGATGCCCTCGAGCACGTTGGAGAGAGCGTCCCAGCGCTGGCGCTCGCCGTAGACCCACATGAGCGTGTGCAACAGCCAGTGGTCGAGAGGCTTGATGGCGCGCGCCTCCTCGAAGACCATCGCCGCCTCGTCGAGCTCGCCGGCGCGCTTCGCCCAGATCTCGCCGGCGTCGCACAGGAGCTGGAAGCGCGCATCGGCGGAGATGGCGTTGCGGGCCATCTCGACCATCAGCTTGCAGGACCGCGGGAAGTCGCCGAGCGCGAGGTGGATCTCGGCGCGCTCCTTCTGGATGCCGGGGTGATCGGGGTCGCTCTGTTGCGCGTGCTCGAGCGTGCCGGCCGCGGCCTCGAGCTCTCCGGCGTCACGCTGGAGCTGCGCGAGGCCCAGCAGCACCCCCGCGGGCAGCACCTCGGCCCGCGGGCCGCTGGCGATGCGCGTGAGCCAGTCCTTCGCGCGCAGCACCACGCGCGGCTGGTCGCGGCATTGCGTGCAAACTGCAACGAGGTCGGCCTGCGCGCCCTCGTCGTCGGGCTGGATCGCGAGCGCGGCGAGCGACGAGGTCATCGCCTTGTCGGCGTCGCCCAGCGCGGCCCCGATGCGCGTCATGAGGCGCTGGCGGGTGAAGAGCGTGCGCGCGTCCTGGTCGCGCGTGGCGGCGTTGACGAGCAGCTCGCACAGCGGCGCCGCCTCCTGCCAACGCTCCTCGCGCGTGAAGACCTCGAGCATCGCGATGGCGGCCGACTCGTTGCTGGGGTCGGCGGCGACCGCGCTCTCGAACGAGTCGCGCGCGGCGCGTTCGTCGCCGGTGGTGGCGTAGAGGTTCGCGAGCTCGACGTGGATCGCCGCGCGCTGCCGCGGGCCGTCGACGGTCTTCGCGCGCTGCTCGAGGCACTGCGCGACGCGCCGGTCGTCACCGGCCGCTGCAGCCAAGCGCTGGAGCGCCTCCCACGCCGCCGCGTTCGTGGGGTCGACGGTGACGGCCTTCTCGTACTGCATGCGCGCCGCGAGCGCGTCTCGCTCGGGCGCCGCGAGGAGGTCGCCGAGGAGCACGAGCTGCTGCGAGGCCTGGCGCTTCGTGGGGGCGAGCTCGGCGACGCGCGCCTTGTAGGTCGCCATGTTGCCCCAGTCCCCGAGCTTCTCGTAGAGCCGCGCGAGATCGCCGAGCGCCCGGCGATGCGTGGGGTCGACGCGCAGCAGATCACGATGGACCTCCACCGCGGCTTGGGGATCGCCGAGCTTCGATTCGAAGACCTCGGCCGCGAGCTCCAGCAGCTCGGTCTTCTGCTTCTTGTCGTAGGTGTTGTCGGCCCGCGCCCGGAGCACGCGCGCGAGCCGCGGCCAGTCGCGGAGAGCGTGGTAGCAGCGCTCGAGCGCCTTCAGCGCCTGCGGATGGGCGGGCTCGATCTCGACGACGCGCTCGAGGATCTCGGCGGCGCGCTCGCGCTTCAGGAACTTCGTCTCGTGGAGGTCGGCGAGCTTCGTCAGCGCGTCGATGCGCTCGGCGGTGGTGAGGGCGACCTCGACCTGGCGCTCCAGGCACCACTCCACCTGCCCGTGCTTGCCCTGCTCGCGGCCCACGCGCTCGTAGCCCTGGAGCGCGACCACCGAGCCGTGGTCGTTGGCGACCGCCATCTCGTAGTGGCGGATCGCCTCCGTGGAGCCGGCGTGCGCCCCTGCGAGCGCGAGGTGGAGCTGCACCTTCTCGTCGCGCCGCGCCGTGCGGTCGAGCGCGCGCACCAGCAGCTCGCGCTGGCTCTTCACGTCGCCGTTGGCCGCAGCCTGCAGTGCGGCGCGGCGCAGGATGACGGGATGGCTCTTGTCGAGACGCTCCAGCTCGGAGACGAAGAGCGAGATCTCGGAGCCGCGTCCGAGCACGCGCTCGTACCAGTACACGAGGTGGCCGAGCAGGATGAGCTTGAGCTCGACGTCCGCGGTGTGGAGGTTCTTGCGTGCGCGCTCCGCGAGCTCGCCGACCCGTCCGGCCGCGCGCGCCACGCGGTCGAGCGAGGCCACGATGTCGTCGTCGCCGGGGCGGAGATCGAACGCCTCGACCAGCAGCTCGAAGGCCTTCTCCGGCTCGGACAGCTGGTACTCGTGCACGCTCGCGATCTTGTGGAGCAGCGTGGCCTTCGTCATGGGCATGGGCCCGTCGGCGGCGCGCAGGCGATAGAGATCGACGAGCGCGCCGAAGCTGCCGGCCTGCTGGAGGTGGTCCTCGTCGTCGTCGGTGTCGACCGTATAGGCGGGGACGACGGCGCGGCCGACGGGGGCCGGCGGCTGGAACGCCGGTGCGGGCCGCGCGGCGGGGGCGGGCTTCTCGGGGACCGGGTCGCTGAACGCAGGCGAGTCCTCGATGCGCGCGAGCGTGGCCCCGCCCTCGTCGTCGTCGTCGTCGTCGTCGTCGTCG
>JAYTHX010000524.1:0-7923 GCA_043732195.1 Polyangiaceae bacterium
ACTCGTGGACGACGAGCGGTATCCCACGCTGCGCGCGGCGGAGACCTCGATCGGCGACTACATCGAGAACTTCTACAACGTCGAGCGCCTCCATTCGACTCTCGACTACGTCAGCCCGATCGAGTTCGAATTGAAGATGCAGATGTCCGTGATTGCGGCATAGTCAAACTGTCCACCGAATCGGGGCAGGATCACGCTACTCGCGGCTGTGTGCGCGCACGGCCTTTCCGGTGATCCGGAGGTGGGACTCGTCCCCATGCTCGAAGTGGACGTCGAGGATGACGTTCGCTCCTACCGCGCGCCCGCGAGCTTGCAGCTCCGCGAAGGCGTCCTCCTCGTGGCCCATCGGTTTCACGATGTCGAGCAAGGCGAGCACGTCGTAGCGGCGTCCATTCAGGATGTCGTGACAGCGAACTGCCGTCCCCGAGAGATGCAGCTTCTCGCTGTGCTCGCCGTGGCGAAACTCGATATTGGTGAGGGCTTCTGCGCCGAGCTGTACGGCGCGGATCCGCAGCGCCTGCAGCGCACGGTCCTTCGAGCCGCTGTTCTCGTGGACGTCGACGATGCCGAGGATCTCCGTCGGGCATTCGAGTGAAGACGGCGTCACGGACAGACGCTGGGCGGCGGCCATCGTCGCGGCGTCCGTGGGCATCGGCGGCAGCTCGCCGTGGTCGTGGTCGCCGTCTCCATCCCCATCCCCATCCCCATCATGGTCGCCGTTCGCGTCGTGCGCCGAGCGCGCCGAGCCATGGGGAGACGGCGCGCACGCCATGGTGGCCACGGAAAACGCAGCAAAAAACAGCGCCGCAGACAAGGGCTTCCAGATCATCATCGTGCACCTCCGGAGACATAGCGGACCGCGAGACCCGAGAGATGAAGTGGCTCGCCGTGCGACTCCGCGTGATGAAATTCGACGCCGACCACGGCGTCCGCACCGAGGGCAGCTGCCTTGCGCCTCAGCTCGTCCAGGGCGACCGCTTCGCGCCCGTTGTCCTCGTGGGCATCGACGATCCCCACGACCTCTGCGGGCCGATCGAGCTTGCGCGTCTGCAGGATGAGAATGCGGCGCACGCTCTCCTCCGGCACCGCAACTTGCGGCTCGACGGGGCCGAGCTGCTCCGTCGTGTACACGCGGGTTTCGTAGTGGCCGGGTGCGGGGTACGCGATGACGGTCTGTGGCTCTTCGGCACATCCGACGAGGGCGACGATGGCAGCCGCGGTCAGGAGCGAGATTGGTAGACGCATGGCTTCCCTCGACAGAGAAGCTTGCATCGATGCGCACGGATCGCACGCAAGTGAAGAGGAGTTAATAGGGGCGTAACTCTCCGCAGCCAACGCGGTCACGCCTGCACAACTGATGAATCGGGGGCCGCAGTCACCGAGCTCGAACGCCGCGCCCTAACGCGCGGTCAGGCCAGCGACCCGCGCGGCATTCAGCACGAGCCTCGCGGCCGATGTCGTCGTGGCCTCCGAGCCCGATGGGCGGAGGACATTACGCGCACGATCGGTCCTGCCAGAGCGGCGCGCACGTCTCGAGCGTCGAAAGGGCGAGCGCCGCGAGCGTCCTCTGCTCTTGGTCCGTGAGCACCTCGGCCGCCCCATCGAGTAACCAGAAGCCGAGGCGCGCGTGCGGACCTTCGTTGGCAAGGACACGTGTCCTCGCCGGCGTGGTCGCCTGGACGCTGAGCACGATGGTCCCGAAGCCCAACACGGCGCGCCACGGCTCGCGGGCGTAGGCCTCGCGATGCATGTAGAATACCCACACCGCCCAGTGGACGATCGCGATCTCGATCGCGATCGCCGTCGTCCACCGGCGTGCTTGCGCCATCCGCTTCCGCTGGGTGGCGAGTCGGCGCCGCGTGAGCGCCACGAAATCGTCGATACCGGCCCCCATCGCTTCGAACGTGCCGGCGCGAGCGGTGAAGAAGTGCGTGAGCCACGCCCCGTTGAACGGCAGGATGAGCGCAGCCATCACGATCACCTCCGTCGCGCCGTGCGACCTCGCGAGCAGCCAGATGCACACCGTGGTCGAGAACAGCGCAGCCAGTACCTCGGCGGCGGCGGCGAGCTCGATCTTCCGTCCGTCCGTCCTTGCGGGCGCGCGCGACGAGGCGCGCCGCGAAGTCCTCGCTGCCCCCCAACCCTTGCCACTCGCCCCGCCAGGCGGAGAGCTCGGCGTATGCCGCCTTGTCGTTCGGTCCCTGAGTCATGACGATGCCCCCTCTTCGATGAGCACGCGCATGGCAGCGCGCGCACGGTTGCCAGGGACGGCGATGTTGTTCTCGGTGGTGCCGAGCACGTCCGCGATCTCGTGGTGGGACAGCCCCTCCAAGAGGAGCGTGATGACCTGACGGTGCGGAACGGGGAGGGCGCGGACCGCCGCGAGCAGTCGGTTCTCCCGCTCCTTGCGCTCGTAGACCACCGCCGGATTCTTTCCCGTCGTGGCGACGACGCGATCCGCGCGGTCGGCGTCGGAGCGTGCGTAGGCGGCGACGAGTCGCTCGAGCGTGCGCGCGTTCTCGCGGAGGATGCGGGTGACCTGGGCATCGTCGGCACGAGCGCGAGGGGTTCCGGAGGACATGGTTGCGGCATTCGCCCTGATACAGGATGGCTCGCAAGACGGCGGCGCGGGGTCGGCGGTTGTAGCATGGGGTGGCCGAGACTTCGCTGTCGCTGGACGTAGGGCGGGCGGTTGGCGAGCGCCGGACAGGGGGCGGCCACGGCGCGACGTGTCGCGCGTTGGAAGGTGGCGAGGTCAGGCGGCGGCGGGTGGGTCGCGCGAGCGACGCCGCGCGGGGGTCGCGCCTGGCGCGCCTGGCGCCACAGTTCCGTGAACTGGCGCAGGGTTGCAGCCGCGACTCGCTATGCCTTGGACATCGAGGGCCGCATGACCAAACTACACGACCGACAAGAGACTCCGCTGACGGCGCTTCAGACCCGCTCCGCGCGCGGACGAAGCACGTTCGGCGTTGCCGCCGGCGCGGCACTCCTCGCGCTCGCCGCGTGCGCCCCGGACGAGACCGCTGCGGAGGAATTCGAGGCGGAACCTACCGGAAAGGCCTCATCCCCACTCGTTGCCTACAACTGCACCAAGCACACCGATACCGGGTATCGCAACGGCGTCCCGTTCCCGATCACGGTCGTCACCGTGGACGGAGAGCCCCTGGAGAGCGCCACGGCGGATGCCTTCCTGACGATGGCAAAGGCGGCGGAGGCGAGCGGCGTCGTGCTCCGCATCAACAGCGGCTTTCGCACCATGGCGGAGCAGCAGTACCTTTACCACTGCTACGTGACCCGCTCGTGCAACAGCGGAAACCTGGCCGCGCAGCCGGGCTACTCCAACCACCAGAGCGGACACGCCATCGACATCAACACCGGCGGCGGCGCGCTTGACTGGCTGAATGCAAATGGAGCGGCGCATGGTTTCGCGCGGACGGTTCCGAGCGAGACCTGGCACTGGGAATGGTGGGGCGGTGGTTCCGTGCAGCCGTTCTGCCAGGCGCCGTCGGCTCCGCCGCTGCCTGTCGGTTACCTCGACGCGGCGTCTTGCGCGTCGATCAGCGGCTGGACGCAAGACCCCGCCAAGGCCACCGCGGCGATCAGCGTCAGCGTGTATTTCGACGGCGCGCCAGGAGCCCCCGGCGTGCAATCCCTCGCGGTCGTCGCAGACGTCCCTCGCGCGGATCTCTGCGCCGCGGTGGGCTCGTGCAATCACGGCTTCAGCATGCCGCCGCCGCGCGGGCTCATGGACGGCACGCCGCACGGCGTCCGCGCGTATGGCGTCTCGGGCACGCAGTCAGGCGCCCTGACCGGCGCAGGGAGCTTCACCTGCGCGCCGCCCAAGGCCCCCTTCGTCAGGGCGATGAAACGCCACGTGGTGAACCCCGCGTCCTTCACGAGCTGGCGCTTCTCCGCGCTCGGCGACGTGGCTCACTACCCCGACGCGCAGCTGGTGACGTTCGCCGGCGGGGACGACCTCGCGCAGGCTCCCGAGCTCGTGCAGGCCGACGACGGCACGCCGGAGGTGTGGCTGATCGACGGCAAAACGCGCCGGCACATCACCGATCCGGCGTCGTTCGTGGCCTGGCGGTTCGACGCTGCCACCATCAAGAAGACCCCCGCGGCCACGGTGTACGGCAAGACCCAAGGGCAGGACTGGCCCCGCGAGCCCTTCCTCGTGCAGGGCGCCGGCCCCGCGGTCTACGTTCTCGACGGCGTCGTCATTCCGCAGGAGAGCACGCCGGGTGCCGCAGGACCCGCGGGCGCCGCACCGCCCGTGCCCGCCGACCTGACGCCGGCAGCGGACGATGCAGCCGCCGGAGAGAGCAGCAGCTGCACGGCCTCGCGCGTCGGTGCGCGAGGAGGATCAGCGTGGATCCTCCTCGCGGGCGCGCTGATCTTCGGGCGCCGGTGGAAGCGCTCGGCTCGGAAGCCCGGCGGCGTGGGCAATCGCAGGAGCTGAGCGCCGTCGCCCGGAAATCATGCCAAGCTTCGGTGGCATGATCGAGAGCCCCCCCGGCATGTTCGTGAAGGGTCCGGTTGGGACCTACACCGTCAGCAGGTCCTGCGTGGTGTGGTGCGCGTCGCGATCGCTGTGTGGTCTGGCCTTCTGGGGTCGTCCTCTCGCAGACGAGCTCCTCGAGATCGCCGCGATCGTCGAAGCCTACCCCCAGCAGATGGCGCCGAGCTTCGACGTCGTCGTGGACGGCCGCCAGGTCGAGGCGCTCGATGGGGAGGCCCTCTCCGTGCAGATGGCCTGGCTCTGGCGCCATGGTGCCGCTCTCCTCCAGCGCGCAAATATCTGGAGCATCGTCGCCGAAGGAACGGCGGTCGCGAGGCTCGCCCAGGCGATGCCCGCGCTGGCGGGCCGGTTCGCGTTCCGGGTGACGACGGACGCGCCCGCCGCCTTTCGGGCGGTAGCAGGCGAGGCCGGCGAGGCGCTCTCGCTCGACGTGGATGCCATCGCCGCCAGCGCACGCGGGCTTCCTCGCGAGATTCATCGCATCCGAGCGCTGCTCGCGCGTCGACTCGACGCGACCATCGACGACGCGGCGAAAGAGCTTGGGCTCTCGACACGCTCCTTGCAGCGGTCGCTCGGCAATCAAGGGACGTCCTTCCATCAGGAGCTCGTTGCCATCCGCTTCGCGACGGCCTGCGAGCTGCTGCTCACGACCGACCTCAAGATTGCGGCCATCGGGGCGCGCATCTGCATCTCCGAGCGGGCCGTGGCCTTGCTCTTCCGCGCGAGGACGGGGCTCTCCCCGCTTGCCTGGCGCGCCGAGCAAAAGGCCAGAGCGGCGTCCAGGTCGACCCCTTGACGACGGCGTCAGGTCGCGCTTGGAAAGAAGGGCGACCTCTCGTCGCTGGTCGGCATCGTTGCCGCGTCGCGACACACCCGCTCGGAGCGCCTCGCTTCGCGGGGCGCGACCTGGAAGGCGGCCTCGTCGGCATCGAGCTCAGAGCGCCGTACCCGCGGCGAAGTCCTGCGCGATCGCCGCGCTCACCGCGCCGGCGGAGGAAGCGTTGGTGGTGATGATCCCGAGCTCGCGATTGTACTGGAGCGACCCGGTGGTGAAGTTCTCCGAGCCGACATAGGCGCGCGCGCCATCGACGACGATCGCCTTGGCGTGAATGTACGGGCTCGCCACCTTCACGACGGGGATGCTCGCGGCCTTGAGCTTGATCACCGCCGAGGATTGCGAAGCAGACGGCGCGTTGTCCGCGAGGACCACGCGGACCGTCGCGCCCGCGTTCTTGGCGGCGACGAGCGTGGCGACCACCGTGGTGTCGCTGAGCTCCTCGCCCTCGAGGTCCACGGACGTCTTGGCGCCCTTGATCAGCGCGACCAGCCGGTCGCGTGCGTTCACCGGGGCGACCAGGAGGTCTCCGCTCGGCGTGAACGGGGTGTTCGCGAAGTCGGCCGCGAACATCGCATCGGCCTCCTTTACATCGGCGGCCTGCGTATCGACGGCGAGGAACTCGCGGTTCGAGGAGGACGTGGTCTGCAGGTTCATCGTCATGATCCACGCCTGCGCGCCGTCGATGACGACGCACTTCTCGTGCGTCAGCGCGAACGTCGAGGGCGCCCAGGCCACCGCCACGCCGGCCATCTGGAGCTCGGAGAACGTAGGCTGGTTGGTCCCAGCGCCGCCCGGGAAGGTCTGGTTGAGGAGGACCTTCACGTCGCGCCCGGCTTTGTGCTGCGCGATCAGCGCGGCGATGAACCGCTTGTCGTTCATCAGGTACATCGTCATGTGAACCGACGATTTTGCGCCCTGGACGGCGGCGAGGAGCGCCTGCGCGTTGTCGGTGGGCTCGACCAGCACCTGGATCGTGTCAGGGCCGCTGGGCACGGTGGCGCCGTCGGGGTTCTTGGTCGCCGCGTCGTCCTTGCTCCCGCTGGGGGCGTCGACCTCGCCGCCGTCCGGGCCGTCCCCGCCGTCCGGGCCTGCGGCGCCCGGATCCGAGGTCGACGCGCCGCTGCACGCCGCGACGAGAGAAGCGGCCAGACCGCAGACAGCGGCCGAGCGCAGGCACATCAACCAGACCTTCATCACGATCTCCAATGCCTCATATCCCCGGGCGGCGGCGCGGTCGCGCCGGGCCGCAACACCGCGCCGGGAGGGGAGGAGGGGCGCAACGACTCTTGCGGCGAGCAAACATTTGCCCAAGGTCTACTCAATTTCGACAAGACCCCGCAGGGGCAGAGTGTGCCCGTCAACAAGCGAAAGTACAAGCTCGAGGGCCAGCGAGGACCGTGTCCGACCTGCCCCGCGGCCCTGATGCGCGCGGCCTCAAGCATCGTCCATGAGCTCGACGTCGTCGCGCGCCGGGGTGACACCGAGCGACCCGCCACCGATCCGGTCGTCTTCGCGCGTCTCCTCCGCAAGAAGCCCGGTCCGCCATCATCAAGAAGCGCAGTGACGGGCGCGACGCTTCGGTTGCGCTTCGTCCACTTGACGACGTAAAATGGCCGATGGTTGTCGAACGTGGAGGTGCGCGTGCCGAGCGGAGTCGCGCGCACGAGTGTGGTCGCATCGCTGCTGCGGGGGCACTGGCAGTATTGGCGGGCGCTGGAACCAGCTGTCTGCTCACGACCGACCTCGACGGACTCGCGGGCGAAACGCCCGAGGACCGCGCCTCTTCGGATTCGAGCGCAGGAGGTGTCGAGGGCGCGGCCTCGCTCGATGCGAAGACGCTGGAGGGCTCGTCCGGTCCGGGGGGGCCCGGCGAGATCTACTGCGCCTCGACCACCAAGGTCTGCGACGTTCGAGCAGCAGAGTGCTGCGTCACGCTGTTCGCGAAGTCCACGGCGGCCTCGCGCTCGTACACGGCCAGCAGCGCGGCCTGCGCACCTGTCGGCAGCCCTTGCGGACAGCTCGTCGTGAGCAACGACAGCATCACCATGGAATTCTCGCAGCGCTGTGCATCGGAGCAGGAGTGCGGCTCGGGACAGGCTTGCTGCGTGCTCCCGTTCGGCGCCGGCCGCTTCGGCAAGGAAGTGAGTTCCATCGCGTGCCTGGCTGCGTCCGACTGCGCGACGAAGGGCCGAGCCCTGTGCCGTGGCGCGTCGGATTGCGCTCCCGGGGAAAACTGTATCGACGAGACCGATCCGGTCCTCAGCCACATCTACACTCGCTTCTGCGAGTGATGCCGTCCGGCACGCGAGCATCCGCCGAACGCCACGAGCTCGAGATGCCATCCGTCGATCTGCCTCCGCATCGGCATACGAGGCAATCAAATCATCGCCAAAGCAAAAGAGCGATCCCTCGGAAGAAATGTTCGCACGATCCGACTTGGCCGTGTGCGGCTTCGGCGACCGCGAGCTGTCCGGGAGGAAATCAGATCAAAGGCGCGGCTCGAGTTCGCGGCGGCCCTCGTCCTGGTATCGCTGCGCGCGCCGCAAATGCCGATCGCGACGCG
>JAYTHX010000525.1:0-7907 GCA_043732195.1 Polyangiaceae bacterium
TCCGCGACAGCTTCGGGGAGATGGTGCCGAACGGCGGGCTCGCGGTCTCCGGCGGCAAGGCCACGTTCAACTTCAAGGTGACGGCGCCGATGACGGGCAGCACGCTCCGTCTGTGGGCGGTGGGCCTCGCCGCGAACGGCAACAACGGGGCGTCGGGCGACAAGGCGGCGCACCTCATCAAGGACGTCGCCGTGACCGGCGGCGCGCCGCCCAAGCCCGACGGCGGCTCGAGCGGGAGCAGCGGCACGAGCGGCACGAGCGGCAGCAGCAGCGGCAGTGACGCGTCGGTCGATCCCGACGGCGGCTCGCCCAGCGGGTCCAGCGGGTCGAGCAGCGGATCCTCGAGCGGCGCCAGCGGCGGGACCAGCGGCAGCAGCGGTGATCCGAGCGGCGATCCCGGCGCAGATCCAGGCTCCGCGGGCGGCAACGGCAACGGAAGCGACGGCGGCGGTGCGGGCGGCTGTTCCACGTCGCTCCACGCGCAGGGCCAGGGTACGATCGGCGTCGTGCTGGCAGCGCTGGGGGTGGCTCAGCTCGTTGCGGCGCGAAGGCGGAGGCGTCGCGCGTGAGACGAAGCTACGGACTGGCGGGGGCGCTCGGGATCGGGTTCGCGGGGCTGCCCTCGATGTTCGGGTGCTCGTCGTCGAGCTCCGATATAAACCGCCCGACCGTGATCGGCAGCGGGGACGGCGGCGCGGCCGACGGTGACGCGGCGACGCCCGAGGCGGCCCCGAACGGCGGCCGGGACGACAACGCCTCGTCCTGCTTCGCGGCGTGCCAGAACGCGGGCTTCACGTGCCAGGCGAAGGGCGACACCGGCGCGACCATCACCACCGTGGACATGATCCTCGATGCGAAGGGCTGCTCGGGCACGCTGACCACCGGCGCCACGATGCCGAACGAGCAGTCGGTGGCGATCACCATCGAGTGCGCGAAGGGCGAGATCTGCCGCGGCGAAGCGCCTGGCGCCGCCGCGACGGTGTGCGGCTCGGGCCTGTTCAGCGCGTTCTCGTTCTCGTACGTCCCCTCGGGCGGCCCCGAGAACGTGTGCACGCGCAACTGACCGCGCGCGCGACCCTCTTCGTCTCGCCCGCTCCCGCTGATCAGCGGGAGCGTTTTTCGTCGTGGCCGCTCGTGCCCGCGCGGCGATCGAGCTCGGTGAGGACCGACTGGAAGGACACGCCGCGCGAGCGCAGGGCGACCATCACGTGGAAGAGCACGTCGGCGGCCTCCGCGGTCACGCGCTCGTCGCTCTCGCCGGTCACAGCCCGCGCGAGCTCACCGGCCTCCTCGGTGAGCTTCTCGCCGATCTTGCTCGCCCCGCCCTCGTAGAGGCTCTTCACGTAGCTGTCCTTCCCGGTGCTGCTCTTGCGCTGCTCGAGGACCGACTCGAGGCGCGCGAAGAGGAGAGGGACGGGCACCTCGACGTCGGAGACCTGGATCTTCCCGTCGACGAGCTGCGCGCTGCGGAAGAAGCAGCTCGGCTTGCCGGTGTGGCAGGTCGGGCCGTCCGGCGAGACGAGGTAGATGACCATGTCGGCGTCGCAATCGACGAGCACGCCCGTCACGTCCATCCCGTTGCCCTCGGCGCGGCCCTTCTGCCAGAGCTCGTTGCGGGAGCGGCTCCAGAACGTGGCGCGGCCGCTCTCGAGCGTCAGCTCGATGGCCTTCTGCGTCGCGTACGCGACCATGCGCACCTCGCCGGTCAACCGATCCTGGGCAACGGCGGCGACCAGACCGTCCTTGTTGAATTTCATGCGCCACAGGCTAGCGCCGAACGGGTCGCCCTTCGCAACCAGGATCGCGATCTCGAGCGAACCGTCGCAGGGATCGTCGCCGAACAGCGTCCCGCGGGGAGCGAGCACGGACGCGGGCGTTCGCTCCGTCAGCGAGCCGCGTCGGTACCCGCGTCGCCGACGGGCGTGTCGCTCGTGGGCGTGACAGGGCGGAGCGTCGACCAGACCTGCTGCGCGAGGGCGCAGTTGTTGACCTGGCGCTTCATCGCCGCGAGCGTCTCGGGATCGCGCACCGCGCGCTCGCCGACGAACGTGAAGTCGGCCTCGGCGGTCTTGCGGAGGCTCGCGATCGAGCCGCCCGTCCTGAGGTTCACGATGTGGATGCGCGTCGGGTGCGGCACCTGCTGCAGCGCTTCCTCGGTGATCGCCCCGCCGTCCGAGAGCTCGCGCGCCTCGGGGACGTCCTCGTCGAGGACGAGCAGGAAGAACTGCGCGCGCTTCACGATGTCGATGGCGAGCGGGATCTCCTCGCGCTTGGCCTTCTCGTACTGCTGGCGGAAGACGCGCAGGCGATTCTTGTCGTCCGCGGCCTTCACCTCGGCCGCCCACTCGTCGGTCATCACGCGCGTCGCGCTGTAGGCGCGGTGGAGGTTCCAGGGCTGCTCGGGTCCGGTGCCGGCGTCCGCATCGCCGCGGGCGAGCGCCGCGTTCGGCTCGCGCAGCAGGCAGCCGGTGAAGGCGTCTTTTGCGGACTCCTTCGCGTGCTTGCGGATCGAGTCGACATCGCGCGCGTCAGCGACGCGCATCCGCAGGTAGATGCCGGGGGATGCCCGGAAGTCCATCTTCGCCTCTTCGACGTCGACCCTGTCCCCGTCGAAGCGCGATGCGAAATCGAGCGTGAGCTTTTCGAGCCTGTCGCGGAGAGGATTCCACTCGGCGCCCACGGTGGAGACCGCGGCGCGCTGCTGCGAGAGGATTTCTTCCTTCTCGGAGGAGAGCGTCCGATCGTTCAGCAAATACGCGACGACGAGCGTGACGACGACGGCCCCAGCCGCCACCATCCACACACGCCCGTCGACCTTGCCGAACCTCGCGGCCTTGCGCTCCGCCCTCGCGGAGTGAACCGCCTTGAGTCCCAGCTCGCGCTTCTCGCCCGCCACGTCAGTGGGTCTTGGGGAGCCTGTCGATCATGAAGCTGACGTTCGGGTAGCCGGCGAAGGCGGACGTCTGGAACACGCTTTTCACCACGACCGCCGACACGTCCTGATCGATCTGGAGGACCACGACGCCCGGGAATTCCTTGCCCGGACGGGTTTGCTTCCAGAGCTCGCGCTGGCCCTTGAGGATGTTGAACAGCTCGTCGATGCGCTGGAGGCGCTTGCTGTCCTCGATCGCTCGGGTGTTGCCCGCAGGGTTTCCGTTCACGAGCACCGAGCTGCCGGTGATCGCGACGATTGGCGCGTCGATCATGTCGAGCGCGTTCTCCGCGGACGGGAGGCGAACGTTCTTGTTCACGGGCGTCTCGCCGGACGCGCTGAACGTCATGAGGAGGAAGACGACTGTGACGACGAGGAAGTCGATCATGCTCGTCAGCGAGAGACCCGCGACGACGCTGCGGTGGTTACCGCCGGAGACGCGCTTCTGAACGAACTTGAGAGGAACGCCGTGCATCAACCGCCGGCCGGGCTCGTGGATCGTCATGGCTCTTCCTCAGTTGACCGCGAAGGTGACGTTGAACGCAGGGAGCTGCTCGGCCTTGCCCGCGACGTTTAACGGACGGTGTGCCTGGTAGATCGCGTCGATGACGCCGATCAGATAGACGTACGCCGTCTCGTTGTCGGTGTGCAGGATCGCCTGGTCGAATTTCCTGTCGGTCGCGTCCCGATGCGTCCCGACCGTCTTCCACTCCGCCTCGATCTTCTGGGCGAGCTCGGGGTAGCGGATGCTCTTCTTGTTGCCCTTCATGACGAGGTTGTCCTTGCGAGGCACGTCGACGGTGCTGATGACCGTTCCCGACTGCTTCCAGATGAGGACGAACTTGTCCGGCGAGCGCATCTCGATGTGGAGCTGCTTCTCCGGCTCGATCTTGTCGGGCTCGACCTCACGCGGCGGGCCCGGCACCTGGGCGTCCGCGTTGAGACGCGCCATCTGCGACCACACTGCCGTGATGAGCAGGAACGAGATCGTGACCATGAGCAGATCGATGAACGGGATCATGTTGATCTCCGAATCGAGCGACCTTCGGCCACCACCGCCTCCGCCGACGCTTACACCACCCATGCTCGTTACTCCGTGAAGGAAACGGCGAGGTCGGGTCTGCCGACCTCGCCGAACATGACAACTACAGAGACTGGAAGCGGATCGACCTACGCCGCGACGGCGGAGAGGTTGACCTTCTGGCGGTTCGTGACGACGAGGTTGAGCACCTGGACGCTCGCCTCGTTGATGTCGTCCTCGATCTGCTGGGTCTTGCCGTTGAGAACGGCGTAACCGATCAGCGCCATGAGGGCGACGATGAGGCCGAACGCGGTGCAGTTCATGGCCTCGCTGATGCCTTCTGCGAGGATGCGCGCCTTCTGGCTCGGGTCGACGGACTCGCCGGAGACGGCGCCGAAGCTGGTGATGAGGCCCGACACCGTGCCGAGGAGGCCGGTGAGCATGGCGAGGTTCGCGAGGAGCGCGAGGTAGCCGGTGCGCTTCGAGATGCGCGGGATCTCGCGGAGGGCGGCCTCATCCATCGCGGCCTGGACCTCCTCGTCCGGGCGGTTGACCTTCACGAGGCCCGACTGGCAGATGCGCGCGAGGGGCGCGTTCGCCGCCGAGCACATCTTGACGGCCTTCGCGACGTCACCCGCGAGGATGCACTTCTGCATCGTGGCGAGGAACACGTCCTTGTTGATGGACGAGCCGTAGAGGTACAGGGCGCGCTCGATGATGATTCCGATGGTGATGATGCTCCAGAGGAGAATCACCGACATCATCACGAGGCCGCCTTCTTTGTAGTGCTTCCAGAGAGTCGACATGTTCGCTGTTTCCTCGCGCTAGTGAGAGTGGCCGGGTGACCGCCACGCCTGCTGAAGTCTCTGTCTCGGTCCGCGATCCAGGTGGCGTTACACAACCGTCAAATCGCGGCGCGGACGATATCCGCTCGTGCTCGAAAGACGCAAGCCTCCTGAGAAACTCCCGTCCCGTCTCGTGACGGCGGGAAGCTTGCCGTCTGAGACCGCGGGGCGTCAATAGAGTTTGGGTGCTGGATCGCGTTTAGCGCATTTTTCGATCACGAAAAACGCAGGCACTTTCAAGTGGTTGTCGAATATTACAGTGCAGCAGGAAGGCATAGATTCCAGAATCTGCGCAAATGATGGAACGGCGGCGGCACCTGGCGCGGAAAGGCGGGTCGCAATCGTATGACTTCGTTTCGTGTCGTTGACTTCGCCGGAGCGCCCCGGCTATCGTGCTCGCAGCGATTCAATTGCGCCGGGATTTTCGCTGCTTTCAGCGGGTCTCGAGCGCTACTTCGAGTGGATTGCGAGCAGAGTTTTAGAAAGGAGCGTCGGGGATGTTCGTGGCTCTCTTGAGCAGCCTGGGTAACGGCCCGGCAGCGGCAGCCAGCGGTGGTGACAGTGGAAGCGGCGGATTCATGGCCGCCTTCAAGGAGAACCCCACCTTCCTTTCGATCAACCTCGTCGTGAGCGCGATCGTCATCGCGCTCATCATCGAGCGCGCATCGTTCCAGCTCGGGAAGTACCGGGTGAACTCGAAGGAGTTCTTCGCCCAGATCAAGAAGCTGGTGACCGCGGGTAACATCGACCGCGCGATCAAGCTCTGTGATGCAGGCGATTACCCGGTCCTCCAGCTCGTGAAGGCGGGGCTCACGCACGCCAACAAGGGCCCCGACGAGATCGACGCGGCGATGAGCGAGAAGATCGGCGAGCTGAAGCCCGCGGTCGACAAGCGCATCGGCTCGCTCTGGTCGCTCGCCAACATCGCGACGCTCGTTGGCCTCCTCGGCACCGTGCTCGGTCTGATCCACACCTTCGGCGCCGTCTCGGCCCCCGGCCTCTCCGCCGCGGACCGCCAGCGCATCCTCGCGAACGGTATCGCCGAGGCCATGTACAACACCGCGATGGGTCTCGGCATCGCTGTCGTCTGCATGATCGCGCACCTGATCCTCCACCAGCGCTCGAAGAACATCCAGCACGACCTGGATGCGACCCAGGAGCGCGTCTTCAACCTCCTCACGATCCAGACGCGCCCCGGCGGCTTCTAGGCAATCCGAACCGTGGCAGCGTCCGACGAGAAGCTGAGCGCAGCGCAACGGAGCAAGATCCGCCGGCTGTCCGCGCCCAAGGAGCTCGCCCCTGATGAAGAGGGCGGCGAGCTCAATATCGTTCCGTTCCTGGACATCATCATGAACGTCCTGATGTTCGTGCTCGCGACGGTGAGCGTCACGTTCACCGCCACCATCGACACGTTCCCGCCGCGCGCAGGAAGCGGCGCGCGCGCGCCCACCACGCCGACCCTCGGCCTCACGGTGCTCGTCGTTCCCGACGGCTTCAGCCTGAAGGCGCGCGGCGGCAATGTGGCTCCCGGATGCGCCGACACCGGCCCGGGCGTCGCGATCCCCACCAAGAACAACGACTACGATTACGACGCGCTCAAGGCGTGCGTGACCAAGCTGAAGGGCGCCGCGTCGGAGTTCAAGGACGAGATGGGCGTGACGATCAGCGCGAACCCGTCGATCCCGTACCAGGTCGTCATCGGAACGATGGACGCCGTCCGCAAGAACGAAGCGGGTGAGGATCTCTTTCCCGAAGTCTCCTTCGGTGTCGCCCGCTAACCATGGCAAACCTCCCCCCGAACCAGCCTCCGATGCAGGGTGGCCCGCCCCAGGGCGGTAGGCCAGGCCAGGCCGGACCGCCTGGCCCGCCGAAGGCACCTCAGAAGCCTGCGAGCATGGCGCGCTACAAGCGCGAGCTCCGCAAGGAGATCCGGCGCCGCGGCGGCGAGCACGAGATCAACTTCCTCAACATCACGGCCATGCTCGACATGATGACGATCATCCTCGTCTTCTTGCTCAAGAGCATGAGCGCCTCGTCGGCCTCGATCCCGCAGTCGGCCGACCTCACGATCCCGAAGAGCGTGCTGACCACGGAGGCCTCGCAGGAGGGCGTCGCGGTCCTCATCTCGAAGAGCCAGATCGTCGTCGACGACAACACCGTCTGCACGGTGCCGGCGGACGCGAGCCACGGCGTCGAGGCGAAGTACAAGCGCAGCGGCCCGACCGACCTCTACATCGTGCCGCTCGCGAACGCGCTCCAGGGCTGGCGCGAGCGCGATCGCCAGGTCCGCCTCGCCACCGGCAAGGATCCGAGCGCGAGCGAGGCCATCGTCATCGCCGACTCGAACACGCCGTACCGCCTGCTCGTCGAGGTGCTCTTCACGCTCGGCCAGTCCGAGTTCGCGAAGTTCCACCTGATGGTCCTCCAGTCCTCGAAGAAGTAGCGCTCCGCGCCTCGGCGCGAGCGTCTCGGGGCGAGCGTCACGGGGCGAGCGTCACGGGGCGAGCGAAGGTCGCGCCGAGCTTGGAGCCCTGCTCGACGTGGCCGGTCGCGCCCCGAAATCGGTCAGAGGTCCGTGACGCAGGTGACGCCGAGGTAGCAGCACTTGCCTGCGCCGCACGGGCAGGGGACCGGCGAGCTCTGGTTGCCGACCTGGACCTGCCAGAGCAGGACCTTCGCGATGTTGCTCAGGTCGCAGGTCGCGCCGCCGCCGCCCGACGAGCCTGAGGTGCCGCTGCTGCCGCTCGTCCCCGAGGTGCCGGATGTTCCGCTCGTGCCCGACGTGCCCGACGTGCCCGAGGTGCCCGAGGTGCCGGACGTTCCGCTCGTTCCCGAGGTGCCGCTCGCGCCGGAGCTGCTGCTCGGCGGCAGCTTCACGCCGGCCTCCTCGGCAGGCGGGGTGACGTTGTTGTCCTGCTGGCCCGTGCCGATGTCGTCCGCCGGGGAGGTCGCGCAGGCGGTGGCGATCGAGAGCAGGCCGCCGAGCGTCAGCACGGCAAGGGAGGTGACGGCAGAACTACGCATGATGGCGGATACGCTAGCAGCGGACCTTTGTAGGCCGCTCGACGCTCCTTCGAACGAGACGCGCAAGTGACTCCTACCGTGTCAC
>JAYTHX010000526.1:0-21746 GCA_043732195.1 Polyangiaceae bacterium
GCCCGCCGCGGCTCAGCAGCAGCTGCCGGAGCGGCTCGATCGCAGCCCAGCCCGGCATCGCGTTGTAGCTCACGAACAGGAGCCCACCGGGCCTCAGGCGCGCCGCCGCGAGCTCGACGAGCGCCCTTCGCTTGTCGGGCCCGACCCAGCTCATCACGCCGTGCGCGGTGATGAAATCGAAGTCGCCGAGCGCGTCGCCCGCGACGTCCGCGAAGTCGCGCTCGAGGAAGCGCACGTTGTCGACGCCGCGCGCCCGCGCGGTCTGCTCCGCGAGCGCGACGTGCTCGGGATTGAGATCGATGCCGACGAAGCGCGCCCCGGGGTTCGCCGCGGCGAGCACCACCGTCGTGTCGCCGTACGCGCAGCCCAGCTCGCAGTAGTCGAAGCCCTCGGCGGGCGGCGGCGCGAGCCCGTTCAGTGCCGCGACGAGGCGCAGCCGTGAGGGCGCGAGGTCCCGATGAAAGCTCCGCAGATAGCCGATGTCGGTGACGTAGTCGGAGGGCATCGGTGCCCGTCGAATGTACCCGACCGTTTGCTCACGCGGCCTCGCTGACGACCTCGACGCCGGCGTTCTCCAGCCGCGCCGCCACGCGCTGCATGGCCTTGAAGCAGTTGGCATCGATGGCCGTGCCGACCATCTCGGCCATGAGGTGGAGCGCTTTGGTGACCGGCATCGCGGCGCGGTAGGGGCGATCGGCGGTCAGCGCGTCGAAGATGTCGGCCACCGTGATGATGCGGGTCTCGATCGCGATTGCGTCGCCGCTGCGGCCGTGCGGGTAGCCCTTGCCGTCGAGCCGCTCGTGGTGCGCCGCCGCGATGATCGCCAGCTCGGCGAACGGGGGGACGCGCGACAGGATCTCCTCCGTGTAGACGCTGTGGAGGCGCATCTGTTGCCACTCTGCGTCGTCCAGCTTGCCTGCCTTGTCGAGGATCGTGTTGCTCACGCCCAGCTTTCCGACGTCGTGGAGCAGCGCGCCCCGATGGAGCCAGCGGCGCCGCTCGCGCGAGATCCCGAGCTCGCAGGCCACGAGGTCCGTGTAGAGTGCAACACGCGCGCTGTGGCCCGCGGTGTAAGGACTCTTCGAGTCCACGACCTCGCCGAACGCGGCGGCGATCTCGTCGAGGTAGTCGTCGTCCACGGTCACCGAGAAGGCCGGCGGCTCCTCGGCGTGGACCGCGGCGTCGAGGTCCGCGGAGGCGAGGTTGATCCACAGCGGATCGTCCACGCCGACCGCGAGCAGCGCGTCGACGAGCGCCGGGTCGAACCACGTCCCGCGGCGGGCGCGCGCCTCGGCGAGCGCTGCGGCCGGACCGCCCGAGCCGTGAAAGACCTCGGCGACCTGCGCGAGCAGCGCGATGCGCGCATAGATCGGGATCGCCTCGCCCGCGAGCTGCTCCGGGCGACCCTTGCCATTCCATAGCTCGTCGAGGCTGTGGATGCCCGAGGCCACGCGCTCGTCGAAGCGCAGGCGCCGCGCGATCGAGGCCCCGCGATGGCAGCGCGTCGCGACGAGCTCCTGGGCCGCGGTCTCGGTCGTCTTCAGCGTGGTGAGGATGGTGGTGAACCGCTCGACGAGCCCGCGTCCCAGCGCGGTGTGCCCGAGCGCGAACCTCACGATGTCGGGCAGACTGCCGTCCACCCACTTGAAGTCGCGCTTGAACGAGAGGTCGTCGGTCAGGAAGAGCTCGCAGATCCGCGCCGCGTTGCTGCTGCAGCCGAGGTCCTTCAGGAGGAGCGTGTAGTAGACTTGGCGGAGCTCCTCCTCGGGGAGGCCGATCGACCGCGCGATGCGCATTCCGATGAGGCAAGCCCGGGCGCAGTGACCAGGCGGCTGCCCCTCGGTGATGTCCAGCGCGTAGCTCAGCGACGCGATCAGCTCGGCGAGCCTCAGCTCGGAAGATGCCATGAGGAGAGCGGATACGGCGGTCGCCCGCCGGTCATTCAGTCCATCCCGCCGCTTAACCCAGGCCACGCGCGGACGTCCATTGGTGGAGCGGAATGTCCATTCGATCGCGAGACGGGCGAGCGGTGCCCGAGTCGACCTGCCCGAACGACGAGGAGCCCAGCGAGCTCGAGGTCGCGGTGGAGAGCACCGCCTCGATGCTCCGGGCGCGGAGTCTCTTTCCGTTCAGCGTGGGCGACGAGAACGAGCGTGACATCTCCGAGGAGTACGAGCAGTGGGCCACCCACCTCCTCGTTCGCTCCCCGGCGCCGGGCTCGGTCGGTCCGCGCACCAGCATCGCGCGTGATTGGCGCGGTATGGTCGCCTTCGTCTCCAGCCGCGCCAGGAAGGAGCAGGCGTGGGCACGGGAGTCGGTCGGCGGTCTGCGGGACGCGATGTTCGTCCTCATCGCTTCCCTCGGCAAGAGCGCGATCTCCCAGGGCAAGCGTGACGCGGTGATGCAGCAGCGGCTCGCCGCGCTGACGCTCGCCATCGAGTCCGGCTCGATCGAAGCGCTCAAGAAGGAGGCGCGGCTCGCCACCCTCGCCATCACCACCGTGATCGACGAGCAGCGCACGGACGCCGAAGCGCAGGCGAAGCTGCTGCGCGACCAGCTCGCGTCCGTCGGGCAGGAGCTCGAGGAGACCCGCCGCGAAGGAGAGACCGACCCGCTCACGCGGCTGGCGAACCGGCGCGTCTTCGACACCAGCATCGGTCGCGGCCTCTCGCTCGCGGGCGCGATGAAGCGCCCGCTGTCACTGCTCATGATCGACATCGATCACTTCAAGAAGGTCAACGACACGCACGGCCATCCGAACGGAGATCGCGCGCTGAAGGCGGTCGCCGATGCGCTCATCCGGGCCTTTCCGCGCCGGACCGACCTCGTCGTCCGCTACGGCGGCGAGGAGTTCGCGGTACTGTGCGACAGCGGCCTCGTGGCCGTGGCCCGCCTCGCCGCTCGCCTCCTCGACGCCGTCCGCGCGCTGCGCATTCCGATCGAGCAGAACGTCATCTCTCTGACCATCTCCGCGGGTATCGCCGAAGCGAAGCCCGGCGAGACGGGAGAGGAGCTCCTGCGCCGTGCGGATGCCGCGCTGTACGATGCGAAGCGCGGCGGTCGTGACCGCTACGTGATCGCACGCTGATTGCCCGCACCCGGCGCCGCCTCCGGCGCGGCGCTGCGGCGATCGGCGATGCTCGTCGCGCACAGGCCCAGCGCGAGCCTAACCGCTCGTCTCGCGAGCCGGGGCTGCGCGCGAGGATCGCCGAGGTCTCGGCCGTGAGCATCGTCTTCAGGCCACGCCCTAGGGTTAGCGTCGGCCTCAGGAAGCCGTGCTTTTCGGTCTGGTGCATCTGCTTCGGGTCGGTCCAGTCGATGTCGAGCCCGGCCTTGATGCTCGGGGCCAGCACCTGCACGCCGCCGGGGAGGTGACCGATGGGACCGGTCGACCGCGGGCGGCGACCGTTCGCGTACGCCGCGGTGGTCTCCTCGTGAATCGGGAGCACGATGAGGAGGGATGACGCCGTTCCTCGTGGGCTACAGCCTTTGAACGTGCGCGGAAGCAACGCCCACGAGATCTTCGCGATCGATCTGCTGAGCCGGTTCCGCCCGACGACATGCGACGAGCCGCACGAAAAGTGCCGTCGCGAAAACGACGCTCGCCGGGTGCATGGCGGCAGGACGCGCGCCGGCTCGCGAGTGATGAGACCGCGCCGTGCTAAGCTCCGCGCGTGAGCACGTTCGACCGTGAGGGCGTGAAGGTCGTATCGACGCTCGTTGCGCGTCGCGTGGACTCCGCGCGCGTTCGGGTCGACGACCAAGGCCTCTGGCTGGACGACGCGCTCGTGCTCGCGCGCGCCGACATCGCGTCCGTGAGGCTCGGGCTCCACGAGCGCACGACGGTGCGCATGCTGGACAGAGACGGACGGGGAGTCTCGTGCGTGCTCACCAGCAACGACGATGTGGGCGAGCTGCTTGCGGCGCTGGGCAGGGTGCGCGAGCGGACGATGACCGAAGTGGCGCTCGTGCCCTCCCTGCTCAGCGCGGGATTCGGCGCTCAGCCCTGGTGGAAGGCGGTCACCACACTCGGGTTCGCGTCGGCCGTGTGGCTGATGGCGTCCCTGGCCATCCTCGCCCGTACGCATCTCTTCTATCGATTTGGATTCCCCGATCTGCCGATGTGGACGGCAATCATCCCGCTCGCCGCGGCGGTCGCCACCGCGCGGTTCCTGTTGCCGAGGCTGCGCTCCGGGCGCGGCAGCGGCAACCTGCTCGACGGCGTCCTCAACCAGAAGCTGGACCTCGGTGCCGACGGCCTGCGGATACCCGGCGCGCTCGCGAACGACTTCGTCTCGTACGACGACATTCGCTCCGTCTCGTCTCGGCATGATGCGCTCGTTCTGGCGCTCCGCGACGGACGCGAGGTCGCCATGAGAATGGAGGTGAGCGAGCGGCTGCCGGAGGTCGTCGAACGCATTCGAGGGGCGCTCGAGGCGAAGCATCCTCCCGCCGACGAGGGCGCGATCGCGCTCCTTCGCGTGCCGGGGACGAAGCACGCGAGGATCGCGGCGCTACGCGGGCTGGCCGCCGAGGACGCGTCCTATCGCGAGCAGCGGATCCCCCGAGAGCGCCTCTGGGCGCTCCTGGAAGGTCACGAGGCCGATGAGGCAACGCGCTCGCGGGCCGCGGTGGCGCTGTCCGCGAATTTCATCGACGCGGAGCGCGAGCGGCTCCGCGCTGCGATCGACGCCGCTGCCAACCCGCGTGTCCGCGTTGCCATGGATGCGATCGAGCGCGGCGACGACGATCGCCTCGCCGAGCGACTCGATGACCTCGAGGAGGCCGAGCAAGCTCAGGTCGCTCGCCAGCGCCTGGGTCGGCCGCATGGCCTGCGCTGAACGGCTGGAAGCTACGCTTGGCCACGTCCTCCCCGACGCCCGGTCCGTCATCGACGACGTCGACCCGCGCGTAGCGCCGACCGTCATCGTGCACGACCGTATCGATGGCGACGCGCACGGTGCTGCCGCGCGGCGAGATCGAGACCGCGTTGCGCACGAGGTTCGCGACGGCGCGCTCCATCAGCGCGGGGTCGAGCCGGAGCGTCGGCCGGCGCGTCCCGCGTGCGAGGGAGATCGTGACGTGCGCTCGGCGGCGGTCTCGCGCTCGGCCTCGACGGCGGCCTCGATCACGCGAACGAGGTCGCAGCCGGCCTCGCGCGGCATCGGCAGGCCGGTACATGCGCGTGACATTTCGAGGAGCGCCTCGACGATGCCGACCTCAGCTCTCGCAGGTCTCGAGGCTCCTCCAGCTCGAGAACCTCGCGACCCACGACTTCGTCCGCGAGCGCCTCGCGTCGAACGAGGTCCGCCTCCACGCCTGGTGGTTCGACATCTCGCGCGGCGGAGCGCTGCTCGGCTACTCGAAGGAGGCGGGGCGCTTCGTGAAAGCGACATCGGCGTACCGCGAGGACGCGCTCGAGGCCGCCGCCGAGTAGCGGCCTCTCACATCAGCTCGACGCCCTCGGCGACGAGCTCCAGCTTCGCGAGCGGGCGTCCGAGCTGGGCTTCGGCCTCCGCCTTGCAACCCTTGCCCTTCTCGTGTTTCTCGCCCGCGCCGCCGCCGCCCGCCGCGGCCATGCCCTCGTCGGCGCAGGCGCCCTCGGCCTCGCTCGTGACCAGGGTGGCGAGCACGCGCGCCTTGCGGCCGGACGCGGTCTTCGGGACGAAGAAGCCGTGGCCCGCCATCTTGATGTGCGCCGCCCCCGAGTCGTCCTTGATCTCCATCCAGCAGCCCATGTGCTGGCAGACCGCGGTGACCGTGCCACTGGTCGCGAACTTCTTGTTGGTGAACGCCGCGGGGTTCTTCGCGAGGTCGGTGAGGGAGACCTTCTCGACCGAGCTCTCGATGGGCGCGCCGAGGTGGAGCGCGCCCTCCGGCGCGGGCGCGGCGCTCGGCGGCGCGGCGCTGGTCGGCGGCGACTTGGGGCCGGGCTCGGGCTGGACGCCCTGATCCTTCGCGCCGGTGTTGCACGCGAGCGCCGCGAGCGCGAAGGAGACGGCCACGGCGGCGACGGACAGGGAGGTCTTGGAGCCCATTCCCTTTCTTTACCACCGCGGAACGTCTCCGTAGCGTCACTCACCTCTGAGTGACTTTCGGTGCTGGCGGCCCGGGGGCGCCGTGCTAACCCATGGGCACCCATGAAGCGGCTGCTTTTTCCTGCTCTTGCGCTCGCTGGCGTCATGCTCGCGGTTGCCGCGTGCGATCCCGATCTGACGCCGCACGTGGTGCCGGGCGAGGGTGGCACCGAGGGCGGTCCCGCGGTCACGCCGAAGGCCGGGCTGCCGAGCGAGGCGGGCCCGCCGGTCGAGGGCGGCACGGAGGAGGGCGGCACGGACGGCGGCCTGGCCGCGCACAAGATCGACGGCGTGAACGACTTCGCCGCGGGCGAGAAATTCGCGACGAGCTCTCCGCTCTACGACGGTTACGTCGCGTGGGACGACACGAACGTGTTCTTCGGGATGTCCGGCAGCGACGTCGGTGGCGGTTCGGCGAGCAAGTGGGTCCTCGTCTACGTCGACGGCAGCCCCGGCAACGCGGGCACCTCGCGGGGCATCGCGTACGACTGCTCGGGCAAATGCACCTCGCAGCAGGCGAGCCTGCCGTTCAATGCCGGCTACCACCTCCGCTGGAAGGCGGACGACTCGTACACGAACCTCCAGAAGTGGGACGGCGCGGCGTGGGCGAACGTCGGTCCCATCGGCACGGTGAGCCAGAAGGGCCCCTTCATGGAGCTGTCGATCACGCGCGCCGCGCTCGGCAAGCCGACGAAGCTGAAGGTCCACATGAACATGCTCATCGAGCAGACCGGCGCGGAGTGGACGTACGCCGCCGTCCCCGCAGGCTCGTTCACCGACGGCAAGGCGCCCGCCGCCTTCACGAAGTTCTTCGAGTTCGATCTCGCCGATCGCGCCAAGGCCCCGAACACGTACGCGCCGAAGCCCTGAAGCGGACCTCCGCACGCGTCTAGTGAATCGCTGCGATCGTGAGGCGGCGGGCGCGCATCGTTGCGAAAGGGCGCTCCTCGCGCTACGGACCTGGCCGAGGTGTTGGATGCGCGTCGTGTCTGCTCGCGTGGGTCTGCTGGTCACGGTGGTGCTGGCGGTGGGCGGCGCTGCCGCGTGCTCGAGCGCCGACACCACGGTCGCTGCGCCGACCACGCCGCCGGTGGTCGAGCCGCCGGCTGCGCCGCCGGGTCACGAGATCGGCGTGGGTGACGGGACGGCGGCGTCGGTCACGCTCACCCCGATCTACTCACCCGGCGCCGCGATGGATCCCGTCGACCTCGCGTTTCGTGGGGACACGTCGGACGAGCTGTGGCTCGTCGGCTATGGCGACAACACGCTGCATCGCGGCGCGGGCCTCACCACCGACACGCCCACCTTCAAGCGGATCCTCGATCCCGCCGCGAGCCACTTCATGCTCAAGCCGCCCGCGCTCGCGATGGGCACGCCGGAGTTCTTCGCGACCTGCGGCGACAACATGAACGAGCACGGCGGCGGCGACGGATCGAATCGCTTCTTCATGGGGCCGGCGCTGTTCTCGACCGACCCGGCGATCCTCGGCAAGCGGACCTCGGGCGGTCTCGGCTCGCACATGGACATGCTCCACAACACGCCGCTGTGCCGGGGCATCGCGCACGTCAGCGCGAACATCTACTGGGTGTTCAACGCGATGGACTTGTCGCTCGACAAGTACAACTTCAACAAGGACCACGGCCCCGGGAACGACGACCATTCGGACGGGGAGATCTACCGCTACGCCATGGGTCAGGTCCGCGGCCTCGACGGCACGCCGAGCCACGTCTTCTACGACGCCGAGGACGAATTCCTCTACGTCGCCGACACCGGTAACGCGCGCATCGTGCGCCTCGATACCACGAAGGGCACCAAGGGCGGCCCGCTCGCGCGCGCCAACGAGCCGCTCAAGGACGAGGGCGTGATGAACGGGACGAAGGTCGAGGAGGTGGTCCCGGCCGGCACGCTCGAGAAGCCGAGCGGGCTCGAGGTGCACGGCGGGCTGATCTACGTGACCGACGCCGCGACCAGCACCATCCACGTCTTCGACAAGACGGGCGCCGAGGTGCGCAAGCTCGCGACGGGCCTCCCCGCCGGCTCGCTCGCCGGGCTCGCGTTCGGTCCGGGCGGCAAGGCGTACTTCACCGACCGCGTCGGCGGCAAGGTCTACCGCATCGACCCGCTCTGAACGCGCGCGCGACCTGGGATGCGCGACTCGTCGACGCTATCGCCGACCAGCAGCGAGGCTTGAGCGCGACCGAACCGGTTCGGAGCGACGACGCCGATGGAGTGAGAGCGGTCTCCGGACACGACCTCGACGACGGCCATTCTCGCGGGAAGGCGACGCTGCGCCTCCACATCCGTGCTCGCGAGTCGCAGCGCGTGCACGTGTGCATCGAGGTAGTCTCGCGCGGCGACGCCGGGAGCCCAGATCGTTCTTCCCTCGACGAAGCAGCCGATCGCCGGCGCGCACTTGGCGTGGCGCGCGTGGAGGGCGCGCACGTAGCGTGGCGCCGTTCGAACCGACGGGTCCACGTGCACCCTGCGCGCGAGCTCGACGAGGAGTCCGGGGTCATCGGTGATCTGGACGCCAGCCTCGGCCACCCGAGTGCCCGTTGCGAGCTCGTACGGAAGCACGTACATCACGCGCCCCCGCATGCTTCCCTGGAAGGGCTCCCAGTAGCGCTGGGTCGCCTGCGAGCGCGTCAAGAACGCGCTTCCGCCGCCCACGTCCTCACGCCGTCGTGCGCTCATCGCGAGCTCCGGCTTCTCCGCCCCCTCCGGATCCGCAAGCGCCTCGCGCTCGATCGCCTCGAGCTCCGAGGGATGGCCGCTGCACCAGCGCACCCGGGCGGGGTTCGTGAATCCCGCGACGTGCTCGACCCACCTGTCCGCCGTCGTGCTCATTGTTGACCTCGTGCTGGAGTACGTTTCGGAGTCTCGTCGTCGACGTGGGCGCGGATGGCATCGAGGATGGTCCAGCCCCACACGGGCCGCGGTACGACGACGACGTTGCGGCCTTCCTCCACGAGCGTTTCGAACGCCTTGGGACGGCCGGTGACGAGCAAGCGCAAGATGCTCGGCCCCCGAGCGCCGATCCCGTGCACGGTGGTCAGGATGCTCTCCATCGAGAAGTCGTCGGGGAACAGGACGATGGCGACCGTGACCGGCGCCGTCATCTCGCTGCAGTCCTCGAGGCGCCGCGTCCCGCGCGCTGCGACGCCTGCGCTCTGGAGGTAGCTCTGGAGGCCGTCGAGCGTCTCGGCGTTCGCAGAGACGATCGCGACCTGCTGCGGGGTGGCCCGCTTCCGCGTGTGCATCGACCGTCGTCACAGCAACGACGATGCCACCGCGCTTCGCGGCACGGATGGGAGCCCGAAGCTGCCGCTCGGGCGGCTGCGTGGGCACAACGACGCGCTGTCACGGTGGTCGGGGCCCGCAGCGGCCATCTGCGCCAGCGTGACGTAGTCAGCGGCGCCTGACGGCCCCCGTACGTCGCGCGCCGCGGGCGGCGAATCGCTGCATCGTGCGCAGGCTGACGCCGAGCCGGCGCGCGGCGCGCGACCTGTTTCCGGCCTCGAGCGCGAGGGCGGCCGCGAGGATCGCGTCGACGGTCTCGTCGAGCGGGCGGTCGAGACGCACGGTCATGACGTCCCCGCCGGGGACGTCCGTGCTGGTGGCGCTCCCCCGGGCTTCCGCCTCTCGGCGGAGCGCGCCAGGCAGGTCGGCGACGCGCGCTTGTTTCCCCTCTCGCAGGACGCAGACGAGCTCCACCACGTTCCGGAGCTCGCGGATGTTCCCGGGCCACGAGTATCCCAGCAGCGCGCTGGTCGTGGCGCGGGCGTACGTCGGCGGGATCGTCCCGTGACGAGCCGAGAGCTGCGCGGTGAACTGACGCAGGAGCGGTGCGATATCTCCCTGCCGCTCGCGTAGCGGAGGGATGGCGAGGGCGATCCCCTGGAGCCGGTAGAAGAGATCCGCGCGGAAGCGGCCTGCCTTCACCTCGTCCTCCAGCGGACGGAGCGTCGCGCAGACCAGCCGCGCATCGACCGTGACCTTCACCGTCCCGCCGACGCGCATGAACTTGCGGTTCTCGAGGAACCGGAGCAGCTTCGCCTGCATGGCGAGCGGCATCTCGCCGATCTCGTCGAGGAACAGCGTTCCTCCGCCTGCCGCCTCGAGCTTGCCGAGGGCGCGCGACGTCGCGCCGGTGAACGCGCCCTTCTCGTGGCCGAACAGCTCGCTCTCGAAGAGGGCCTCCGGGATCGCCGCGCAGTTGATGGGGACGAACGGACCGCTCTTGCGATGCGAGAGCTCGTGGATGCGCCGCGCGAGCACCTCCTTGCCCGTACCGCTCTCGCCGATGAGCGAGAGGGTCACCTCCTTCGGCGCGACGGCGCGCAGGATGCGATCGAGCTCGCGCATCGACGGCGAGTCCATCACGGGCTCGAAGACGACGTCCGCAGGCCGTTTGGACCGAGGCAAGCCCCGACGATAACCGGCGCGCCCCGCGGAGTCTATGGCAGTATGTCGCCAACCGCGGTGCGCTGCTATTTCAGATATGACTATCTGTCGCTTGTCGTCGCCCGCCGGCGGATCTGCTGCATTCTGCGCTCGTCCACGCGAAATGGCGCCGGATACGATCGGGTACGCGTCTTGCTCCGGTCCGCGCGATGTCGATGACGGAGCGCGTGCAGGGAGCGGACGAGCAGGTCCGCGATTCATGGCGGATCGCCCGCGCGCTTCGCTCCGGGGTCCTCGTCGATGATCGGGTCTTCGACGCCATCTATCCGCTGCCGGCGCGCGTGCGTTCGACGCTCTACTGGACTCCGGTGGAGGTCGCCGTGCGGGCCGCGAGCCTGCTCGCGAACCGGGCGGGCGCGACCATCCTCGACATCGGGTCGGGGGTCGGAAAGTTCTGCATCGTCGCGAGCGCGTCGGCACACGCAGACGTCCGCGGCATCGAGCACCGCCCCCACCTGATCGATATCGCGCGCGAGGCCGCCCGGCGCGTGGGGGTGACGGCGACGTTCGACGGCGGCGCGATCGACGAGCAGGACGCAGCCGCCTTCGACGGGTTCTACCTGTACAACCCGTTCGCCGAGAACCTGTGCAGCACGACCGAGTACCTCGACACCACGGTGGAGCTGAGCGCGAGCCGCTTCAGTCGCGACGTCGACGCGACCGTGCGCCTCCTCTCGAAGGCGCGCCTCGGCGCGCGGGTCGTCACGTACTGCGGCTTCGGCGGCGACCTGCCCGACGGCTTCGTGCTCGCGCTGCGTGAGCGCTGCGCGGGCAACCGGCTCGAGCTCTGGGTGAAGAAGGAGGAGTCACCCGAGCCCGCGGCTTAGCCGTGGCGCTTCTTTTTCTTCTGGCGGCATCACGAGCGCGAGCGCGAGGCAGGTCGCACTCGAGCACCAGGGAGGTGGCCTCCGACGGTTGGACGACGCTCCCGCCGCCAGCGCGCCGATGGGTGCCTTGGAGATGACGCTGGACGACGTGGCGATCTACTGGGGCGCAGCGCAGGGCCCGCCCCCGTCGCGCTAGAACGACATCTGCGCCTGGATCTTCAGGACGTGATCGTCCGGAATGGTCTCCAGGTTCTGCTGGCCGGTGCGCAGGCGTACGCGCTCGTTGTAGAGGTACCGCGAGTACTGGATGTAGAGCATCTCGCGCGTGATGAAGCTCGTGAAGAACGAGATGCGCGGCGAGAGGATGCGGAAGCTGTTCGCGCTGTCGTCGACGTCGAGGACGATGCGGTCGTAGCGGAGAGAGGCCGAGACCCACTCCGTGATGCGGTAGCCCGCGTCCGCGCCCCACTTGAAGAGCTTCTTGTCGTCGCGGTTCACGAGCGGGTCGGGGCTCTGTTGCTTGCTCTGCACGAACGAGTAGACGCCGAAGAGGGTCGCGTTGACGTCGCCGTGCCAGGGCAGGGGAGACGAGCCGCCGGTCCAGCCCTTGAAGACGTCGGCGAGCGAGAGGTCGTACTGGAAGCCGACGTTCCACATCGACCCGGTGCCGTTCTCGCTCGACTGCGTGCCGAGGTAGTTCTCGGTGATGCCGCGGCCGCCGTACGAGTGCATGACCTCCACGGCGGGCGCCATGAACGTCGCGTTCTTGGCCGAGAGATACGACGTCGCGGCGTACACGCGGCCCGCGTAGTGCGTGTCCGCGCGCACGTCGACGCCCACGATTCCCATCGACGCGTCGGTGAGCTGCGTGAGCGCGCGCTTGTCTCGCGCTTGGTTGTCGAACACGTAGCCGCCGAGCTCGATGGTCTTCGCGTAGCTCGCGCCGATGCTCGCGTAGTTCAGGAGCGTGAGGCCCTGGTTCGCGGAGATGTCCTCGAGGTGCGTGCCG
Source organism: Polyangiaceae bacterium (assembly GCA_043732195.1). Lineage (GTDB taxonomy): Bacteria > Myxococcota_A > Polyangia > Polyangiales > Polyangiaceae > Labilithrix. Next base: position 12,378 of record JAYTHX010000526.1, read on the forward strand.
AGGCCGTGCTGGAGCCAGAACGTGAGCTGCTCCTTCTCGAATTCGAGCCGCACGTTCTCGCCCATCTGGTGCGTGCGCGCGAAGATGTACGTGTCGTATTTCGTGAGGTGCCCGTAGCGCTCCCAGAACGCGCCGCCCTTCACGCGCAGGCGCGTCTTGAAGAACGGGACGAAGTCGAGCTCGGTGCGGTACGTGAGCCAGCCCTGCGAGAGGCCGGGCTGCCGGCTGATGTCGTTCTTCGCGGCGTCGGAGTACAGGCTGCCCTGGAACTGGACGGTCGCCGTTACCTTCTCGTTGCCCACCGAGAAGTAGAGCTCTGCGAAGTCGGTCTCCTGGATGTGCGAATAGGCGAAGCCCGACTTGTAGTAGTCGTCGTCGACGAGGAACGGGGTGCGCCAGTTGCTGTCGCCCTCGCTATCCTTCGTGCTCCCGTCGGCGCGGCGCACCTTCGTGATGCGCATCGGCGCGCGGAAGTACCCGTGGAACGCGAAGCGCAGGTTGCGCTTTTCGTCGATGGGAATGCCCGCGAGCACGCCGTCCTGCTTCGGCATGCCGGGGTAGAAGTCCTCGGGGTATTGCGGCGCGAGGAGGCCCTGCTGATCGTTGGCGTTCGGCACCGCGCCGGCGCCAGTGCCTGCGGCGCCGCCCTGGTTGCCCGGCTCTCGCGCAGGAATGCTGGGCGAGACGGGCTGGCTCGGCACCGCGCTCGAGGCGGGCGCGGTCGGGACCGGCTCCGCGCTCGGCGGCGTAGGCGTAGGCGCCGGCGTCGGCGCACCCTCGGGAGGCGTGGTTGCGGACTGGGCGGATGCAGCGCGCGCGGTGAGCAGCACCGCGGACGTGACGATCGCGAATCGAGCTATTTGCACGCTGGAACGGCCTTCGCGGTGTGGAATCCCGTGTCGACGATGAGAGCCTTCGCGTTGTCCTTCGTCACGAGCACGACGGGCAGCGCGTACATCGGCGGCTTGCCGGTGGTGCCCTCCAGCGCCTTGCCCTGCGAGAGCGCGAGCGCCACCTCCGCGGCCTTCTCGGCGAGCGGCTTGATGTCCTTGAGGACCTCGATGGTCTGCTTGCCCTCGCACACGTAGTTGATGTTCGAGGCGTCGGCGTCGGAGCCCGACGTGAAGATCTTCTTCCCCGCGAGCCCGCCTGCCTGGATGGCCTGCACCGCGCCGCGCGCCATGCCGCTGTTGTTGGCGAGGACCGCCTGGATGTCGCCCTTGGTCTTGGCGATGGCGTCCTCCATCGTCTTCAGCGACTGCTCGGGGGACCACGACTCGTGGTTCTTCTGCACGACGATCTTGATGTCACCCTTGTCGACGAGCGGCTTGAGCACGCTCATGTAGCCGCGGTCGATCTCGGCGACGACGGAGTGGCCCGACTGCCCGTCGAGGATCACGTAGTTGCCCTTGCCGCCGGTGGCCTTCACCGCCTCCTCGGCCTCGATCACGCCGACCTTGAACGCGTCGTGCGAGACGTAGACGTCGAGGTCGTCGCTCTTGATCGAGCGATCGTAGGAGACGATCTTGGCGCCCTTCGCGTGCGCCTTCTGCACGTACGAGGCGGCGGCGGTGCTGTCGGTGGGCTGCACCACGATCACCTTCGCGCCGCGCGAGAGCGCGTCCTCGAGCTGCGCGAGCTGCTTCGCGTTGTCGTTGTCGGCAGACAGCGTGAACGGCGCGAGGCCGAGCGCGTTCGCCTTGTCCTCGAAGTACTTCTTGTCCTTCAGGTACCGCTCCTCCTGGAGCGTCGCGAGGAGAAACGCCACCTTGGTCTTGCCGGCCTTGTTGCCGGCGGCGCCCCCCTCGGGGCTCTCCAGCCCGGTGCTCCCGGTGGAGGATGACTTGCTGCAGCCCGCGAGACCGAGCGCAAGGGCGATTGCCGAGACCAGCACGAGAGAGCGGGAGAGCGACATGCGGAGCTACCTTTTCTTGGAGGACAGAGCGTCGAGGAGCGACGCGCCGAGGAGGATCTGTCCGGTGACGATGAGCTGCCAGTTGGAGTTGACGCCCATCAGGTTCATCCCGTTCGAGAGCGTGCCGAAGATCAGCGCGCCGATGACGGTGCCGAGCATGGTGCCACGACCACCGGTCAGGCTGGTGCCTCCGATGACGACCGCGGTGATGACGTGCAGCTCGCGCATGAGGCCCGCGTTTCCGGGCGTCACGCCGTTGGTGCGCGCCGCTGCCACCACGCCCGCGAGCGCCGCGAGCACGCCGATCGCGACGTAGATGGTCATCGTGACCTTCACCACGGGCACGCCGGAGAGCCGCGCCGCTTCGCTGTTGCCGCCGATCGCGAACGCGTAGCGGCCGAGCCGCGTCCGCCCGAGGACGAGCGCGCCGAGGCCCGACGCCAGGGCTGCGATCAGCACCGGCACGGGCATGCCATCCTGGTAGATGACGGCGCAGAACGCTGCCCCGGCGGCGATGGCGGCGAGCTTCAGGCCGCGCACCAGCACGCTGTCCGTGGGCAGCCCGAGCTTCCTGCGGCGCGCGGCGCGACGCAGCACGAGCGCGGCCCCGATGGCGAGGCCCACGCCGCACAGCGCGAACGAGAGGCCGGGCGGGAGACGCCCGCCGAGCCTCTGGAAATCCTCGCCCATCGGCGAGAGCCCGCGCGCGTCGGAGAGCACGAGCCCGAGCCCGCGGTAGGCGAGGAACCCGGAGAGCGTGGCGATGAATGGCGGGATGCCGAAGCGCGTGACGAGCACGCCGTGCCACGCGCCGATGAGCCCGCCCACCGCCACCGAGGCGAGCACCGCGACCCAGGCGGGCTGCTGCATGTCGATCTGCAGCTTCGCGGAGATGACGCCCGCCACCGCCATGCCGGCGCCGACCGAGAGATCGATGCCGCCGATCAGGATCACGAGCGTCATCCCGACGCCGATGATCACGATCTCGGCGACCTGCGCGGTGAGGTTCGAGAAGTTGCCGGAGGTGACGAATGCCTCGCGCGTCTCGGGGTGGACGGCGAGCACCGTCCACATCGCCACCAGCACCAGCACGGTGCGCAGCGAGCGCGAGGCGAGGATGTCGCGCAGCGGATTCGGGCGCTTCAGGAGCGCGGGAGTCACCGTCGTCATGCCGTTACCACCTCGCTCGCGCCGGTCGCGATGCTCACGATGTCTTCTTCGGTCGCGGTGCGGCCATCGAGCTCGGCCACCACCTTGCCGTGTCGCAGCAGGAGGATGCGATGCGCGAGGCGCAGCACTTCGGGGAGATCGCTGGAGGCGAGGAGGATGGCGGTGCCGTTCTTCCCGAGCTCCTCGAGGAGCGCGTAGATCTCCTCGCGCGCGCCGACGTCGACGCCGCGCGTTGGCTCGTCGAGCAGGAGCACCGTCGCCGGGGTCTCCAGCCACTTGCCGATGACCACCTTCTGCTGGTTGCCGCCGGAGAGCGTCGCGACCTCGACCCCAGCGGTGCCGCGGATGCGCAGCTCCTCGATGCGGCGCGCCGCGAGCAGCTCCTCCTGCTCCTCGTCGACCATGCCGATCCATTCGAACAGGCGCGCGATGCGGCTGCGCGCCGGCGGCAGCGTGAGGTTGTCGCCGACGCTCATGCCGAGCACGAGGCCGCGGCCCTTGCGGTCCTCGGGGATGAGCGCGACTCCTTCCGCGATCGCGGCGCGGGGCGAGTCGAGCGACACATCACGGCCGGCGATGCGCACGCTGCCGGTGTAGCCGCGCTCGGCGCAGCCGAAGAGCGCGGACAGCAGCGCGGTGCGGCCCGAGCCCATCGCGCCGCACACCGCGACCACCTCGCCGGGGCGGATGGTGAGCGAGACGTCCTCGACGGCGAACGCGCGCACGCGGTCCTCGCCGTGGCCGGCCTCGATGGCGACGCCCGGCAGGCGCACGGAGAGCTTCGCCAGCTCGAGGACGGGCGCGAGCTTGTCCTCGGGCAGCGCGGCGCCGCGCGTGCCCTTGCCGGCGAGCGAGCGGCCCACCATCATCGACACCACCTCGTCACCGCTCGTCGTCTTCGCATCCACGGTGCCGACGGTCTTGCCGTCGCGCAGCACGGTGATGCGGTCGCAGATGGTGAAGATCTCGTCCATGCGGTGCGAGACGTAGATGCACGTGGTGCCGGCCTGCCGGAGGCCGCGCAGCCACTCCATCAGGCGATCGGTCTCCTTGCCGGTGAGCGCCGCGGTGGGCTCGTCGAGGATGAGGATGCGCGCGTCCTGGGAGAGCGCGCGCACGATCTCGACCACCTGCTGGAGACCGATCCCGAGCCGCCCGACCGGCGCCGACGGGTCGATGTCGTTCTCCACGCCGAACTTCGCGAGCAGCTCGCGGGCGCGCGCCTCGATGGCGTCGTCGTCTACGAAGCCGAACACGCCCCCGCGTGCAGCCTTGCCGCCCTCGCGACCGAGCGCGAGGTTCGCGGCCACCGAGAGCTCGGGCACCAGCATGAGCTCCTGGTGCACGATGGCGATGCCGGCGTGCTCGGCGTCGCGCGTGGTGTCGAAGACGCGCTCCTCACCGCGCACGCGCACGGTGCCGCGGTAGCTCGCGCGCGGATACACGCCGGAGAGGATCTTGAGGATGGTCGATTTGCCGGCGCCGTTCTCTCCGCACAGGCCGAGGATCTCCGCGGGCAGCGCCGACAGATCGGCGCCACGCAGCGCATGGACGCCGCCGAACGATTTCTCGATCGCGAGGAGCTCGAGGGCCGGAGCAGTCATCGGTCGATCAGTCGCGACGGCGGCGCAGGCGGCGGGCGACGAGCAGCGCCGGCATCGCCAGGAACACCGCGATGGCGAGCGGCGGGACCCCGCGATCGGTCACGATCAGGTTGCAGAGGCACGCGGAGACGAACGGTACCTGCGAGCCGTCGGGCACGCCGCCGTTGCCGATGCCTGCGCCGCCGTCGGCGCCGGGGCCGCCCGGGCCGCCGGGGTTCGTGGAGACGCCGCCGCAGTCGACCTTGGGGAGGACCGCGCCCTTGCCGTCGCCGCAGTCGTCGACCTCGCCGATGCCCGAGCGGTCGAGCATCGTCATCACGAACGCGCCGCCGCCGTAGCCCACCATCGGCACCTCGCCGAAGTAGTTCCCGGTGCCGCTCACCGTGTCGTAGAGCTCGGGCACGAGGTAGAAGTTCGCGGCCGCCTGCTGCACCACGCTCGCGACGATGGCATCCGCCTCGGCCGCGCGGTCGCCGCGCCGCAGCGCGTTCGCGATGCGGAGGTCGACGAGGATCCACTCGTTGTTGTCGTAGGAGCTGAGCCCGTCGTCGTTGCGCTTGAACCCGCCCGAGTCGACGCGCAGCTTGTTCATGAGGTCGAGCGTCGCCTTCGCGGTGTCGCCCTTCCAGTCCTGGAGGATGTTCCACATGAACGCCTCGGAGACGGCGGCGTCGACGTACTTGCCGCTGCTCAGGCCCTCGAGCGAGCCGGCGAGCGCGCCCTGCGGATCGATGAACGAGGCGAGGAAGCCCTCGCGCACCTTCTTCGCGAGCGCCTGGTACTTCGCGAGGTCGCCCTTGCCGCTCTTCTTCGCGATCCCGGCCATGTCGCAGAGGCCGCGCGCGGCGGTGAGCGTGGTGTACGCGTAGTGGCGCTTCTTCGCGTCGTGCACCTCCCAGATGCTCGAGTCGGCCGCCATGATGCCGTTCGGCTCGAGCTGCTGCTCGATGGGCGCGGCGATGCCGTTCGTGAGCGCGTCCCAGGTCGAGCCCTTGTAGGTCGCTTTGTCGAGCCACGCGGTGTCGTTCGATACTTCGAGGTACTGGCGTGCGGCCCAGAGGACGAGGCCCCAGCCGTCGGTCTCGACGTTCGGGCCGTTGTTGTCCGTGTCGGCCTCCTCCTCGCCGGTGCCGTAGTAGCGGACCACCGAGATGCGGTAGTCGGCGTTCTTCACGTAGCTGCGGTACTTGCCGACGCCGCCCGGGTTCATCTCGAAGGCGTTGAGGAAGAAGTCGAGCGAGTCGCGGGCCTCGTCGGTGTGGCCCATGCGCGCGAGCGCGACGGTCGCGTAAACGCCGTCTCGCACCCAGCCGGTGTTCCACTGGCCGACGGGCAAGCTCGCCACGATCATGCCGCGGGTCTTGCGCGTCGCGGTGTTCTTCTCGCGCACCTGGCCCATGCGCATCACGGCTTCGCCCTGGCGCCACAGCTTCTTCTCGTCGTCGCTGCACAGCGCGGCGGCCGGCGGCTTGCGCCACTTCTCGAACTCCGTCTTCGCGTCGTCGAGCACCTTGTCGGGCGTGCGCGCGCCGGCCCACTTCGCGATCGTGGAGGCGAGCGCGTCGGCGTCGGCAGCGTTCGGGACGAAGCCCGCGGCGAACCCCATCCAGCCGTCGGCGCCGAGCTTGTGCTGGAAGCCGCCGATGATGTCGCTGCCGGTGCAGTCCGCCTTGTCGGCGAGGTCCTGGCCGGACTTGCCCTTGTCGAAGACGCCCTGGCAGTCGGCGTGCTCGATGGTGCCGATGGGCACGTAGACCATCGCCCCGCCGCCGGGGCCGGTCTCGACGATCGCCTTGGGCACGCCCGCGACCGCGCGCATGGACTCGCCGTTCGCGTCGGGATCGGGCCGGCCATTGCCCATGTGGAAGTTGAAGAGCGCGTAGCCGTCGCTCGCGCCGGGCGCGTGGAGGAGGCCGACCATCACGTTTTCCTCGAGCCCGAACGGCGCGAAGTAGAAGGAGTCGGCCTTGGTGCCGGCGATGGTGCCGGGCACGCGGATGACGTTCGACTGGTCGACGTACTCGGGCGACTCGGCGCCGCTGTCGTCGGAGAGCCAGCCCGCGCCGCCGCCGCCCTTCACGCCGAAGAACACGTCGAACGCGAGGTTGCGGCGCAGCACGCCTTCGCGCTCGGGCGGGAGCGCGGGGATCGTCGCGGGCTCGATGAAGCGGTAGGGCCGCTCGAGGAACGTGGTGACCTTGTGCTTGTTCTCGTCGAAGATCTGGTAGCCGTGCCCGTTGCCGGTGGTGACGAAGTGCCAGGTGCGCTTCGCATCGGCGTGAGCATTCCGGGTGAGCCCCGTGACGGCCGCCACGGTGAGCGCGGCGAGCGCGGCGGCGAGGATGCGTGACGGACGGAGCTGCATCGATGGCCCTTCTTCGGACGGCAGGGGCAGTAACTCAAAGGTGAGTCACGTACCGGCCGTTGGGCTAGCACGGAGCCGCGGCCGCGCCATCAGGAAGAGAGCGACTCCGCGGGTGACGCACGGCGCGCGAAATTGACGCGCCACGACAATGCCTCCCGAGGGAGCCGACGACGTTGAGCGAGCCGCGAGATCCTGCGATGACGCTCCGAAGAAGAGACGGCGTCTCCATCGGTGCTGGCCCCGTCTCAGCGCGCCCAGAGGGAGGCGAGAGACAGCTCCAGCGCGTCGAAGGGCTCCGCGCGCACGACCGCGTTGCCCTCGAAGGTCTCGTGGAGCGTCCACTGGCCCGCGTCCAGCCGGTACACCTCGAGGGTCTCGAGCGTCGGGCTGGTCAGCCAGACGTGCTTCACGCCCTCGCGGCGGTAGATCCGCATCTTCTTCCCGCGGTCGAGGCGCTCGGTCCGATCCGAGAGCACCTCGCAGATCCAGTCCGGAGCGATCGTGAGCTGTCGCGGCGCATTTTCGTCGAACACCGACCCAGGCAGACGCGCTCGCCGCCAACCCGCGATGTCGGGGACGACCTTGTCGGGCTTCGGTCCGAGGTGCAGCTCCGGCTCGGCCAGGAGCACCCATCCGCCGGGCTCGCCCGGGTCATCGTCGAACGGCCCGAGCCGGCCGACGAGCCGGGTCGCGGTGCGCGCATGCCGGGGACGCGGACGCGGCAGCGCGTGCAGCTCGCCGTCGAGGATCTCCGCGGTCAGCGTCCCGGGCGTGGACTCGAACGCCGCCTCGACCGCGGGGTCGTTGGGCGCGCTGGGGTCGGAGGCGGGGCGTGCGGATCGGGCGCCGCGTCGGCCGCGTCCGCGCCGCGCTCACGAAGAGCCGCACCTGCAACGTCAACGCCCTCGTGAATGAGTGCACCGCGCCGCGCGAGGGCGCGCGCATGATCCGATCAGCGGCGCTCGAGCCGATGGGCGCGCAGCGACTTCGCGTCGACGATCGCGCGCGCCGCCTCGTGGGTCGCCTCGAGCACCACCGGCGGCGCGACGCCGGCTTCGTCGGCCTCGCGCCAGCGCGCCGCGCACAGGCACCAGCGGTCTCCAGCCTTCAGCCCGGCGAACGCGCCGCGCGGCGTGACGAGGTCGTTACCGCGGCCCTTGCTGAACTGCAGGAACGCGTCGGTGACCTCGCTGCAGACCACGTGGACCCCGTGGTCGTCTTCGCCCGTCGAGCAGCGCCCGTCGCGAAAGAAGCCGGTGAGCGGCGCGGTGGAGCACACGGCGAGCGGCGCGCCGTCGACGTTCGTGTCCGAGGCGCGCGAGGTGACCGGCGCGCTCGGCAGCGCGCACGACGAAGGCTCCGAGCTCGACGCGGCCGGTGCGACCGCACACTCCGCCGTGGGCCGCGTCTCGGGGCGCGTGCAGGCCAGGAGCCCGAGGAGCGCGATCGTGCACGAGAAGCAGCGGCCAGCGGTCATCGCGAGAAGATAGGGTCGACGTAGCGGCCAGGGAAGTGGGGCGCCGGTTCATCGTAACCCCTCCGCGAAGGCCGTCTTGAGCGGGCGCGGCGTTCGTGGTTGCGGCGCGATCGTAGTCCGTCGACGCTATGCGGGTGGACGAAGCGACGTTGCTGGAGAAGCTGCGCAGGATCGAGGCGCTTCCTGCGGGCACGACGAGCGACGGGGAGCGTGAGGCCGCGCGGGGGGCCGCCGAGCGGATCCGGGCGCGGCTCGCGGAGGTTCGAGTCCGCGAGCCCGACATCGAGGTCGTGTACACGCTGGCGGACCCATGGACGCGCAAGCTCTTCTTGGCGCTCTGCCGTCGGTACGGGTTGACGCCGTTCCGGCGGTACCGCCAGCGCTACAGCACGGTGCAGGTCGTCGCGCCGGAGACCTTCCAAAGGAAGACGCTGTGGCCCGAGTACCTCGCGCTCGCGAAGGAGCTCGAGAAGCATTTCGACGAGCTCACGGAGCGCGTGGTCCGCGAGGCGATCCACGGGGACGCCAGGTGCGCCGGAAATTTCGGTCGACCGTGGTTGTGTCGATTCTTCGGGCCACGCTTCTTCTTCTCGCGCGTGTTCGGCAGCGGCGTCGGTGGGACGAGAGACGGCGGCGGCGCGTCATCGTTCGCCGCCGGCCCGAAGCGAAGCGGGAGCTCCAGCTGCAGCTGCAGCCGGTGCATCGTCTCGCTCGGGGGACGTTGCCGGGAGTTGCCGGCGACCCTCGTCATCAGCTCGGTGTTGAGGTCACGCATCCGCGCGAGAAGCGAGAGCACCGCCGCGACCAGCTCGGCGAACGCGCGACGCGCGATCAGCTC
>JAYTHX010000527.1:0-7882 GCA_043732195.1 Polyangiaceae bacterium
GAGCTGATCGACGCCGAGCTCGGCGTCGATCTCCGGCCATGGCGGGGGCTTCGCCTCGGACCGGTCGTCTCCACGTCGGTCGGGCAGTACACGAGCGTCTCGCTGAACGGCCGATCCACGAGCGATTTCAACACCGCGGTTCACGGCTGGGTGATGTTCGGGCTGCGCGGCGCCTACGATCTTTGATCGAAAATCCTGCGCCGACCGTGATCCGTGAGGCGGGTCGGCGTTTCCGGAGTCTTGTCGACGTTTGTAGACTTGTTTCGCCCTTCTAGATCCGCGCAGGCGGCCGATATCCCTCGGTTCTCGCCATCCCTGACCGGCCGGCCACCGAACCTGGTACAAGGAGGCCACCTTGAGTCGCCGCGCCTTCTTCTTCCCCCATTCTCTCGATCCCCAGCAGAAGCGAGGGGAGCCGAACTCGTCCGGCCGCGTCCCCTTCGACGTCACCGCGACCCTCCTCGGGCCCGACGGCGCGACGCAGGGCGACTGCGTCGTCATGGCCGACGGCTTCCTCGACCCCATCACGGGGGGAGGTCTCGTCGGGGCGAACCAGGATCCCTGCGTATTCTCCACGCCTTCCGGCCCGTTCCACACGTTCGCCCGCATCGACGGCGCGAACCTCGGCAGCGAGAAGGTGGTCGGGGGCGGCAAGCACATCGCCGACAGCCTCCCCGAGACCGTCGCCCCGGGCGACATCATCATCTTCGGCAAGACCACGCCTCCCTCGGGCAAGGCCATCGAGGAGATCTGGGTCGACACCGTGCTGGTGGTCGACTCCGTGGTCGAGCTCCCCGCCGCCGAGGAGGCGAAGGGCCCCTGGCCGTTCCCCGCCGCGGCCGCCGCCGAGATGGTCGCGAAGAAGGGCACCGACGGCTATCGCTTCAACCTCTCCGACGGCGAGGGCCCGAAGGGACACCACCAGACGACGCTGCGAAACCCCCACCGCATCATCGTGGGCCGCACGTCGAACAAGCCGAAGGCCGTCGCGGCGCTCGAGACCAGCTTCGTCCCCCTCGCGGACCGTACGGGCGGCATCTGCCGCATCTGCGCGGTCGATCGCGGCCACCTCGGCGCCGACTGGGCGCCGCTGCTCGTGTTCTTCCAGACGCAGGTCTACGCGAAGATCAAGGGCATCCCGCGTGGCGGCTGGATCGCCGAGTTCAGCACCTTTGGCCTCGCCGAGGCGCTCCTCGCCGCGATCGTGAAGCGCTCGGGCGGTCATCAGAACCTGCGCGGCACAGTCGCCGTCCCGCCGCTCGCCTCCATCGGCGCGACGAAGCGCTGGGACCCGAAGACCACCCGCGTCATCGGGTAGCGCTTTCTCTTCGCGTCACGCTCCTCGCGTCATCCATAGCGGACCTGCACGCCCTCGATGAGGGCCAGCAGAGCCTGCTTCACGCCGTCCGTCGTCGCGTGGCGGACGGTCGCCCAGCCCTCGCCCTCGTAGCCGTCGGCGCGTGCCTGGCCGACCTTGGGCGTGCGGAGCTCGACGAGCGCATCGCCCGCACGCGCGACCGCGGCCTCGATGCCCTCCACGGCGACGATGCGATCGCCGCTGCCCTGGCCGCGGATGAACGCAGCGCCGGCCGCCCAGCGGCGCGGCTTCGGCGTGAAGCGGTCGAAGGCGATGAGCTCCGCCCAGTCGGCGAAGAAGTCGGTGTCGTGAGCGAGGCCCATGAGCGGCATGATCCCGACGCCCGGAGGACGTACGCCGACCTCGTTCACGAGCGCGCTGCCGTCCTCGCGCAGGAACCACTCGAGGTGCGTGAGCGCGGTGCCAGCGGCGCTGCTTTCGGCGTCGCCGAAGAGCGCGGCGAGCGCGGCGTCGTTGATGGCGTGGAAGCGCGTCCACTCCGTGTCCTGATCCTCGCGAGGCAGCAGCACGCAGTACTGCACCCAGGGTGACTCGAGCACCTCGAGGGGCGTGGGGAAGTAGCGGGTGCCCGAGCGCCAGACGGGGGTGCCGCGCACCGTGACCGTCTCGCAGGTGTGCTCGCGGGCGAGGATGAACTCCTCCACCTGGAACGGCCGTACGGCCGACGGGATCACGCCCTGCGCCTCGAGGCCCGCGAGATCGTCCTCGGACGTGATGCGGTAGGTGGCGCGCGCGCCGACGCCGGCCTGCGGCTTGACGATGACCGGGAACCCGACCTGCGCCACGAACGCACGCAGCTCGGCGGGCGAGCTCGCGAGGACGCTGCTGGCCACCGGCACGTCGCGGCTGCGAAGCACCTCCTTCATGTGATCCTTGTCGCGGAAGCGGCGCGCGACGTCGCTGCGCAGGCCCTCGAGATCGAGCGCGTCGCGCACGCGCGCCATCGGGCTCTGGAGCTGCTCGAGCGCGCCGGTGAGGCGATCGACGCGCCCCACGGCGCTGCTCAGCCAGCGCACGGCGCGGGTCAGCGACTCGGCCTCGAGGCAGTGATCGACCTGGTAGTGGCGGGCCACGCGTGGGCGGATCGCCTCGGGAATCGCCGACGCGGGGTCCTCGCTGACCAGGCTGAGAGTCACGCCCTCGAGCGCGGCGAAGGCGCGTACGTAGCGGTTGGTGTTCTCCAGGAAGTGGGGCGCGACGAGCACGACGTGCGGCATGAGCCCCGATGATACGCGCTCGGCGGAGGAGTCGGATTGCTCGTCGCGTGCAGCAGCAGCTCCGGCGAAGGCGGCGCCGCAGGCGCGCCCGAGGCGGGCGCCGACGGCGGCGGGATCCTCGCGGACGGCGCGCCCGCGCCCGAGGGCGATGCCGGTCTCGCCGTCGACGCGCGCGCACCGGGGGGCGCGGTGCGCTTCACGATCCAGCTCGATTACCGCTACGACACCGCGGGCTTCTTCGCCGACCCGGCGCGCAAGGGCACCCTCGAGGGGGCCGCGCGCATCTGGGGCCGCCTCCTCTCGGACACGTATCCGAACGTGCCGAAGGGGACGTTCATCAAGGTGCGCGATCCGCAGAAGCCCACCGAGCCCGCGCTCTCGTTGACCATCGACTACGAGGTCGACGACCTGCTCGTGTTCGTGGGCTCGGCGGAGCTCCCGTCCGGCACGACGGGCTCGTCCTCACCCACCGCGGGGCTCTCGGGGATCACCGATCCCACCCTCGCGGCGGCGCTGCAGCAGCGCTTCTACGGGCCCGCTTTCCAGCCCTGGACCGCGTGGATCACGTTCGACGCCTCCACCCCCTTCCACTTCGATCCCGATCCCGAGCTCGGCGCGCCGGTGCCGGCCGGGAAGATCGACTTCGTCTCGGTCGCGCTCCACGAGCTCGGGCACGTGCTCGGCTTCGGCACCGCCGATGCGTTCAAGAAGCAGATCGTCGACGGCGCGTTCGCCGGCCCGAAGACGACGGCGCTGTTCGGCGGCCCGCTCCCGCTGACCGCAGACCAGGCGCACGTCCCAAACACCACGATGTCGGGCGGCACGCGCCTCCTGATGGACTCGTCCGACGCCCCGGGCACCCGCTACCTGCCGACGCTGCTCGACCAGGCGGTCCTCGAGGATCTCGGTCACCGCTTCTAGTGGCTAGCGGCCGTACGTGAGGTGATCGACCTCGACGCCGCCGGCCGAGCTCTTCTTCACGCCAGCGGCGTGGACCACGCCGAAGAAGCGGTCCTCGGCCGTACCGCCGCCGTTGTCGGCGTCGCCCACCGCGGCCGCGGTCCTCGTGCCGATGAGGACGTCGGCAGCGTCGTACGCCTCGAACACGGCATCGCAGCCGGTGCCGCCGTCGGTCCACACGAGGCCGACGTGCGTGGGCAGCGCGCCGAGGGCCGCTGCATCGAACGTGAAGGTCACGCTCCCGTTGCCGTAGAGCGCGTCGCAGGTGCCGTCGACCTTGGTGCACTTGCCGTCGACCGTGCCGTCGTCGCCGTCGACCGAGTCGATGAGCGCGCTGCCGAAGCTCGCGCTGAGCGTGTTGCTGTCCGACGTCACGCCCGGTGTGTTCAGCAGATGGTCCTCGAAGTCCTCGAAGTGGGAGTACGCGGGCAATGCGACGTCCTTGAAGGGGCTGTCCGCGCGCGAGAGGTAAGGAATCGGCGGGAGCATCCCGTCGGGGAGAACCTTCGCGGCGTCGGCGGCGTCCGCCGCGTCGACGAGGGGAGCGGCCGCGTCGGCCGTAGGACCTGCGCCGTCGATGGGTGACGCGTCGACGGCGAAGCCTGCCTCGTTCGGGATCACGCCGCTGCTCCCGCCGCCCGTGGAGTCCCCCTCGCACGCCACCAGCGCGACCAGCACGGAGGACAGAGCAAACGGGAGCACAAGGCGACGAACGGTCATGTCGATCGAAGCTCTCACCCGAGCGCGCACGCGCCTGTCACCCCAACGCGTGACGCTCGCCCGCGGAGGTCGTGATCACCGTGCCCAGCGCCTCGATCAGGCGGTCGATCTCCGACTCCGTGTTGTAGTGAACCATCGAGACCCGGACGACGCCGCCGCGCTCTGCGACACCGAGCGTGCGTACGAGGCCCTTCGCGTAGAAGTCGCCGTGGCGGATGCCGACGCGGTGCGGGTCGACGGCGCGCACCACCGCCTCGGGGGAGAGCCCGGCGACGGTGAAGCTGATGGTGGGAACGCGACGCTCGCGGTCGCCCGTCGGCTCGCCGTGGATGGTCACCTTCGCACGGTCGCGCAGCCACGCGAGGAGGCGCTCCGCGAGCCGCTCCTCTTGACCGGCGAACGCGTCGAAGGCCGCCGTCTTCCCGCCGAGCACTTCGACGTACGCGTAGAGGCCGCCGAGCCCGTGCGCGAGCTCGAAATTCACGTTGCCGGGCTGGAGCTTGTACGGCAGCTCGCGCCCGATGAACTCGTGGTTGATGGTGTCGAGCGCGTCGAGCGCGTCACGCTTGCCGTAGAGCACCGCGAGGTGCGGTCCGTACACCTTGTAGAAGCTGAAGACGTAGTAGTCGACGTCCCACGCGGCGACGTCGATCGCGCGATGGGGCGCGTACGCCACGCCGTCGACGCAGACGCGCGCGCCGTGCTCGTGCACGACCTGCGTGAGGCGGCGCACGTCGTGGATGCTGCCGAGCAAATTCGTCGCGTGCGAGAAGGCGACGAGGCGCGTGCGCGGGCCGAGGAGCGGGAGGAGCGCGCGCTCCTCGAGCCGCAGCGTGACCGGATCGATCTCCCAGGTCTTCACCACGACGCCACGCTTCGCGAGCCGCTGCCACGCGCCGACGTTCGCATGGTGGTCGGCATTCGTGACCACGATCTCGTCGCCTGGCGCGAGCGTCCCCTCCATCGCGAGCGCGAGGTTGTCGATGAGCTGCGTGGTCGAGGGACCGAGCACCACCTCGCCCGGGTCGGCCGCGCCGACGTACGCCGCCGTGGCGATCCGCGCGTCCAGCACGCGGGCGGTCGAGGTCTGCGAGACCGCATAGCTCGCGCCGAGCTGCACGTTCGTGTGCAGGAGGTAGTCCGTGACGCGCTCGGCCACGCCGCGCAGCGTCTGCGAGCCGCCGGCGTTGTCGAGGAAGACGAAGCCTGAGGCGAGCGCCGGGAACTCCTGACGGATACGGTCGAGGTCGAGGCGCGCGGCTGAGGGCATGGGCGCGGTCATGATAGACTCGGCTCGCGCATGAGGGAGCCGGAATCAGGAACGATCGAGCGCTGGGCGTGGGACTACGTCTCCGCGACGTCGCTCGATGCGAAGCTCGCGCCGCCGCCGGTGCCCACGCGCTGGGAAGAGGCGCCGCCGCTGCGTCGCCTCGAGGCCCCCGGACGGCCGCCCGAGCTCCGCATCGTGCAGAAGGCGGCAAAGACGCGCGGACTGAACTCCGAGCACGGCCGCGCGCGCGCGCTCCACACGTTCCTGCATCACGAGCTCCAGGCCGCGGAGCTCATGGCGTGGGCGGTGCTCGCGTACCCGAGCGCGCCCCAGGAGTTTCGCGCGGGCCTCGTGCGCATCGCGCTCGACGAGATCCGGCACATGCACCTCTACGCGAAGGAGATCTCGCGCCTCGGTCATGCCATCGGCGACTTCACGGTGCGCGATTGGTTCTGGGAGCGCATCCCGAGCTGCCCCGACCCGGCCTCGTTCGTTGCGGCGATGGGCCTCGGCTTCGAGAGCGCAAACCTCGAGCACACGACGTCGTACGCGGCGCGCTTCCGGGACGCGGGCGACGAGCAGGGCGCGCGCGTCCAGGAGCTCATCGGTCGCGAGGAGGTAGCGCACGTCCGCTTCGGCGCGCGCTGGTTCGAGACGTTCCGCGGCGGGATGGACTTCGAGACGTGGCGCACGGCGCTCCCCGCACCGCTCTCTCCGCTGCTGATGCGCGGCCGCCCCCTCCACCGCGAAGCCCGGCGCCGCGCCGGCCAACCGGAGCCCTTCCTCGACGCGCTGGACGCATGGCAACCCGACGACTTGCCTGGGTCCTGAACCTCGACGCGGATCTCGAGCTCGGGGCGTCGCAGGGCTATGCGCCGCGGCGGACCATCAAGGAGGCGCTCGCGGTGTATGTGCCGGCGCTCGCGCGCTCGCTGCTCGGGCCGGAGGACGTCCTCGTCGACGATACGACCCCGCCGAGGGCCGCGCACGGGCTCGTGGGCCGCGCGTTCTGTCCCACGCCGCGCGCCCTCGCCGTGCTGCGCCGCGCCGGCGCGGAGCCCGAGCCGTCACCACCGATCGACGTGCTGCGCCGCGTGAACTCGCGGGCGTTCGCGAGCGCGCTCGGCCCCACGCTGCCGGGCGCCGCGTTCGTCACGACGCGCGACGAGGCAGAGGCACTCCTCGCGTCGTCGCCGCCCGTCGGTCACGGCTGGCGCGTGAAGCGTGCGTTCGGAATGAGCGGGCACAACCAGCGCGTGGTCGCGGCGCGTGCCTCGGAGGCCGACCGCGCGTTCGTCCGCGGCGGGCTCGCCGAGGGCGGGGTGCAGATCGAGCCGAACGTCAGCATCGCGCGCGAGTACGGCCTCCACGGCGTTCTCGCTGCCGACGGCCGCAGTGACCTCGGCCGCGTCGTCCGCCAGCGGTGCGACGCGCGCGGGGCCTGGCTGTCCACGGAGCTCCTCGCACCGCTCGTCGACGAGGCGACGCTCGCGGAAACGCTCGCCACCGAGGCCACGCGCGTGGCGGGCGCGCTCGCGGTGGCCGGCTACTCCGGGCCGTTCGGCATCGACGCTTACTCCTACCGCACCGCGGACGGGACGCTCGCGCTCCAGCCGCGCAGCGAGATCAACGCGCGCTACTCGATGGGATTCGCGGTCGGCTTCCCGTCAGGGCTTCGGTAGGGCGCCGGCGCACGGCGGCGCGTCGGTCGCGCCGAGCAGCCACGAGCGCAGGCAGCGTTCGGCAATCTCGCCGCGATGCCGCTCGCGCTGGAGGGGCTTCGACAGGAAGGTCAGCGCGTACGCTCCCCTCGACGGTGTGCGGGGCGAGCTCTCGGCGAACGCGCTGGTGCGCTCCGGCTCGAGCCCGACGATCCGTACACGCGGAGCCCGCGCGGCCGCTTTCCGTGGCAGTCGTGCGAGCCGCAGCGCCGCTCCACCACCGGCTGCACGAGCGCCTCGTACGTTGCGCGGTCGAGCTCGCCGACCGCGCGGGCCGGCGTCGACCCGTCGGTGATGCGCCACCACACCGCGCGGCCGCCCGTGACGGAGACGAGCGGGGAGAGCTCGCGATCGATGGTGCGGAAGATCGGCACCGCCACCTGCGGCGCGATCGTCGCGTGGTAGACGCGCTGCTGGAAGGTCGCCCCGGTCTGCGCGTGGAAGCGCCCGTGCGGCCCGGCGATCACGTGCCGGCCGAGGTCGAAGAGGACGCGCACGTCGATGCTCGACGCGCGCACCTGCCAGCTGTCGTCGTGGTAGCGCTGCTCGATGTGCAGTGTCGTCTCGCCGATCCGCTGCGCGAGCCGCACCGCGAGGGTGCTGCGGGCTGACGGTG
>JAYTHX010000528.1:0-7841 GCA_043732195.1 Polyangiaceae bacterium
CGCATCGTCGCGCCGAAGAGCGTGAAGTCGAAGCACACCGCCGACTCGCACAACTACGCGGACGGCGTCCGTTTCGCCGCGCTCATGGCCATCATGGCCGCGAAGAAGAAGCCGCTCGTCGAGATGAAGCTCGCGGATCTCGTCGGCGCCGACGTGGCGCTCAAGATCGCCTACGCGAGCTTCGAGCTCCCGCCCGCGCGCAAGGCCGGCATCAAGGTCAAGACCGTGGCCGAGCTGGTCGAGAAGCTGAAGTCCGAAGCCAAGGTCCTCTGAGGAAAGACGAGGAAATCATGTCCAACGTTCTCGTCATCGCAGAGCTCCACGACGGTCACATCCGCAAGTCGACGCACTCCGCGCTCGCCTTCGCGAAGCAGACCGGCCTCCCCTTCACCATCCTCGTGCTCGGGCACGGCGCCAAGGCCGCGGCCTCCGAGGTCGCTGCGTTCGGCGCCGCGAAGATCCTCACCGGCGACGACCCGTACCTCGCCAACGTCGTCGCGGAGCGCTTCGCGCCGACCATCGCCGAGGTCGCCAGGAGCGGCGGCTTCGACATCGTCGTCGTCACCTCGAGCTCGTTCGGCAAGGACATTGCGCCGCGCGTCGCCGCGAAGCTCGGCGCGGGCTACGCGCCGGACATCAGCGGCGTGAGCGCCGAGGGCGGCAAGCTCTCGTACCGTCGCCCCGTCTTCGCCGGCAACGCGTTCGGCACCGCCCAGGTGGTCACGCCCGTCCAGGTCGTCAGCGTTCGCCAGAGCGAGTTCGCTCCCGCGGAGCCGAGCGGCGGCGCGAGCCCCATCGAGGACGTCGCGCTCGCGGCGAAGGATCCGGCCGCCGAGCGCGTCGAGTTCGTCGCGCTCGGCGAGGCGAAGAGCGAGCGTCCCGATCTCGGAGAGGCGAAGATCATCGTCTCCGGCGGCCGCGCGCTCAAGGAGAAGTTCGTCGAGGTGCTCGACCCGCTCGCCGGTCTCCTCGGCGCCGCGGTCGGCGCGAGCCGCGCCGCGTGCGATGCGGGCTACGCGCCGCCGGAGCTGCAGGTCGGTCAGACCGGTCGCGTCGTCGCGCCGAAGCTGTACTTCGCGATCGGCATCTCGGGCGCCATCCAGCACCTCGCCGGCATGAAGGGCTCGAAGGCCATCGTCGCGATCAACAAGGACGCGGACGCCCCGATCTTCCAGGTCGCGGACTACGGGCTCGTCGCGGATCTCTTCACGGCGGTGCCCGAGCTCATCACCGAGCTCAAGAAGCAAAAGTAGCTCCGCCGAGACGAGCGTCGCACGGAGCCCCGGAGCGTTCGGGGGGAAGCATTCCGGCGGGTCTCGCCGAGCTGCCCTGTCGAGCCAAAGAAACTCTCCGTGGCTCCGAGCCTCCGTGTGAAATCTCGCTCTCGTCTCACAAGCGCGACGGCGCCGCCGTTGGCTGTCGACGCACAGCGGCCGGTGCGCTAGCAAGGTCGCAGTGAGCTATCTCGTTCTCGCTCGCAAGTACCGACCCCAGGCCTTCGATGACCTGATCGGGCAGGAGCACGTGACCAAGACGCTCGCGAACGCGATCGCGCAGGATCGCGTCGCGCATGCGATCTTGTTCACGGGGGTCCGCGGCGTCGGCAAGACCACGAGCGCGCGCATCCTCGCGAAGTGCCTGAACTGCCTGGGAGCGGACGGCAAGGCCACCGGGGCGACCTCCACGCCGTGCCAGACGTGCGCGGCGTGCACCGAGATCGCGGCGGGCGTCGACATGGATGTCCAGGAGATCGACGCCGCCAGCTACAACGGGGTCGACGAGGTGCGGCGGCTGCAAGAGGGCCTCGCGTTCCGTCCCGCGCGCGACCGGTACAAGATCTACATCGTGGACGAGGTCCACATGCTCTCCAACGCGGCGTGGAACGCGTTCCTGAAGACGCTCGAGGAGCCGCCGCCGCACGTGAAGTTCATCTTCGCGACGACCGAGGTGCACAAGGTCCCGGTCACCATCCTCAGCCGCTGCCAGCGCTACGACTTCAAGCTGGTGAGCGCCAAGCAGATCGGCGCGCGCCTCAAGGACGTGCTGGGTCGCGAGAACCTCCTCGCCGACGACGGCGCGGTCTCGATCCTCTCGCGCGAGGCGGCCGGCTCCATGCGCGACGCGATGAGCCTGCTCGATCAGGTCATCGCCTACGGGAGCGAGAAGATCTCCGCGGAGGACGTGGCGCGCGTGCTCGGCGTCGCCGACCGCGAGATCATGACGAAGCTCACCGGTGCGATCCTCGCCGGTGACGCGGCCACCACGCTCGACGTGCTCGACGCGGTGTCGCGCCAGGGCTTCGACCTCGTGCACCTGTGCCGCGATCTCCTGCATCACCTCCGCAACGTCGTGGTGGCGAAGGTGTGCTCGGCCGACAAGGCGCGCGAGCTGCTCGACCTCGCCGACGAGGAGGTCGCGGACGTCGTGGCGCTCGCGCAGAAGAGCGAGGCGGACGACCTGACGCGCCTCTTCACCGGTCTCTCCAAGGGCTACGACGAGATCGTGAAGAGCGGCCACGTGCGCGCGGCCCTCGAGATGACGCTCGTTCGCCTCGCACGCCGGCCCCAGCTCCTCCCGCTCGACGAGCTGCTCGGTCGCCTCGGCGAGCTCGAGCGTCGCCTGGCGACGGGCGCGCCACCGCCGCCGCGTGGTGGAGGGTCGGCAGGCTCGGGCAGTGGCTCGGGCGGCGGCCGGTCGCGTGACCCCGCGGCCCAGGCCTCGAGCGCGTCGGGCATGGCGAGCATGGCGAGCTCGTCGAGCATGGCGAGCTCGCCCGCGATCGATTTCGCTCCGCGGGCTGTGGCGCCTGCCGCCGTGCCGGTCGCGCCTCCGCCACCCGCCTCGGCCGCGCGGCTCGTACGGACGAGCGGCTCGCTCGCCCTCGCCGCGCCGGAGTTCGAGCCCGAGCCCGACCTGGCCACCGAGATCGATCCCGAGGCTTTCTTTGCCGCCGATCGTGCGGGTCTCCCCGCTGCGGAGACGACGCCCGTGCCGGTGAGCGCGGTCGCCGCGGTGAGCGCAATCGCCGTCCTGAGCGAGGTCACGGCAGTGTCCGTCGTCCCGGCGGATGCGGTCGGCGATGCTCGCATCGCGCTGTGGCGAGCGATCCTCGGCACGATCCGCCACGTGCGCCCCGCCGTCGCCGCGACCCTCGAGCTCGCGGCGCCGAGGGTCGTCACCCGCGAGACCATCGTGCTCGGCTTCGAGCCCGGCTCGTTCGAGGACGGTCGCGCCGAGGAAGGGGACGCGCGCCTCGTCCTCATTGAGCACGCGACCGCGTACTTCGAGGGCGTCGCCCCCACGGTGACGTTCGACGTCGCCGCGCGCGGCGCTCGCAGCGCCAGTGTCGCCTCGCTGGACGCCCAGAAACGGAAGGCGGCGCTGATCGAAGCGCGCGCCAAGGTGGAAAGGCATCCGTTCGTCCAGAAGGCGATCGCCATCTTCGATGCCGAGCTCAAAGACATTCGGGTCCCTGCGCAGGAGGATTGAGTCATGGGTCAGTTCAACGGCGGTATGAACGAGCTGATGCGCCAGGCGGCGCGGATGCAGCGGAAGATCGAGCAGGTCAAGAAGGAGGTCGGTGACAAGGAGGTCTCGGCCGGCGCGGTCGGTGACAAGGTGAAGGCCACCGTTACCCTGGGCGGCAAGGTCTCGCGCATCGACATCGACCCCGAGTTCCTGAAGGCCGAAGGGATGGAGCTCGCGCTCGACAGCGCATGCGCGGCGATCAACACCGCGCTCGAGCTCGCCGAGAAGGGCATGGAAGCCGAGCTGGCGAAGGTCACCGGCGGCGTGAAGATCCCCGGCATGGTGTGAGCTAGCTGACACCCGACAGCTGACAGCCGACACAGTCCCGGACGAGAATGCGCGTCCTCTCTGTCTCGCCACCGTCAGCCGTCAGCTGTCAGCTGTCAGCTTCTCCCGATGCAGCACTCGCCCAAGATACGGAGGCTCGTGTCCCTGCTCTCGCGCCTCCCCGGCGTCGGCGAGAAGACGGCGCAGCGCTACGTCTTGCATCTGCTCACCGCTGATCCGCAGGTCGCGAAGGACCTCGGCGGCGAGCTGACGACGCTCCACGAGGAGCTGCGCCCGTGCGATCGCTGCGGGAACATCGCGGAGGTGCCGAAGGGCGCCGCGGCGGGTGAGGCGGTGTCGTGCGACATCTGCCGCGATCCCAAGCGCGATCCTCGGCTGCTTTGCGTGGTCGGCCGCGTGCACGACCTGATGGCCATCGAGCGCACGGGCGCGATGCGCGGCCGCTACTTCGTCCTGGGGCGGCTCCTCTCGCCGCTCGAGGGCATCGGCCCCGAGGAGCTTCCGGTACCGCGCCTCACGGCCCGCATCCGCGACGAGGGGATCACCGAGATCATCGTGGCGACGCCGCCCAGCGTCGACGGCGAAGCGACAGCGCTGCTCCTGAAGCGCGAGCTCTCGTCGCTGGGCGTCGCGATGACGCGCATCGCGAGCGGCGTCCCTCACGGCGGCGACCTCGAATACGCCGACCCCATCACGATGGGCCGAGCCCTCTCCGGCCGCCAGGCGCTGTAGCAAGCGAGATTCACTCCGAGCCTCCAGTGACTCTTGCCTCGCGCTTGTGAGCGCGTCGCGCGGTATGCGAGAGTCGGCGGCATGAAGGCGATCTCTTCTCCCGACGCACCCGCGGCCATCGGGCCCTACTCGCAGGCCATCCACTCCGGCGACCTCGTCTTCCTCAGCGGACAGGTGCCCATCGATCCGAAGACGGGCGAGCTCGTCACCGGGGACATCGCGGTGCAGACCGAGCGCGTGCTCGCCAACCTCGGCGCGGTCCTCGGCGCAGCAGGCTGCGGCTTCGAACACGTCGTGAAGACCACGATCTACCTCGTGGACCTCGGCGACTTCCAGGTCGTCAACCAGACCTACGCCAAGCGGTTCTCCGCAGCGCCGCCCGCCCGCGCCACTGTCCAGGTCTCGGCGCTCCCGAAGGGCGCGCGCGTCGAGATCGACGCCATCGCCCGCAAGGCCTGAGCCTCGCTACTGCGCGACGAGGCTGATTCGCCCGCTCGACGAGCGCACCGCGATGCTCTTCGCGCCGGCCCCGGCAGCGCCGCGTCCTTTCCCGGACTGCACGTCCGGGAACGCGAGCGTATCGAGCGCGCCGGTGGTCTCGAGGGTGATGGAGTCGGCGGCGAAGTCGCGTGGAAGACGGAGCACGACGTCGTCGCCGGTGGCGGCGACGATCGAGATCACCGCGCCGGCGTTGCTCGGCACAGCCACGTCGATGCTCCCGTTGCTCGCGGTGAGGTCGAGGCCCTTCACCGACGCGGGAGCGAGCGAGACGCCGACCTTTCCGTTCCCCGACCGCGCCTGCAACGTGAGCGGCATCTCCGGCTTGCCAGCCGGCACCGTGATGTCGAGCGCATCGCAGCCCGCGCTGTCCTCGCCCGTACCCGCCACGGCCCCACAGACCACGGTGGTGGCCTTTGGTTCGGCCGTCGACGTCGTGATCAGGAATGTCCCCTTCGCCTTGACGATCGCGTCGTCGGCGCCGGGCTTGTCGAGCGTGTCACGCAGCGCGAGGAGGCGCGCGATCGCGCCGATCTTGGTTCGTTCCCCGTCAGCCGCGACGGAGAGCCCGCCGGTCGCAGTCACCCCGGTATTGTCGATGGCGATGGGCTCGCCGCCCCAGTCGTCCTTCGCGTCCAGCGTGACGCCGTCCTCCACGAAGCGACCGCGGTCGTCGAGCGCTTGGGTGGTCTTGCACCCGATGCTCGACATGGCCGCAGCCGTCACGAGAGAGAAGAAGCGCACGCTCGGCACGCCTGGTAGCGTACTCCGATCAGAAGCTGTTGACGGTCAGCGTGTCGCTCGAGAACGGGCCTTTCGAGAGCACGTTCAGCTCGGTGACGGCGTCGGCCGTGGCGCCGGCGACGGGATACGCGCTGCCGCCCACCATGCCGGCGAAGCCCGGGACGCGGATGCGGGCGCCGGCCTTCGTGGGGTCGCTCTCATCGACCGTGAACACGACCTTCTGCGCCGAGAACGCGGTGGGGAGCGCGACCGAGACATCACTCTCGCCGACGATGACCAGCTTGCCGCCGGCGACCGGGTTCACGCGCACGCTGACCTCGCTTAGTCCGTTGTTGTCGACGGTGAGGTTCTTCACGTACGGCACCGCGCCGGCATCGGCGAGGCCGACGCGGATCGAGCCGTTGCCGTTGCCCACCGTGAGGTTGTGGGGCTGGAGCGCGGTGCCCGGCGGGATGGTGACGCGGAGGATCTTGCAGCCGGAGCCGGCGACGCCCGAGGTGCCGTGCCCCGCGCCGTGGCCACACTTTACCTCCCACTTCCCGGCGCCCTCGACGATCTCGTAGGTCTGGAGCACGTCGGCGCGGTTGAGGCGCGCGTCCTCCGGCTTGTCGTCGTCCGCGAGGGCAGAGATGGTGGCGTTGATGGTCACGCCGGTCGCTGCTGGGTCGACCTTTACCTCGACGCCGCCGGTGCCACCGAGCGGGTTGATGCCGCCGTTTTCGATGGTGATCTCCTCACCCGCCCACGCCTTCGTGGAGGACTTGGCCGGCACGCTCTTATCCTCGAACGCCGTCTGCGTATGCGCCTCGATCCGGCATCCTGCCGCTGCAAATACCGCCACGATAGCCGTACCGAACAAAGCGAACGACGAGCTACGCATGATTTCTCCTCGGGGAAGTCCCCGTCCAAGTCTGGGTCAAAAAGCAGGGAACCTCGGCGTTTGACCACCGGGGGGGCCCCGTCATTCAATGCGGGTCGCGCGCGGCCCGCGGAATGTCCGAAAAACCCTGCAGGCCTACCATCTTCGCAGCCGTCCCGGCCAGGATCGCGCCGGCGCGCTCGTTGGCGTCGCGAATCGCCACGGCGAGCTCCTCCGCCGTCGCCGACCCCTCGATCGGGGCGCCCAGGACCACCGCGACCCGGCTGAACGGCCACGCGAGGGCGAAGCGGTCCCAGGCGCGGTCGAACGTCTTCCCTGCCCGGATCGCGCCTCCCATCGGCACGAGCACGCCGCCGCTCCGGCGGGCCGCCACGAGGGCGCCAGCCTTGACCACGCCGTAGGGGCCGCGCGGACCGTCGACCGCGAAAGCGGCGTCGCTCACGCGGCGCTCGAGCCCGCGCACGATGGCAGCAAGGCCGCGCGCCCCGCCGCGCGACGACGACCCACGCACCACGACGAAGCCCTGGAGCCCGAGCGCGCGCGCCTGGAGCTGCCCGTCCTTCGAATGGCTGACCATGACGAACGTGGGCCGGCGCCGACGCCACGCGAGGAGCGGCCACTGCGTCCCGTGGAAGAACGAGAGCACCCACGGCCGATCCGAGGCGGCGGCGAGCAGCGGGTGCACCTCGAGCTCGAGACGCAAGGTCCAGAGCCACGCGCGCGCGACGATCCCGAGGAGGAGGCCGAGCAGCGCGCGCGCCATCGCCTCGTCAGCTCTTGAGGTCCGAGAGCATCGCCTTGGCGCGCGCGAGCGAGGGCTCGTTCTCCACGGCGCGCTCGAGCATCTGCACGGCCTTCGCCTTGTCGCCCTGCTTCATCGAGATCTCGCCGAGGTAGTAGAAGACCTCGCCCTTCGAGATTCCGCTCGAAGCATCGAGCCTCTGGAGGAGCAGCGCGCGGAACGTCTTCTGCGCGCGCTCGAGATCGTTCGACTCGAGCGCGAGCACGCCGAGGTCCTTGAGCACCTCGACCGACCCGGGATCGATCTTGAAGGCCATGTCGAGGTGCGTGAGCGCGACGTCGCGATCGCCGAGCGAGGCGAGCGCCTTGCCGAGGCGGTGGTGGTAGAGCGAGAGCTCCTTCGTCCGCTTGTTGCCGAACGAACCGATGA